>DATNBQ010000511.1:0-5244 GCA_035571955.1 Urbifossiella sp. | reverse complement strand
GCCAGCCGCCGAGCCGCGGCGACCTCGGCTTCCAGTGGCCGCTCGATACGCTCGGCCGCCTCAACGCCCCGGAGCAGTTCGGCGACATCATCGTGAAATCGCGAGTCGGCCAGCGGCCGCCGGCATTAATTCCCACTGCCGCGACGGGCGGAACCGCGATCCAGCCGACGAGTGGAAGCAGTGCGATGATGAGCCCGGGCGGGGCCTTCTCCGGCGGCGCCGCGACCAACACCGGCGTGGGAACGAGTTTCAACTGGATGCCGCCGGAACTCGCGCCGATCAATCCGAACTCGACGATTAATAGTTCGCCGGGCAGCCAGTCGACGTATTCGACGCCGCTGCCGCCGCCGGTGGGCGACACCGCGAGTTCCACGTCGTCCTTGATTAGCGGGCCGGCCACGGCGCCGCCCAACCAGAATCCGCTCTTTCCGAGCGGCGTCGCCGACTCCTCCGAGTCGGGAACCGCAATCGGCATCGTTTCGACCGCGGCGGGAAGCAGCGGCGCCGCGACCCCGACATCCATGCTCGTTCCCAGCGGCGGGACCGTCGGCGCCAATGCCCTCAGCGGCGGAACGCTCGACGGCGGCTCCGTCCCGTCGCCGGGAATCACCCGCATCCGCGACATCGCTCGCGTCGAACTCGGCGCCCAGCAATACACGAACGGTTCCACTTACGACGGCATGCCGGCCGTCGGCCTCGCCATTCACCTGCTCCCCGGCGCCAATGCCCTCGATGTCGCCAACCGCGTTCGCGCCAAGATGAGCGAACTCGATCCGCGCTTCCCCGAAGGCGTCGTTTACGACATCGCTTACGACACCACACCGTTCATCCGCGAATCGGTGGACGACGTGAAGATCACGCTCTTTCAGGCCATCGGTCTGGTGGCGCTCGTCGTCGTTCTGTTCTTGCGAAGTTGGCGGGCATCGCTGATTCCGTTGATTGCCGTTCCCGTGGCGATCCTTGGCACATTCGGCGTGATGGCCCTGCTCGGCTTCACGATCAACAACATCTCGCTGTTCGGGCTCGTGCTCGCCATCGGCATCGTGGTGGACGACGCCATCGTGGTCGTGGAAAACGTGGAACGATGGCTGGAACGGGGGCTCGCTCCGCGCGAGGCCGCCCACAGGGCGATGGACGAAGTGACGGTTCCAATCATCGCCATCGCGCTCGTGCTTTGCGCCGTCTTCATCCCCTGCGCGTTCGTCGGCGGCATCACTGGCCTCTTTTATCGGCAATTCGCCGTCACCATCACGGCGTCGATGCTGTTCTCGGCGATCAACTCGTTGACGCTGAGCCCGGCGCTGGCGGCGATCCTTCTGAAACCGCAACGCGGCACGGCGCCCAGTCGTTTGGGACGGATCGCGGCATTCGCGCTCTGGCCGCTGGCGTGGTTCGGCCGCCAGTTCGCGCGCGTTTTCGATGCCGGCACGCGAGTCTATATCGCCGTTCTCGCCCGCTTACTGCGCGTCAGCCTCGTCGTGCTGATCGTCTACGGCGGTCTCGTCGCGCTCACGTACTGGGTGTTCTCCATCGCGCCGACCGGCTTTGTCCCCGACCAGGACCAGGGCCGGCTGATCGTCAGCATTCAACTTCCGGATTCGTCGTCGCTCGAACGGACGCGGGAGATCACCAAGCAGGTCGATGCCATTGCGCTACAAGATCCGTCGGTCCAGCACTCGGCGACGGCGGCCGGGATGTCGCTCGTCATGGCGTCGAACAGCCCGAACTTCGCCACGGCGTTCCTGATCTTGAAGCCGTTCAACGAACGCAAGGATCCGCATCTGTCGGCGAATGCGGCGATGGCGAGGCTCCGCAAGAAGCTTGCCGAGAGCAACATTGATGCGGACATCAAGATATTCGGCGCGCCGCCGGTGCCCGGGCTCAGCGTCGCCAGCGGGTACAAGGTAATGGTTCAGGACCGCGGCGGGCTCGGCCTCACTAACCTGCAAAACCGCACCGATGCCATCGTCGCCAAACTGCAGCACGAGACGTCCGTGATCGGGGCCCTCACGCAGTTCCGTTCCAAGACGCCGCAGCTTTACCTCGATGTCGATCGCATCAAGGTGCAATCGCTCGGCGTGAACATCAACGATGTGAATGAGACGATGCAAATCTACCTCGGCTCGCTGTACGCGACGAGTTTCAACGAGTTCGGCCGGCACTGGCAGGTCACGCTGCAAGCGGAAGGGCAGTACCGGGCCCGCGTGGATGACGTGGCCTTGTTGCAAGTGCGGAATCAGTGGGGCGAGATGGTGCCGCTCGGCACGCTGATGCGGCTCCGCGAGATCAACGGTCCGGTGACGGTGACCCGTTACAACCTCTATACGTCCGCGGCGGTGACGGGCATCGTGCGGCCCGGCGTCAGTTCGAGCGACGCCATCGCCGCCGTCGAACGCGTCTCAAACGAGACCCTGCCGCGCTCCATGACCACCGCCTGGACGGAGTTGATGTTCCTCCAGATTCGCACGGGAAACACGGCGATCTATGTCTTTTTCGTCGCCGTGGCCTTCGTTTTCCTGGCTCTGGCGGCCCTGTACGAAAGCTGGGCCCTGCCGCTGGCCGTCATCCTCGTGGTGCCGATGTGCCTGCTCTGCTCCATCGGCGGCGTGCTGCTCTCCGGCCGCGGCGTGGACATCTTCGTGCAGATCGGCCTGGTCGTGCTGGTGGGGCTCGCGTGCAAGAACGCGATCCTCATCGTGGAGTTCGCGGAGTCGCTGCACCGGGGCGGCAAGCCGCGCGACGAGGCGGCACTGGAAGCCAGCCGCCTTCGCATTCGCCCGATCCTCATGACATCGCTGGCGTTCATCCTCGGCGTTGTGCCGCTCGTCTTCGCCGGAGGAGCGGGAGCCGAGATGCGCCAGAGTCTCGGCATTGCCGTCTTCACCGGCATGCTCGGCGTCACCGTCTTTGGCATCTTCCTGACGCCCGTGTTCTTCGATCTGATCCAGCGTTTCGTGGATTGGCGCGGCTAAGAGGAAATTCGAGAACCAGAACACCCCCCACCCGCCGCCTCGCTAGCGCGAGGCGACGACCTCCCCCACAAGGGGGGAGGTGTAAGAATGTGAGCCCTTTTTTCACCTCCCCCTTGTGGGGGAGGTCGCCATCGAGCGAAGCGAGATGGCGGGTGGGGGGTCGTTTTCGAAATGATCGCTCGGCGCCGGGCGAGGAGAACGCCATGATCCCCCGCTTTTTCATCGATCGACCGATCTTCGCTTCGGTGCTGTCGATCGTGCTGCTATTGGCCGGCGGGGTCGCCGTGCGCTCGCTTCCCGTGGCGCAATATCCGGATGTCGCCCCGCCCACGGTCATTGTCACGGCACGCTATCCGGGCGCGAATTGCCTCGTGCTCCGCGATACCGTCGCCGCCCCCATCGAAGAGCAAGTCAGCGGCGTCGAAGGGATGCTTTACATGTCGTCGCAGTGCACCAACGACGGGGCTTACACCCTCGTGGTTACGTTCAAACTCGGCACCGATACCGACATCGCCCAGGTGCTCGTCCAGAATCGCGTGAGTCTCGCCTTGCCCGTGATTCCCGACCTCGTGCAGCGCGAAGGCATCTCGGTGAAGAAGCAGTCGCCGAACACGCTGATGATCGTGAACCTGCTTTCGAGTAACGAGAACTTCCGCGATCTTCAATTGAGCAATTACGCGACGATCGACATTCGCGACGAGTTGGGGCGGCTGCCCGGGGTGGCGGGGGTCGGCTACCTGGGGCAGCGCGATTACAGCATGCGGGCCTGGCTCGACCCGGACAAGCTGGCGGCGCTCAACCTCACGGCCACCGACGTCGTCAACGCCATCGCCCAGCAGAACGTGCAGGTCGCGGCGGGGCAGATCGGCCAGCAGCCCGTGCCGAAAGGCTCGCAGTTCCAACTCACGATCAACACGCGCGGCCGGATCATCGAAGTGTCCGAGTTCGAGGACATCATCGTCAAGGTGGGTCAGGGCGGGACGGCGGGGGCGCAAGCCGCCCAGCAGGGAACCAGCGCCGCGATGCCATCGATGAATGGAATGCAGCCGGCTGCCGGTTCGGCGACGGGGAATCAAGCCGGGACGGCGGCTTCGCCCGCCGGGCAATCGTCGGCTATCGTCCGCCTGCGCGACGTCGTTTCCGTTCGCCGCGACGGGTTCGGCGGCGTGGAACTCGGCGCCCAGCAGTACGATCAGAGCGCCACGCTGGACGGCCGCCCGACGGTTGCTCTCACCATATTCGGCCTGCCCGGCGCCAATGCCATCGACACCGCCGAGGGCATTTACGCCAAGATGGAGGAACTCAAGAAACGCTTCCCCGAAGGGATGGAATACGAGATCGTTTACGACACCACGCCGTTCATTCGTCAGTCCGTGAACGAAGTTTACCGGACGCTTTTGATTGCCGTGATCCTCGTGGCGATCGTGGTGCTGATCTTCCTGCAATCGTGGCGGGCAGCCTTGATTCCGCTGGTGGCGGTGCCGGTCGCGATCGTCGGCGCCTTCGCCGCCATGGCCCTGTTGAACTTCTCGCTTAACAACCTCACGCTGTTTGGGCTGGTACTCGCGATCGGCATCGTGGTGGACGACGCCATCGTCGTCGTGGAGAACGTGCAGCGATGGCTGGAAAAGGGCGAGGAACCGCGCGAGGCGGCGCGAAAAGCGATGGACGAGGTGACCGGCCCAGTGATTGCGATCGGCCTGGTGCTCGCCGCGGTATTCGTGCCGGCCGCGTTCCTCGGCGGCATCACCGGGCAGTTCTTCCGTCAGTTCGCCGTTACCATCGCCGTCAGCACGTTGATCTCGGCCTTCAACTCGCTCACGCTCAGCCCGGCCCTGGCCGCGCTGCTCTTGAAAAAGCAAGACGCTCGCAAGGACTTCCTGACCCGCGGCTTCGACTTCCTTCTGGGTTGGTTCTTTCGGCTATTTAATCGCGGTTACGAAGCGACAGCCCACGGTTACGCCAAGGTCGTGGAGCGGCTGCTCCGCGTCGTCGTCATCGTGATCGTCGTATATGTTGGACTGCTCGCGCTGACCTATTTCGAATTCGTCCGCACGCCGGTCGGCTTCGTGCCGCAGCAAGACAAGGGCTATCTGATCCTGAACGTGCAACTGCCGGACTCGGCCTCGGTGGAGCGGACGCAGAACCGCATGGCCAAAATCGACGACGCGATCTTCGGCCCGCGCGATTCGAAGAGCGGCGAGCGCGACGCCTCGCAAGGGATTCCCGGCGTCGGCCACACCGTCGGCATCTCCGGACAATCGCTCATTCT
>DATNBQ010000510.1:0-8387 GCA_035571955.1 Urbifossiella sp. | reverse complement strand
TTCGCCGGGCCGCGGCCAGTCCCGCCTCTTTAGCCGCGACCCAGCGGGGAGCGCGATTGTTGCGCGCTCCCCGCTGGGTCGCGGGTAAGCGGTTATGTCGGGCGCGGTGTCGCATTCTTCACGTGCTTGTCGAACCAGGCGAATTGCTCGAATAACACGTGTTCGATCGATTCGCGTGCCGCGTAGCCGTGCGACTCGTGCGGCAGCATCACCAGCCGGCAAGTGCCGCCGTTGCCGCGGATCGCCTGGTAAAGGCGCTCGCTTTGCATCGGGAAGGTGCCGGCGTTGTTGTCGGCCTCGCCGTGAATCAAGAGCAGCGGTTCGTTGATCTTCTCGGCATGGAAGAACGGCGACATGGCGTCGTAAACGGTCGGAGCTTCCCAGAAGGTGCGGCGTTCGTTCTGGAACCCGAACGGCGTGAGCGTGCGGTTATACGCGCCGCTGCGGGCGATGCCGGCGCGGAACAGGTCCGAATGCGCCAACAGGTTCGCCGTCATGAACGCCCCATAACTGTGGCCGATGACGCCGATGCGGTCGCGATCGACGCCCATTTCGGCGGCCTTGTCGATAGCCGCCCTGGCACTGGCAACGAGCTGGGAAATATACGTGTCATTGGCGGTTCCCGGCGGGCCGACGATCGGCACCGTCACTTCGTCCATGACGGCGTACCCTTGCGTGAGGAAGAAGAGGTGCGAGGCCCCGCGGGGCAGTGTAAAGTCGGACGCCGTGCCATCCACCTGGCTGGCGGTCGTGGCCGCGGCGAACTCGCGCGGATATGCCCAGAACACGGTCGGCAGTTTCTGACCCGGCTCGTGCCCCGGCGGCAGCAACAGCGTGAAGCTGATCGTCACGCCGTCCGGCCGCTTGGTCGTCACCAACTGCTTGCGGACCTTGCGAAGTTGGGGAGCGGGGTCGGCGTTGTCCGTCAGCTTGCGGCCATGCGGGCTCATTGCATCGATGAGGAAGTAATTGGGCGGCTCGGTGGGCGACTCGCGGCGAATGAGAAGCCGCGTTCCCTTGGCGTTGAGGATCGCCGCCACCGCGGCGTACTCGCCTTCATCGCAATGGAATACGCGTTCGCTCTTGGCGGTCTTGATGTCGAAGCGATCGAGGAAGGGGCGATCGCCCTGTGGCGAGGCGCCGGGGCCGGCGAGCCAAATCGTACTGGCGGCCGCATCGCCGGCGGTCCGGAGAACGCGATGGCCGCTCGGCAAGCGCCGCGTCAGAGGCGTCCCCGGGTCGCCATAACGATCCTGCGTCGACCGTTCCCAGAGCAGCCGCGGTTCCTCGCCGAACAGCGGCGTGCTGGACGCGAGGAATGTCCGCGACCACTTCCGTTCGCGGTCGTAATCGCGGACCAGCATGCGGTTGCCGATGGCGAAGAAATCGACCCCGGCGAAACGATGTTCAAGTTTCAAGAGTGGAACGGGGCCGCGGTCGGAGCTGGCCGTCTTCAAGAACAGGGCGTCGCGATACTCGGCCGGTTTGCGCGGGTCGCCACCGTCCTGGGCCTCCACCCAGAGCAGCGTGTGCGGGAAATTGGGAACCCAGCGGATCGCCCGCGGCCCCGTCGGCACCCCTTCGATCGGCACCTTGTCTTGCAGCGGATGCCGCGCGATTGTCGCCTTCACTTCCCCCTTCAAATCGAGGACGAGCACGTCATGCGGGAAAGAGTAGTAGGGGTAAAGGTAAGAAAGCGGCGCGGTGATCTTGGAGACGAGCAAGTATTCGCCGCTCGGCGACGGATCGGTGCGCGTGATGATTGCCGGCTTGCCGATCGGCGTGATGGCGCAAGTGGCCACATCGACGATTGCAAGCTGCGACGTGGCGTGATAAGCGAAGAGAGCCTCATCGTGCGGGTTGTGGAGCAGGTCTTGATAGGTGCGGACGGGGGCGGCGTGGCCGTTCGCTTCCTGGACGATTGGCCCGGCCGGGGCACGCGGCGCCGCGGGGGGCGCGCCGCGGTTCTCCGGAATCAACTGCACCAACAGCGACTGGTTATCGGGCATCCACTGGAACGATTCGCCGATGGCGGCGTTCAGCACGACCTTGGGCAGCGGCACGAGCTTGCTGCCCTCCGCATCCGCGACCCAGAGGCCGATCCCTTTTTCCGTGGCAACCGCCACGGCGAAGCGCTTTCCGTCGGCGCTCCAGACAGGGTAGCCGACCCGACCGGGCGGCAATTCCAGGCTCTTGCGGGTGTTTTTGGCGATGGCCAGCAAGGTGAGGCCGGCGATGCGCGGCGCGCGGGCCGGGCCATTCGTTCGCGGGTTGATGCGCAGGCCAGCGAGCCGCAACATCGGTTCGGCCAAGTCCGCGATCGGCGGGTAGCGATCCGTTTGGATGAAGAGCAGGTCGGTTCCTGTGGGGCTGACGGAGACGGTGGCCGGGGCCGGGGCGTCGAGAATATCGAGCACGGCCTTGGGCGGCTTCCGGTAGCTTTCTTGGCCCGCGGCCTCGGCAGCCGACAGTGCCGCCAGGGCCAGCCCGCACCACATCGCACGCCGATCAGACATATGCACCTCGAGTATCGCCAATGCGCCGCGCTCACTCTCCGGCCGCTGACGCGGCCGGCTCGCCAAGTTCATTGCGCGCCGGTTTTGTTTCGCGGCAGGACCGTGAATTCCTTGAGCAGTTCGCCGTTGGCCGCCTTGTGAATCCACACTTTGCCATCGAAGCCCGCCGAGGCGATCGTTTTGCCGTCCGGAGTCCAGGCTACGGTGTAAGCGGGGCCGCTGATCTTATCGCAGCGAAGGTTCGCCCCGGAATCGGTCTCGTACACGCGCACTTCGCCCTTGCCGTCCAGGCTGCTGACGGCGGCGAAGTGCTTGCCGTCCGGGCTGAACGCGACCGTCGAAATCCGCCCCGGCATCGGTTCGTACTCGCGGACGCGGTTCGAGTCGTCGCCGATCTCGCGTTTCTTCTCGCGGTGCATCATGTACAGCCGCGGCCGGCCATCGGAACCCGCCGCGAGCACCTCGTCGTACAGCTTCGGGACGGCCCCCGGAGTGTCCGCCGGCACTTTTTGCAAGCGTTTGGCGGCCTTCACCTTCAGCAGCGTTCCGAACAGTTTCACGGTGCGGAACTCGGCAACCGGCCGGCGATCGATGGTCATCACACCGCCGCGAAGTGCCCCGGGCGTAATGCTCGTCATGTTGTCCACGAACCGCTGCGTCGGCACCTCGGTGAGCTTGAGCGTCTGGTCGCGGCCGGCGGAAACGAGGTGCACGCCGTCCTGCGAGAACACAGTCGTGAGAACCCAGTCGGTGTGCGTGCCCATTTGCAGCACCTGTTTGCCGGTGAGGGGGTCGAGGCCGCGGACGGTGTTATCGGAGCAACCGATGGCGAGCAGTTTGCCGTCCGGCGCCCAACTCAGCCCGTAAACCGTGTCGAAAGTGATTGGCGCCGAGACGATCAGGGCTTCCTTGCGCGGGTTCCAGACTTGCACTTCGCCGAAGCGGCCGGGCGATCCACCGGCGACCGCCAGCCGCTCGCCGTTGGGCGAGAACGCCACCGTATTGATGCGTTCCGAGATGCCGATAAGCCGCGATACCAGATGGAAATCTTTCGCGGAATAGAGCAGCACCTCGTGGTAGCCGGCGACGGCGAGGAACTCGCCCTTGGCATCGAAATCGAGCGACGTGACGACGGGTGGGGCGAGGTAGCGGGGCGGATTGGCGGCGTCCACCGGGTCGGCCTTGGCGGAAGCCGGCGTGTCGTCCGCCGCCCCCTGGGCGATCCAGTCGGCGATCAACTGAATCTGAATCGGGTTGAGCGGATCGCGCCCCTTGGGCATCTCGGCCTTGCCGTCGAGCGGCTTGATTTGTTCGAGGAGGTAGCTGGCGGCGGGCTTGCCGGGAACGATGCCGGGCTTATCGCGTTCGCCGGCTTTGAGCAAGTCCGCGTGTGCCGTCATGATGAAACCGCCCTGCGGCTTGGCCGGTTGATGGCAGCCGTTGCAGTGCTGGGCGAAGATTGGCCGCACGTCTTTGTAGTAACTGATCTTCGCGCCGGGTTCGGCGGCCTTCGGCGGCTCGGCGGCGACAACGTACAAACCCACAAGGGAGACGAACGGCGCGATGAGGGCCGTCAACGCGGCGGCGCGAGTCAGCTTCATGGAACGATCCCGGCGGGATTGGCACTAATCGGGCAGGAAGGTTTTATTCTAGCAAGAAGCACGAGTGGCATTCAAACGGTTTTCGGCAACGGCTGGTAGGAGAAGTGAATTTGTCGGATTGACGGGAAACACGCGACCGCGAGGCTGAGCCCGCGGTGGGGAGCGCTCCGCGCTCGGCTCCGCAGACTCCGCCTCGCGGCTAAACAATGTTACTTGCACGGATCGCAGGCCAGGCGGCTCGCGCAAATCTTGCCGAAGAAATCGCGGACCGGGTGCGGCCGGCACGCGCACTTCGGGCCGCACACTTGCGGTCCGCAGTTGGTGTTGCCGCAATTATTCGCGTTGCAGTTGGGCTGGCCGCAGTTGGCAGTGCAAGCCCCCGACGCGCAATTGCCTGGGGCGCACTGGGAAGCGTTGCACGCCGGACTCGCGCACGCATTGCATTGCTCCACCCGCGGTTTCTTCACCGTCACGCAGACCGGCGTCTGCACCGGAACTTGACGGCACACCGGCGTCTTCACCATCTCGATCCGCGAACATGGCACCTTCACCATCTCCTTGCAAGGAACTTGCTTGCACACCGTGTACGGCACGCACCTGGTTACCACTTTCTTCTTCATGCAGGTCACCTGGGTCGGCACTTTTCGCACCTTCTCTTCGGTCACCATTCGGCAAGTCGTCGTCGGCACGGTCCTCTGGATCGTCGTGGGAACCAGCTTCTCGATAACCGTGGGAACCTTGTTGACGACCTCGTAAGCGACGTTCTTGGTGATCGTGTACGGTTCGCGAACGATCTCGGTGGCCTGGACGTTGCGAGTGACGTTGGCGGTCACTTCGCGAACGGCAGTGGCGCCTTCGACGAAGACGCGGCCGGGCCCGTCGGCATCGTAAGTGGCGCAGCCGGGAGCAAGCGACGCCGTTCCGCCGCCGACCACGGTGGCGCCCTTCCGGGCCGCGTCGCCCGCCGCCCCGGTCAGCGACGCCGCATCGGCATACGCTCCCTGGGCATCGCGCTTAATGCATACCGGCACCCTTTCCGTTACTTGTACGGACGTCGGTTTGCCGCACACGTCCTTGCACACCGTCCGGCAAACGTCGCGGTAATGCGTCTCGCAAATCGGCTTGCTCACCGCGAAGCTCTGCCGTTCCTTCACCGGCGTGCACACCGTCCGGCACACCGTCCGCGGCACTTCCCGATAGCACGTCTCCTTCACCTGCTTGTAGCACGTCGACTTGCATTCCTTGACGATCGTTTCCTTCACCGGCTGCATGATCGTTTCGCAAACGACCTTGTTGACGGTGCAGTAAACCGGCGTCTGCACGCGGTACTTCTGTTCGACCATGATCGTCTCGGTAACGGGCACTTCGATCGTTTGTTGAACTTCCTTCGTGGAGGCCTCGTACTCGGTGCGGTAGCGGATGCGGGCTTCCTCGCGATACGCGGTCACCGGCGTGGGCAGGTCGACCATGGTGGTGACGGTCTGGTAGCGCGTTTCCATGCGCTTTTCGGTGACGGTGTCGTAGACGATTTGGAAGGCGGGCGGGTCGGCCTGGCCGGCGGCCGCGGCACAGAGCACGGCGAGGATGGCCGCGGCGAGCGGCCGTAGGCTTCGAGCGTTCATGGGGGTCGCCTCCTGCGACGGCAGCGGACGTCCGGCTTCGGCCGTCCGGGGGGATCGATCGCGACGGACCAGCGGGCGCGATTGTGCCTGCGATCCCGTCTGGTTCTGGTATCGGAGCCGCGCCCGGCGGGAATGATCGTGCCGATGGCGCGGCGCGGAATTCTTCAACTTCGGCGCACGCTTCTGGCGCGCGTGCCGAATGAGCGCGGCATGCACGGTGTTCCGGTTGTCCGGATACTGCCCGACGAATGCGAAATGCGGTTCCTACTCGATTCGATCATTCCGCATTCCGCAATCCGCATTCCACGTTACAAAAAGAGACGGGCCGGCTAGCTCCAGGAGCCGCCGGCCGTGCGGGATTGGCGTAAACGGAAGAGCCGTGGGGTATGCACGGGTCGGGGGCGCGCCCAGCCCGTCGGGGGGAGTCGAAATTCGGATGCGAGCCAACTGCCCAGTTCCCAGTCTTCGAACGCCGCCGGGTTCCGTCGTTGGCGGTGATGAGTAATGCAGTCACCGTGCCAATCGCGCCGGTTGCGCGGCCTTTTACGGCGGACCGTGCGATTCCCCGCATTCGGCGCTCGCCCGCCCATTCGCGCCTGCGCCGAAGCGGCAAGAATTACAAGCGACACGGCGGACTTTTCCTTCTTTTTCACCGAAAGCGGTTCTGCGGACTTGGCGGGTTTCCGCTTGACAGGCTCACCGCCCGCAATGTCAGATGGAGTGAAGAGGCAACCGCGGCGCTTCACATCGTACTCGCACGGCGACCGCTGCCTCCGGTTCGAGGATGCCCGTCCCCGACCGATCCCTTGTGACCGAGGACTAGACGGCCATGCTGCACTTCTCGTGTGATATCTGTGGCAAGACCCTGGCAGCGAATTCCCCGCACCGCTTCGTCATCAAGGTCGAAGCTTACCCGGCGAAGAACCCGGCCGCACTCACCGACGAAGACACCGATGTCGACCAGGTGGAAGAGATGGCTCAATTGTTGAGCGAGCAAGAGGAGAGCGGCGACGAGTTGCCCGCTTTCCCCGCATGCAAGAAGCAGCGCTTCGACATGTGTACGTACTGCTATGGGAAGTACGCGGCGGATCCGCTCGGCCGCGATCGCCTGGCCAAGTTCGACTTCAGCGAGAACTGAAAACACATCTGCCCAATGCTTAACCGCGACCCAACGGGAGCGCGAACGTTGCGCGCTTCAGGTTGGACCGCGGCTACGCCAAAGCGCAGTTTTTTTTGCAGGAACGCACCGCGAGCGGGAACACTACTGCGATGGGTGCATCGCTTCTCAACTTGGTGCTTCGCCAGGCCGAGAGCCTGGGGGCCGGTTTCTCGTCGGAAAGCGACGGCGACTTGCTGCGCCGCTTCCTAGGCACGCGCGACGAGGCGGCATTCGGCGAACTGCTGCGCCGCCACGGGCCCATGGTCTGGGGCGTGTGCCGGCATTCGCTGATGTGCCACGCCGAGGCCGAGGACGCGTTTCAAGCGACGTTCCTGGCCCTGATTCGCTCCGGAGCCGCCGTGCGCCGCAGCGAAGCGGTCGCCGGCTGGCTGCATGGGGTCGCGCTCCGCACCTGCTTGAAGATCAAGCGATCGGCGGCGCGGCGCCGCCACCACGAGCACAACGGCTCGCGTCCCGAGGCCGATCGCACCGTGCCGGATGCTGCCTGGGCGACGCTCCTTGCCGCCGTGCACGAAGAGGTGCAGGGGCTGCCGGAAGCGATGCGGGCGGCCTTCGTGCTGTGCGAACTGGAAGGCGTGAGCCAGCCGGATGCGGCCAGGCAACTGGGCGTCAAGCCCGGCACGCTCACCAGCCGCCTGACGCGGGCCCGGCAACGGCTCGTGGAGCGACTGGCGGGGCGCGGCCTGGCGCCGGCCGCTGCCGGCGGGGCGCTCACCCTGGGCGTCGCCACCGTCTGCCTGGCCATGCCCGCCGCCATCATTGACAAGGCGATGTCACTCTTGAACGCCGGCGAGGCGGTCTCGCCCGCGATTCTGAACCTTGCGAGCCAGGTAACTCCCATGACAGCGATTCGCATGAAACTGGCGGCGGCGGCGATGGCGCTAGCCGCGGGCGTCGGCGCCGTGCTCTTTCCGGCCTCTGGGGCGCAGCCCGGCGCTACTGAACCGCCGCGCCCCACGGCCTCGGTCGTCGCTCAGAATAACGCGGCCCCGGCCATCCCCACCGCGCTCCGCTACGTTCCCCTCGACGCCGCGTTCTTCATCCACGCCGATGTCGCGGAATTGTGGAACGGCAAGTTCGGCAAATCGATCCGCGAGGCCGACGCCAATCTTTTCCAAGAACTGGCCGCCAAGACGAAAGAGCTTTTCGGCTCGCAGCCGGAGGCATTGAAGACGGCCACCCTGTTCTGGCCCAAGGCTAAGCGTGGAGAAGACACTCAGTCCTTCGGCGTCGTTCTCAGCTTTGCTGAGCCGCTCGATCACGCCAAATTGAAGGCCGGCGTCGATGCCCTGAGGCTTCCGGGCGCCAAGACTGCGATGGAAACACCCTCCGACCGAGTGGCGGTGGTTCTAGTGAATCTCGATGGTGAGAAGTACGGCAAGCCGCAACCGGCCGACAAGAGCGGCCCGCTCGCCGATGCCATTCGCGAAGCCGGCGGCGGCAGGCACGTGATCTCCGCCGGCGCCAC
>DATNBQ010000509.1:0-9470 GCA_035571955.1 Urbifossiella sp. | reverse complement strand
CCGATGCAGTTGGTAACGAGCAGATTCCCTTCGAAATCGGTCGGGAAGTGCTGGCTGGAGAGGATTTCCATGCCGCCGGAGGGGCGGGTGCGCTGCTGATAGACCTGCGGCGGGCCGCTGTGCTTCTGCGGGTAATCGAGGTGGCCGGCGAAGAGCGGCGCATGATACGGCACGGCCCCGGTGCCATCGATCACGATGTCCTGGCCCCATTTATCGAAGACGTGGCCGTGCGGGTTGGCGAAGCCATAGGTGACGTAAACGTCGAACTTCTGGGTCCGCGGGTCGTAGCGATAGACGCCGCCGTTGGCGTTCCGCTTGGGCGGGCCGTACGGATCTTCGACCTGGGAATGGTGGAACGTGCCTTCCTGGAAGTAAAGGGCGCCGCCGGGATCGAGGACGAAGCTGTTGGCGGTGTGGTGGGTGTCGGCGGTGTCGAGGCCGTGAATGAGCCGCTCGCGGACGTCGGCCTTGCCGTCGCCGTCGGTGTCCTTGAGAAACATCAGGTCCGGGGCCTGGGCGACGATGACGCCGCCGTTATAGAACTCGAAGCCAGTGGGGTTGGCGAGTCCGTTGGCGAAGACGGTCCTCTTGTCGGCCTTACCGTCGCCGTTGGTGTCTTCGAGGACGAGCAGCTTGTCGTTCATCGGTTCGCCGGGCTTCCAGTGCGGGTAGTTGGGCCACACGGCAACCCAGAGGCGGCCGGCCGGGTCGAACTGCATTTGCACTGGCTTCGCCAGTTCCGGGAACATGCTCTCGTCCGCGAACAGCGACACTTTCATTCCGGCGCCGACCTTCATCGACTTGATGGCATCCTCGCCGGACAGGAACAGGTGCGTGCCGTTGGGGCCTTTGCCGGGCTTGTTGGAAATCACCGTGATGAACGGCGGCAGATTGTTGTCGATCTCAGAATCAGGGGGCTGACGCCCCCCGCTCGCCAAAGACCAGATGACCTTGTCGCGGTTGAGGACCATCTGATCGATGACTTCGAGTTCGCGCTGGACGACTTCGTAATTGGTCTGGCCGTCGACGAACTTGAGCCAGGCCCGGCCGCCGAACGTGGAGTAGCCATCGGTGGCCCGGTATCGCTGATAGAAGATGCGATTCTTGGCGACCACGGCGGCGCGGATTGGTTCGGTCCGAGACTCGTCGAATGCATCCCGAACAGGTTTGAGGATGTCCACGCTTTCCCAGCCGGGCCAAAGGCCTGAAAGAATGGAACGTGCTACAACGAGGTTGCCCCGCTCGTTGAGATGAATGCCATTGATGGTAAGCGGCGATCCTGCGGCTGCCTTGGTGTATGTCTCTTTCATCGGTGTAAACAGATCCACGAAGCGCACTTCGTTCGCTTTCGCCACATCTTCCATCGCCTTCGAGTAGAGCGCCAGGTTCTTGTTCTGCAACTCGCCGGTGGGCAAGTTCGGACTGTGATGATTCTCGAAGGCGATCGGCGAGAATAGCACGAGCCGCGGGGCGGACTTGCCGTTGTACTTCTGCGACTTGGCGTGCTTGACGAACGCTTCCAGGTCCTTCTTGAACTGCGGCAAGCCGGGCTCGCCGGCCCACGATTCGTTGTAGCCGAAGAAGGCGAAGATCACGTCGGCGTTGGTGCCGACCTTCTCGAAGCGGTTCGCCTTGACGATGCTCTTGTCGGCGATGGCACCGGGGTTGGGGATCGGGGCGTTGCCCGAGAGCCACTGGTCCGCAGTGCCGAAATCCTGGGAGCGGAGCCGCTTGTGGAAGTCCGGTTTGTCGGTGTAGCCGCCGACCTCGTCGCCGGAAAAGCCGAGATTGCGAACGGTCAGGTTGTGCTGCGGGAAGCGGGCGTGGAGGTAAGCTTCGAGCCAGCCGTCGTGCTGCATGCGTTCGGCGAGGGCGTTGCCGATGATGCAGATGTGGTCGCCTTTTTGGAGTGCGAACGGCTCGGCGGCGTTGGCGGCGGGGGCAAGGGCCAGGGCGAATACGGCAAGGAAGCGGCCGACGGACATGGAGAGGACTCCGCGGTGGGGTGAATGAGGATTAGCCGCGACGCGGAGTCCGCGGAGCGGAGCGCGCCGCGCTATTCTTCCGAATTGCCCTTCATTTCGCGCTCGTCGAGCTTCTTCTTCTGTTCGTCCGTCTCGACGTAGTTGAATTCGCGCTTGAGCAGCGTGAGGATCGTCTCGCGGGCCTTGACGGCGGCCGACACCAGATACTCCTGGTTGAAGCGCGTGCCGACCTTGCCCGACGCCGTGTTGTACACGTCGAACTGGAATTCTTCATTGAAGCGCGGGATGCGGTTCTCCAGCACGATCACGTAATACGAATCCTTGGGCTGGTCCGCTTCCACGAACGCGGTCTTTTCGGGCTGCTTCCGCTCGTCGATCAGCTTCTTCTGCATCTCGGGCGTCGGGTAGGGAATGTTCACGGTGGGCGTGAGTTGGTAGCTGGAGATCGTCTTGCCGCCGCCAATCGACATGGTGTCCGCCCCGATGACGAGCGGCGCCACGTTGGTAATCGCAAACAAGCGAGCCTTCTTCTCGGCCTTGGCGTCCGGGCAGGTGGCTTTCAGCTTCGCTTCCATGTCGAGCATGGCGGGAATCACGGAGAAGCCGGATTGCTCGGGGCGGGCGCGGAGTTCGGCGGCGAGGCGATCCGCTTCGGCCTTGGCCAGCGCCCGCGCCTTGATCCGCTTCCACGCCTCGATGACGCGCGGCTTGGCCTCGGTGAACGACGTGCCGCGTTCCTTCTCGTCGGCAGTCCGCCAGGCGAGGAACATCGGCTCATTGGTGAGGGAGAAGGACCGCGGGGCTTCGTAGAACTCGGGCTTAAAGTCGCCGAGCGCGGGTTCCTTGGTCCGCCGCATGTCCCGGCCGAAGTCTTCCTTCCAGAAGAACTTCTTGCCGAACTGGACGGGTCCGGCCTGGCCGGCGCGGGCGTGCGGGTTCTCTTCCTTCTCGTAGGCGGCCTTGAGCGGGGCGAGGCCGGGGTCGTCGCCGATGGTGTATTCGCCCTGGAACTGCGCGGAGGCGCCGCTGGCCACGCCGCGCGTCTTGATGAAATCGGCAATCAGGCTCTTGGCGGCGTTATCCCGCGACTTGCCCGTTTCCTTCAGATCCTTGATCGTCTTCTCGAGTTCCTTGAGATCGGCCTCGGCGAACTCGCGGGCCTTGCTCTTTTCGATGCCGGCGAGCAGCTCCGGCTTGTATGTGGCCAACGACAGCGGTTGGGGCAGGCTGTTGCGGAAAGCGGCCTCGCCGCCCAGCATCGTGGGCAGCATGCTCGGGCCGGGCACGGCGCCGAGGAAGAGCGGCATGCCGGCCTTGATGCGGGCCTTCTGCTCGGCGGCGATCGAGGTCGCGTAGAGGAAGCTGCGCGGCGCGAGGAAGGCGTCGCCGAAACCGATGGCGCCGGCCGCGGCGCCGACCGCCGCCGCCAGGTTCTGGGGCAACACCACGCTCGTATCCAAAATGTCGTAAGGCATCACGAAACTGGAAGGCCCGGTCCAGCCGAAATTGACCTTGTTGTGGAAGGTATCGACCACCTGGCTCTTGTACTTCTCGCGGACGAGCGGTTCCTTCATGACGGTCGGCACGGCGATGGGGACGGCCATGCCGATTCCAATGCTCGGCATGGGCACCGTCATCGCCCAGATCTCGGACTTGGCGAACTCTTCGGTCAGCTTGACCCACTCGGCGGCCTTCTTGGTGTAGTAAGGTTCGGCGCCGGTCGCCGATAGCCAGGCGACCTTCACTTTGCGAGGCTCGCGGAAGCCCGGCTCTTCGCGCGAAGGATCGGGTTCGTACTGCTTGCGGTCGTTGAAGAGTCGTTCCAGTTCGGATTCCGTCGGTTGCTCCTTGACGAGTGGGATGAAGCATTCGACGGGCACGCGGAGCGCCTGGTAGTTCGTGGCAGTCAGCTTCTCCTTGTAGAACTCGAAGAGGTCGTATGGGGCGGCGAACAGCGGCGGGGCGTTGAGTGTGTGGTCGCTGCGGCCCTGGGACCCGACGACAGCGTTCTGCGCCGCCCGCACCCGGAACTCCGCCGCGATCGACTTGTACAGCAGGTCGTCGGTGAAGCGATCGCGGTAGTCCTTGGACAGGTCCGAGCGAATCTTCTGGTCGCCGGTCTTGAGTACGTCCAGAAATTCCCGCGGCAGCAGGGTCTTCTTGACATCGTCCTCACCGTATTCGATCCCGAGTTGCTTGGCCTTGCGATCCCACAGCATGAACTCGATGACGTCGCGGTCGTGGCCGCTGCGATTGGGCGTTTGATTGAGGTAGTTTCCGGATTGCATGTACTGGAACTGCCGCATCTGGAACGTTTCGCGGAATCGCCACGTGCTGACGACTTCCTTATCCGTGGAGTTGGAGCGCGGGTCGTCGAGAATGGCCTGCATTTGCTTCTGCATCGTTCCCGGCGGCGCGAACCCGAACTGTTCGCTCTGCTGCGCCTGCATAAACCTCTGCAGCAAGCCGGGCGTCCCCTTTTCGCTCAGGTTATGCATGATCTGTTCGGCGCTGGACATGGCCAGGGCGGAGGCTTGCACGAGGTATTTGTTGGCCAGAACGCGCTGGAAGCGCACCTTCTCGATGTCGCTGGCACGCAGTTTGTCTCTGTCCAGCGTGGCCAGGATGTCGCCTTTATGAGTGCGGCCATGGACCCATTCGGGCAGCCAGTTGAAGAAGTCGCCGCGGCCGACCGCCCCGCTGGAAAGCACGAATACGAACATGATGACGACGGTAACGACGGCGAAGATGGCCTTTTGGTTGCGGCGGAAAATATCGAAAGGGTTATAAGCCATGACCAATCCTCGGTTTGCGCCGCATTACCACCATGCGGTGACATCGGTGGGGGCTTGACGCTCCGCATAATGCTGTACTACAGGTGAGGGGCATCGACGCCCTCAAACATCCGATTGTAGGGATTCTAGGGCACCAAGCCCACCCGTTGCAACGGTAGACGTTCCAGGAGCCAGAGTTGCCAACCCCCAGGAAGAAGCCAGCCGCCGCGAAGAAGAAGGCGCCCGTTCGCAAGGCCGCGAAGCGCGGCGTGGAACCGACCGCGGATCGCCGCAAGCGCACGGCCGCCGCCAGCCGCAATGGCGACGCACCGCCCGCCACTGGCGGCAAGAGCTTCGACCTCGTTATTGTCGAATCGCCCGCCAAGGCCAAGACCATCAACAAGTACCTCGGGCCGGGCTACCACGTGCTCGCCAGTTACGGCCACGTTCGCGACCTGTCGAGCCGCAAGCTCAAGGGCGAAGAAGTGGCCGGCATCCGCATCGCCGATGGCTGGAAGCTCCGTTACGCCGTCGACGAGAAGAAGGACGAGAGCGGCCGCAAACGCCGCAGTTCCCAGGATATTTTGAACGAGCTGAAGCGCGAGGCGAGCCGGGCCGGAACCGTGCTCCTGGCCAGCGACCCCGACCGCGAAGGCGAGGCGATCGCCCGCGACATCGCCGACGAACTCAAGCTCGATCCGAAGAATACTTTTCGCATCCGCTTCAACGAGATCACCAAGACCGCGATCCAGGATGCGTTGACCCGCAAAGAGAAGATCGACACCTCGCTGGTTGCGGCTCAAGAAGCGCGGCGGGCCATGGACCGCGTCGTCGGCTTCCCGCTGTCGAACCTGCTCGGCAAGAAGGTGGCCGGCGGCCTCAGCGCCGGCCGCGTGCAATCCGTCGCCGTGAAACTGATCGTCGATCGCGAACGCGAAATCGAGGCCTTCGTTACCGAGGAATACTGGAAGATCACGGCGCTGCTCGCGCCGCAGGGCTCGGGCATCCGCTGGGTCAGCGATCCGGTGAAGTCGAAGATTCTCGCGAAGCCGAAGGCGGCCGCCGACCGTCCGGTCGGGGGTGCCGACTCCGCGACCGATACTGCCGCAACCGAAACTGATGAGCCGCTGGAGGATACGGAAACTCCGCAACCCGATGGCGAGACTCCGGCCGCTGACGCTCCCGGCTCGCCACCTCCTTCCGCCGCGAAGATTCCCAAGCCGCCGGAAGGGGCCTTCACCGCCGAGCTCGTGAAGTGGAACGACGTCGAGCCGCAACTCGGCAGCGAAGCCGCGACCGACGCTGTGGTCGCCGCCCTCCGCGGCGTTCCCTTCACCGTCGCCAAGATCGAACAGAAGGACCGCAACGACCGGCCCAACCCGCCCTTCACCACGAGCACCCTGCAGCAGCAAGCGTTCCTGCGCCTGCGAATGAGCACGGCGCGCACGATGTCCGCCGCCCAGAATCTGTACCAGGGCGTCGAACTGCACGGGCAGGGGCAAACGGCGCTCATCACGTACATGCGAACCGATAGCACGCGGGTGTCGCCGGACGCGCTGAACGCCGTGCGCGGCTTCATCGGTTCCAACTCCAATCTCGGGCCGCAATACCTGCCCGCCAGGCCGAACATGTATGCCTCCGGCAAGGCCGCCCAGGAAGCCCACGAAGCGATCCGCCCGACCGACGTGAATATCACCCCGGCCCAGGCACAAGCGATGGGCCTCGGCGGCGATAACTTTCGGCTCTACGAACTGATCTGGCGGCGCTTCGTTGCCAGCCAGTGCGTGCCGGCCGTCATCGCCGTGACCACGTACGACATCGCCGCCGGCGCCGGGCTCTTTCGCGCCCGCGGCCAGGTCGTCAAGTTCGCCGGCTACCGCAAAGTTCTCTCGCCCGTCGGCAAGCAGGACGACGTCGAACTGCCGCTCGTGAAGGAGAACGACCCGCTCGATCGCCTCGACCTGTTCGAGACGCAGCACTTCACGCAGCCGCCGGCCCGGTTCAACCAGGCGTCGCTCGTGAAAGCCCTGGAAAAGGAGGGCATCGGCCGCCCCAGCACTTACAACACGATCATTTCCACGATCCAGAAGCGCGGCTACGTCATGGAGGAAAAGGGCCGCTTCTTCGCCAGCGAAATCGGCAAGGTGGTCACCGATCTGCTCGTCGGCAGCTTCCCCAAGGTGATGGACGTGAAGTTCACCAGCCACTTCGAGGAGGAACTCGACGACATCGAGACGGGGAAGTGCAAGTACCGCGAGGTGCTCGACGAGTTTTGGGGGCCGTTCTCGGAGAACCTGAAACGCGCGATTACCGAGATGGCGCCGGCCCGGGAAATCCTCGAAGAGAAGTGCCCCAAGTGCGGTCGGCCGCTCGAGAAACGCTACAGCGCGAAGACCGGCAACTCCTTCGTCGGCTGCACCGGCTGGAAGGACAAGGAGAACAAGTGCCTGTACAAGCGCGATGCCTCGGGCAAGGAAATCGCCGGCCCCGAAGTGACCACGATTCCGTGCCCCGCCTGCGGCAAGTTCATGGTCAAGCGCGAAGGGCGCTTCGGCGTCTTCTTCACTTGCGAAGGGGCCCCGGAATGCCCGACGACCATGAACCTGCGGGCCGACGGCAGCGTCGCTGTCACCGCCTTGCCGACCAAGAACCTCTGTCCCAAGTGCGAGAAGCACACCCTGCTTTTGAAGGAAAGCAAGGCCGGCAAGAAGTACGTGCAGTGCCCGGATGCGAAGTGCAAGTTCATCGCCGATGCGGACGAGCAGGGCAACCCGGTGAAGCCCGTGGATACGGGAATCGTCTGCGAGAAGTGCGGCAGCCCCATGCACATCCGCACCAGCTGGCGCGGGCCGTTCCTCTCCTGTTCCGGCTACCCGAAGTGCCGCAACGCCAAGTCGATCAACGCCGAGATGCGCGAGCAGTTCAAGGCCAAGGGGATCGAGTTGCCGGTCTTCGAGAAGAAGGAGAAGCCGAAGGTCGCGATGCCGAACGTGGAGATCACGGAGAAGTGCCCGGAGTGCGACGGCCCGATGCAATTGAAGCCGTCGCGTTTCGGCGGCCGCCTGTTCCTCGGCTGCCTGAAGTACCCGAAATGCAAGGGCACGATGAAGATTTCCCCGGCCCTGCAGGCGAAGATCGACGCCGCCGCGACGCCGGTGGGCGTCTGATATAATGGAATGCGAGAGGAGTAGTTCCGATGGCCGTCAAGAAAAAGCCGCATGCCTTGAATAATACCGCCCCCAAGAAACGAAAGCGGAAACCATCCGTCTTTCGTGGGCCCGGGGTCTGGATGACCGACGAGTTTACTGGCGAGAAGTTTCTCCTCCGTGTGAACCGACCGATTCGAGGAGGGAAGATTCCAATCGCGGTGATCCGCGACTCAGTTCGCAAAGTGATCGGCGAGCGCTTGAAGCGTGAAGCAGAGGCGACGCAAAAGAGGTGATGCGCGTGTCTGCTTCGCCCTCCGACATCGTGCATACGTTCGACACGAGCGTCTTTGTCAACTGCCCGTTCGACGACGAATACGAACCGCTCTTTCGCGCACTGCTCTTCACGATTGAGTTTTGTTCATTTAAGGTTCGGTGCTCCCTGGAAGTGGATGACTCCGGGGAGACTCGTGCCGAGAAACTGATTCGCCTAATCGAAGCTTCGCAGTTCGGAATCCATGACATCTCACGAACAGAATCGAACGCCGAAGGTTTACCGCGATTCAATATGCCGTATGAGTTCGGGGTTTTCATGGGCTTTCGGCACGGCGGCGTGCGGCTGCAACGATCGAAGGTGGTTTTGGTTCTGGATCGAGAGCCGTATCGCTATCAAAAATACCTGTCGGATATTGCTGGGCAAGACATCAAGAGCCACGGCGGCGACCCCGACAAACTTATTGCCGATGTGCGAAACTGGCTGCAAAATCAAACGACGAGACACCTCGCTGGCCGCGATCATATCATCCGAACGTTTCGGCAATTTCAAGCCGATTTACCGGCGTTGCTCAGGAGCGCTCATAAGACTGCGCACGATTTGAAGAATTACCGGGACTTACTCAATCTTATCCGCGAATGGATACAAGTGAATGCCGAGAAGTAATCGCCTCGGCAATGGAATACCGGCTCACACTTTCGGTACGGCCGCCCTAGGATGAAGAATCCAGGTGCCGCGCCGAGGTTCCGATGAGCATGCTTCGCGTCAAAACGACCGAGTGCCGGGTCGGAGTCGTCGGCCTCTACAACTCCGGCAAGACGGTGCTGCTCACGTCGCTCATCAACCATTTGCAGGATCACGACGCGGATCGGTTCGCGCTCGGCGGCGGCGAAACCCGCCTGCGTAAGTTCACCACGCTGCCGGCGGACAACGGCTGGGACGCCTTCAACTACGCCGGTTGCCGCGACGCCCTGGTGCACGGCGGCCGCTGGCCCGGCAAGACCCGCGACCGCTCTCAGTTCGTCTGCCAGTTCGAACGAAGCGATTGGCGCTTCAGCGACTGCCTGCTGAAGCTGTACGATCTGCCGGGGGAACGAATCGCCGACGCCGCCATGCTCGGCCGCGATTTCGCCGGCTGGTCGGAGCACGTGCTATCGCTCGTCGCCAACGACGCCGGCTACCGCAACTGCTGCGAGCCGTTCTTGAATGCCGCGGCGGCGAGCGAACCGCGCGAAGCCGATCTTCTCAAAGCCTACAAGCTCTCGCTGGCCAACTTGATCCTCAACTTCAA
>DATNBQ010000508.1:0-10796 GCA_035571955.1 Urbifossiella sp. | reverse complement strand
TGCGCGTGCCCAAGGCCAATATTCTCGGCCCCATCGGCAAAGGGCTGAAAGTCGCTCTTACCGTGCTCGATTTCGGCCGCACGACATTCGGCGCCAGTTGCACCGGTCACGCCAAGACGGCCCTGAAGGCGATGGTCGAGCACGCCAAGCGGCGCGTCCAGTTCCAGCAACCGCTCGCCGAGTTCCAACTGGTGCAAAAGAAGATCGCCTTCGCGGCGGCGCATACATTCGCCATGGAAGCCGCCACGACGCAGTGCGCCGCCTTCATCGACCGCGGCTTCGAAGATTACATGCTGGAAACCGCGATCTTGAAAGTCTTCGCCACCGAACATCTCTGGACCATCATTAACGACGCCATCCAGGTGTGGGGCGGCAAGGCGTATTTCTGCGATCAGCCGCTGGAGCGATGGATGCGCGATGCCCGGATCAACCTGATCGGCGAAGGGGCCAACGACGTGCTCAAGGCGTTCGTGGCGGTGGTCGGCTGCCGCGGGTCGGGCGAGTATTTGAAAGGACTCCGCGACGACGTGATGGGCGGCCGCTGGAGCTTGCGCAAGCTCGGGGCGGCGATCGGCGTCGGCGCTAGCCTCGTCGTTCCGTGGGCCACCACGGGAACACCGGACGTTCCCGTGCATTCCCCCGACCTTCACGACGATGCGCACACACTCGGCAAACTGATCCGCGAGTTCGGCCTCAAGCTGCCGCACGTTTTCATGGAACTCAAGGATGAGGCGAAGTTCGTGCAGGCGCAACTCGTGCACGAACGTATCGCGGACATCGCCATTGACATTTACGTCAGTTCGTGCGTGCTGAGCCGGCTCGATCACTTGATGGGGCACGCCGCGGAGAATGGCAAGCTGGTGGCCAAGAACGCCGACCCTTACGAGGACGTTGCGGCGGGGCGTTACTACTTGAAGATGGCATTCCGCCGCATCCGCGACCGCTTCGCGGCCCTGGACAATAACGACGACCCGAGCTGCCTCGCCGCCGCCCAAGCGATGATGGCGAAAGTGTAAAGGCGCTTATTGAGCGTCAGGTAAGCAATGACAGAATACCAACAACCCACAACCTCCCCCCTTGTGGGGGAGGTCGCCGACGAGCGAAGCGAGTCGGCGGGTGGGGGGTTCTGATTCGCTACGAACGATACCCCCCACCCGCCGAACGTCGTCTCTGCGAGACGACATTCGTCGACCTCCCCCACAAGGGGGGAGGTGTAAGACGGGCTTCCGGCAGTGTCATTGCTTACCCGACCGTCAGTAGCCGCGGCGCGGAGCGGAGCGTCCCGCTTGCAATACAATGAGGGCATTCGCCTACTGGGAGGGTTGAGGCTGTGGCGTTGCCTGCCGTGGAAGTGTCGCAATCGCCGGAAGAAAAATTCCGGGAATACCTGGCGAGCCGCCCGGATTTGAAGCGCTTCAGCCAGCCGCAGAAGGAACTGCTCGCCCACATCTTCGCGCGGCACAAGCACTTCGACGCCAACGAACTGATCGAGGATTTGAAATCGGCCGGACGAACCGTCAGCCGGGCCACGGTCTATCGCACGCTGAAACTTCTCGTTGATGCCGGCCTGTTGCGGCGAATTGAAGTCGGCCCGCGAACGCTCTTCGATCACGATTACGGCTACCCGGCCCACGATCACTTCGTCTGCAACCAGTGCGGGGCCATGATCGAGTTCCAGCATCCGGAACTGGATCTGGTGCTGGAGGCCGCCGCCGCGGAGCGCGAATTCCAGGCCGAAGGGCGATCGCTGGTGATCCGCGGCGTTTGCAGCGAGTGCAACAAGGCCCGCGCCGCCCGCCGCCGCCTGGTCATGTGATTGGTGGCACAGGCATTCTTGCCTGTGCGGACTCCGCTTGACCCAATTCCCGGACCCGCGTATGTCCCCGCAACCGCGACACATACCGGTGCTGGCGGCCGAGTTACTTAAATTGGTCGATCCGCAACCGGGGCAGACGTGGGTCGATGGCACGGTGGGCGGCGGCGGACATAGCCTGTTGATCGCCGAAAAGATTGGGGCGAGCGGCCGATTGATTGGCCTCGACCAGGATTTGAGCATGCTGGTGCTGGCCGGCCCGCGGCTCGAAGGATTGCCGGCAACCTTGGTCCACGCGAACTTCGACCAGTTGCCGAGCGTGCTGCGGAACTTTGGAATCAATGCCGTCGACGGCGTCGTGGCGGACCTCGGTTTCGCCTCGGATCAGGTGGACGAGCGGCAGCGCGGCCTCAGCTTCCGCGACGACGGCCCGCTCGACATGCGCCTCGATCCGTCGACGGGAACGACCGCGGCGGACCTTGTGAATACGCTCAGCGAAGAGGCCCTGGCGGACGTTTTTTTCGAACTGGGCGAAGAGCGGCACAGCCGTCGCGTGGCTCGGCGCATTGCCGAACGGCGCGGCGAAAAGCCGTTCGCGACCACGGCGGAGCTCGCGGAAGTGGTTCGCCGCTGCGTGCCGCGGAGCGGCGCCATCGATCCCGCGACGCGGGTGTTTCAGGCCTTGCGGATCGCCGTCAACGACGAACTGGGAGCGCTCGACCGGCTACTCGCTGCCTTACCGAAGATCGTAAAGCCGGGCGGCGCGGCGGCAATCATCAGCTTCCATTCGCTCGAGGATCGCCGCGTGAAGCAGGCATTCCGAAACGCGGATGTGTGGCAAGCGCTGACGAAGAAGCCGGTGGAAGCCGACGATGCCGAAGTGAATCGGAACCCGCGCGCCCGCAGCGCGAAACTGCGCGTGGCCCGACGAGTTTAGCCGCGACGCGGAGTCCGCGGAACGATCAATGTTTAGCCGCGACGCGGAGTCCGCGGAGCGGAGCGCTGTTGCACATTCCCCTTACGGAGGGTTCACGGATGGACCCGATCGCAGTCGATGCCCCGGCGAAGGCGCCGGCGAAGCCGGAACCAAAACCCGAGCCCGCCAAGGCGGCGAAGCCACCCTTTGCGGCAGCGGCCAGCACGGCAACGCCAGCGCCGGCCGCGCCCGGCAAATCGATGCGCCGCAACGCGATGGTCCTTGCCGCGGCGGCCTGCAGTTTGATCGCGGGGATTGCCGCGGTGCAGATGATGTCGCCGACGAAGCCGAAGACGACCGCGCAGCCGACCGCTAAGGAAAAGCCGAAAGTGGAGGCCGCCAAGGCCGTGCCGACTTCGCGCGAGTTGCCGCCGACGCACGTCGTCCCGAGTCCCGTGCTCACGCACGTCGGGGTATCGCTTCCCGCACCACCCGTGCTGCCGTCGCCAGAGGCCTTTACGACAACGACCCCGCTTGCTCCTCCGGCACTCGGTCCCGAGAGCGGCAACGGGTTGCCGGTGAATCCCGCATTCGTTCCGTCGGCGCCAGCCGCGCCGACTTCGCCTTCAACGCCGGCCATTCCCGTCATTCCGCCGACGCCTCCTTCGACGCCCGTTGTTCCGCTCCCCCAACCAACGACGATACCGCTGCCGCCGCCGAGAGAGGAAATTGTGCCGGGAAGTTCGAAAGCCGAGCCGGGGACGACGATCCCGCCGATTCCGCTTCGCGATGTCGTTGCCCCGGCCAGTGCCAACGAACCAAAGCCAATGGTTCCGGCAGCACCTCCGGTTGTCCTGCCGACGCCGCCCGCCGTCGAATTGCCGGGCCTTCCCGCCCCGATGGTTATTCCCGCGGTTCCACCGCCCAGCGTCGCGCCGGTGATCGCGCCGCCAGAGGTCATCGTTCCGATGACGCCGCGAGCCGCCGTGCCGTTGCCTTCGCTGCCCGAGGCGCCGAAGATCGCGCCGCCGGCCCCACTCCCGGCCGTCCCGACGACGAGCACCGAGCCGAAGCCTCTGAGTCTTCAGTACACGAAACCGATGGGAACGCCCGAAGTGAAACCCGTCGTGGCGACGGATCGCGCCGCCCAAACGTCCTTCGACGTGGACCTCTATGAACCGAAACCCGCCGATACTTACGCGACCATCAGCAAGAACTTTTACAGCGACGCCAAGTATGCCGCGGCGTTGCAGGAATACAACGGGCGCAAGGCGGTACAAAGTCTGTCGCGCCTCGACGTGCCGCCGATCCACGTGCTGAAGCAGCGTTATTCGCAATTGATTGGAACGGCGCCGACCGCTGCCCCGGTCGCGAAGACTGGCGACGGCTGGACGCCGGTCTCGGCCACGACGCCGCGGCCGCTCCAGCGCACCTTCACGGTGCCGACCGGCGGCTTGACCTTGTCCATAATCGCCAAGGATACGCTCGGTTCCGAGAGCCGCTGGAAGGACATTTACGACATGAACCCGCAACTTTCCCCCGGCGACCTCTTGCCCGCCGGCACCGTCGTCAAGATTCCCACCAAGTAATTCAAATGCGGAATGCGGAATGCGGATTGCGGAGTATTGCAATCCGAATTCCGCACTCCGAATTCCGAGTTTCTAGCGTCCCGGTTCGTACATGAAGAAGTCGCGCGGGCTGCGAACGTAGGTGTGGTTCGGGAAGACGAGCGTGCCCTGCATCATCGGCGGATACTGCGGGGCAGGCCCGTATCCATACCCGCCGTGGCCATTGCCGCAATTGGAGCAGCCGCCGTTGCCTTTGTGGAAGAGGCCGCCCGACTTGCCGCCGCAGCTGCTGCACGTGCCGCTGTTCTTATCCAGGCGGAAGGCGCGGCGCAGGCCAGGGAGTAGGCCGTAGCGATCCGGGGCGCGGCCCGGTTGGGCGGCGCCAAGGCCGATCAGCGTGTTCGGGTCGTTGAATTCATTTTGGATTGGCTGAATGGGGTAGCCGCCGCCGGCGGGCGCGCCGAAGCCGCCCCAGTCCGCCCGGGCCGCACCGATCGCCAGACCCGTCATCGCCACGGCCAGAAGCATCCGTTTCATCTTGGCATCCTCGTTGGCATCGAAGAGGGGTCGGCATCCGGGACCCCGAAACGTACCGATTTCATCGACCGATTGGTGCCGCGGGTGACCTGGAACCACAGGGAGGTTGCCGCGAAGAGGCCGCGGAGGCCGTACGCACGGCGCGGCCTGCACGGTCGCTTTCTTCATTACAATCGCTACCGCCGAAAGCGGATGTAGAAGAGCAAGAAGACGAGGAAGACGAGCACCGAACCGGTCGCGACGAGGGCAAAGGAGATCCAGCGGGCGGCGGGATTGTCGCCCGGCGAGAGCGTTCCCAAGGCCTCGCGGAGATGGCGTTCCACTTCTTGGAAGAGGAGTGGATCGTCGGCGAGCCATCGAAGGGTGGCGGTGTGGCCGGCCCGGCCCGGTTCCACTTCACACAGCGGAATGCCGCCGACCCAGAGGTTGCCGCGCCGCTCCACGGGGTGGCCGAGGTGCTCGAACACTTCGCTTAACGCCGCTTCGAAGTGATCCGGCTCAACGTTGTAAACCACGAACGAGCGGCGGCGGGCCATCAAGGCGAGGTAGGCGCCGCCAACAACGAAGCCGAGGTAAGCAATGACCGTGAGCACCCACCAAAGGTGTTCCTTGGCCCAGGCGTCGCGGAGCGCTTCGAAGTTGCCGCGGAAGAGGAAGCGGAAGTTCGATTGCATGAGGGCAAGCAAGAGTCCGCCGCCGAACAGGATGAACCCGGAGAGGCCGGCCAGCACGCCGACGAAGTCCCACGGCCCGGAGACGATGGTAGGGCGGGATCGACGCGCGACCAGCGAGAGCCAAAGGAGGTAAAGGACCAGAGGAGCGAGCGACAGGACACCGGCCAGACACACGACGGAGTTGAAGGGAAACAAAGCCTCACTCCCGCGCCGCGGCCCTGCAGCGAAGCATCATCTTACGGTGGGACCGTGCCGCTGGCGAGCGTTACCCTGATCTTGGTGGCACAGGCATTCCTGCCTGTGCGGGCGACAAGAGCACAGGCAAGAATGCCTGTGCCACCCAGGAGCGCTCCCCTGCGGGTCGCGGCGAATCCGCCGGGATCAGCCGAACATCGACTGCTGTTCGCCCGACGATTGTTCGTCGTGATGGTGTTCGTCGTGATGGTGCTCGGCGTGGTCATGCTCGGCGTGATGGTGCTCTTCGTGCCCGGGCGTCGGTTCGGGCACTTGAACCGGTTCGGGAACATGAACCGGCGTCGGTTCGGCGACCGGGACGTGCACCGGGGCGGCGGCCGGGGCCGGCTTCCGCGCGGCAGGCTTCTTCGCCGCGGGCTTCGCAATGGGCTTCTTCGGAGCGGCCTTCTTCGCGATTGGCTTGGCGACCTTCTTCGCCGTCGCCTTCTTCTTGGCGATCAGCTTAGGCTTGGCGGTTTTCTTCGCCGCGGCCTTGGGCTTGGCCTTCGCCACGCCCTTCTTCGCCGTCTTGGCGGCCACCTTTTTCGCGGCCGGTTTCTTCGTGCTCTTCGCGGGTTTCTTCGCCTTGGCCATGATTGCCTCCAGTGCTCGGCCGCCGAATTGAGGGGAATGCCGCTCCCATCGGCGCGCTTTACCGGCCCGGCCGAGCGAATCCCCCGAAGTCGCGCCATCCTCCCAGCCAACCGCACGCGCAACCGGTTAACTTGAGGCAATTCCGCTTTTTGGAACAAATCGCACGATCGGTAAAACCGGCAAAATCGCTTCGACCAGTCAACCGGGACGCGTCATTTCGCCGATATACCGGGAAGCCGAGAGAATCGCCGGTTGAGTGCGAGGGGCGTCATGCGGTGGAAGTGGGTTGCGCGGGCGACGTGCCTGGCCCCGATGTTGGGGGGATGCGTCGGCGTCTACCATCCGCACGATTCTCTGTTGGCCGAGCGCGGCGTAGTCCAGTCGGAACAAGAAATCAGCCGCATGATCCACCGGCGGGCCCGCGAAGCGTGGCAGGAAGTGTGCCAGCAGTATTCGCGGCGGCCGTTCACTCCCGAGTTCCACGACGGCTTCCTCGACGGCTACTCCGATTACCTCGATCGCGGCGGCGACGGCCAACCACCCGCCGTGCCCCCGCCGCGCTACACCCAAAACAAACACTACTACTCGCCCGAAGGGCACGTACGGCTTCGCGATTACCTGCTCGGTTTCAAGTACGGAACCGATGTGGCCATCGCTTCCGGTCAGCGTCAGTACCTGACCGTACCGGTGTTGATTCCGGACGCGCCAGAGTCGACGCTGGTCGAGGCAGCGCCTGAAGGCGCACCGATTCCGCAGGCAGCGCCGCTTCCCTTGCCGATGCCGCGGGCCGTGGGCGAGTCGTCGAGCCCGGCCGAGGTGCTCGGGCCGCTCGGCGCTCCGGTGATTCCCACGGTTCCCACGCTGCCGGATCTGCCTGCGATTCCGAACGGCAGTTCGAAGGCGGCGGATTCGGCGGATGTGAGACCGGCCAGCGCCGACGAGCCGGTGCGGCCGCCGAACCGCGACGAATTTGAGCCCTTGCCGCCGAACCTTACGCTTCCGCCGCTGACGCCGCGGCCGGTGAACCACCCGGAGCCGATGTCGAAATGAGCGCCGCGATACGAGGCCGATTCCTGTCGACGGCGCTGCTTCTGGCGGCGTTCGGCAGCGGTTGCGTCGGGAATCATCCGCCGCTCGCCGACGGGATTCCGGTGCGCCGCCTCCCCGCCGAAGTGCTCGGACACTCGAAGGGAAGTTTGCAGCCCATCCCGCTCACGCTGCTTCGCCAGAAAGAACCCGCCGCCTATCGCGTTGACAAGGGGGATGTGCTGACCGTGTTCGCCGAGGACGTGCTGGGCGCCCGCGATCGGATTCCCGTGCAGAACAACCCCGACCCGAACGCCGCCAAGCCCGCGACTCAGGGTTACCCGATCACCGTGCAAGACGACGGCACGATCCAACTGCCCGAGGTTCCCCCGATTCCCGTCCGCGGTTTGACGATCAACGAGGTGCGGGCTGCCATCGTCAAGGCCATCACCGTGGACAAGAAGTTGATCGTGCCGGGCAAGGAACGGGTGACGGTCGATCTGCTCAAGCCGCGGCAATACCGCGTGCTGGTGATCCGCGAGGATGGGCCGGTCGATCCGTCGTGCGGCGGCGGCAAGCTTGGCACCGGCCACACGCTGATGCTCGAGGCTTACCACAACGACGTGCTCGAAGCGCTGACGCGGACCGGCGGCCTGCCGGGCCCCTGCGCCAAAAACAAGGTGATCGTTCGCCGCGGCGACGAGGCCGGCAGCGTCGTTATCATTCCGCTGCGGTTCGCTTCCGGCGACCCCGTGACGTTCGCGGAACAAGACATCATCTTGAAGGACGGCGACACCGTGCTGGTGCCGGCCCGCGACCGCGAGGTATACACCGTCGTGGGCGGCCCAGGCTGCGGCGAGTTCCCGCTGCCGCGCGATTCGGATGTGCGCATTCTCGATGCACTCGCCAAGGCGCTCTGCCCGACGCCGGCGTGCGGCACCGTCACGGTCTTGAGGCCGATCGGCTGCTCGCGGCAAATCGCGATTCTCGTCGATCTTGCCGATGCCGTCCGCGATCGCCGGGAGAACATCCTCGTGCTTCCGGGCGACACGATTCTTCTTCCCGGATGCAAGGATTGCGGGCCGAAGGAGAAGAAATTCCGCCCGCGTATCTGGTTCGGCCCCGGCCACTGGAAGACGGCCGATTGCACATCTTGCCCGGCGGAATAAACGGGGCCTCCTGGGCCATCTCACCGCCAGCGGAAAAAGCGCAGCGCCAGCGCGAAGCAGATCGCGCCCCAGGCGGCCAGGATCGCCAGCGGATAAGCAATCGCCGCAAAGCCGCCGCCATCGTTCATGATCGCCCGCAAGCCGTCGTTCAATACCGTCAGCGGCAGCACCTGGATGAGCGGCTGCATGATCGCAGGGAATCGCTGCGACGAAAAGAATACCCCGGAAAGAATGTACATCGGCAGCATGACCGCGTTCATCAGGCCCGAAATCGTTTCGATCGTCTGAGCCCGGCACGCGACGAGTAGCCCCAAACCGGCGAAGGCAAAGCCGCCAAGGACCATTACGATTACGAAGGCGAGCACGTTGCCGCGGACGCGGATATCGAACACCAGGTAAGCGAAGGCGAGCAGAATGCAGACCTCGATGAGGGTGAGGATGAGTCGGCTGAGCATGAGGCTGAGGAGGAAATCGCTGCGCCGCATGGGCGTGGCCAGGTAGCGCTTGAGCAATTTGCGAACGCGCATATCCACGGTGACGAAGCCGACGCCCCACAGGCCGCCGCCCATCAGGTTGAGCCCGAGCAGGCCGGGGATCAAGAAGTCGATGTAGCGGCCGCCCGGTTCCTCGACTTTGCGTGCGGCTGGCGGCTGCCAGTCCGGCACTTTCTTTCGCAGGAGCAAGTTGTCGACCGCGTCGCGGGCCAGAATCGCTTCGGTGCGATTCGGATCGAACAAGTATTCCGCGACGGGCTCGCTGCCGGTCCCCGGCGTGATGACCAGTTCCGTCTTGGCGACGCGGAGTCGGTTCTTCGCGGCAGCTTCCGGTTCGATGCTCACAACGAGTCGCGGATCGGCCTCGAGCAATTCCCGCAAGCGTTCGGCTGCCGCTGTGCCGCCGGGTCCGTCGGCGCGAACGTCCACGGCAATCCGCTCCACCGGTCGGTTGCGGAATGCGATACCCAGCGCGACCGCCATGATGAGCGGGAAGCCGTACACCCAGAAGACGGCGGCCGGTTCGCGGAAGAACGTGCGAAAGCGGGCCAACATCAGTTGCGCAAGCGGGTGCATCCGCCACCGGGATGGCTCAGTTTTGGGCGTTTCGTTCATGGGGTTCCGGTGTCGGAATCGCGTAGGTGCCGGCCTGTCAGGGTCACGAACACATCTTCGAGCGTGGCGGTCCGCGTCGTCAGGGCGGCGAGTTTCGCATCGTGGCGGCGGAGATAATCGAGAAGAGCGGGAATCGCGACGTGCGGTTCGGAGACGGCGAGAACGAATCCGCCCGCTTCCGGCCGCACCGATTGAACCGACGGCAACCGCCCGCACTCTTCGGCGAACGATTCGGGTAAGATCTCAGCGCTGAATTCGACCACGTGTTCGCCGCCGAGCTTGGCAATCAGTTCCCGCGGCGTACCAAGCGCGATGACTTTTCCCCGGTCGATGACGGCGACGCGATCGCAAAGGCGCTCCGCTTCGTCCATGTAGTGCGTGGTGATGATGACGGTGCGGCCCTTGTCCTTCAAGGCACGGATAACGTCCCACAGTTGCCGCCGCGATTGCGGGTCGAGGCCGGTGGTCGGTTCGTCGAGGAAGAGCAAATCCGGATCGCCGACCAGTGCCGTGGCGACGGCGAGCCGCTGCTTCTGCCCGCCGGAGAGCTTCTCCACCGCGGCATTCGCCTTTTCTCCCAGCGAAACGAGGTCGATGGCCTCATCCGTCGAGATGCCGGTCGGGTAGAAGGAGCGGAACATTGTGATGGTTTCGCGGACGGTGAGCTTATCCGCGAGGCGGGTTTCTTGCAGTGATACGCCGATGCGGCGACGGATCGCTGCGTCGTCGCGCTCCCAGCGAAGGCCGAGGATTTCGATCTCCCCGGAAGTAGCTTCGAGGAGCCCCTCGGCGATTTCGAGCGTGGTGGTCTTGCCGGCGCCGTTGGGGCCGAGCAGGCCGAAGCATTCGCCGCGTTCGACCTCGAGATCGAGGCCGCGGACTGCTTCGACGGGCGGCTTGCCGGGGAATGTCTTGGTCAAGTTGCGACAGCGGATGGCCGAGGGCATGGTGAGCATTGTACAATTCCCGCGCGCAGCGAGCGGGACTGGGTCCGACCCTTTCAGGGTCGATGCACTAAACCTACAGCGCTGGGATTGGGCTTTCCAGCTCACCGTGTTTTATCCGAAACTCTGGGCCCCTAACTGGTTCCGGAGACCCTGGCATGGATGCCAAGACCCTAAAGTCCTTTGTCCCGGAGTTCACCCGGTTCGTCGAC
>DATNBQ010000507.1:0-3372 GCA_035571955.1 Urbifossiella sp. | reverse complement strand
ATCGATGGCGAATGCCATTTGCTCGCCGCGACCCATCGCCAGGTAGGCGGTCAAGCCGCCCGCCGCGACGGCGCCGAGGAAGTACGGCGCGGCTACGGACATCGCCTTGCCGCGAACCAGCGTCACCATCCCCAGCATGGCCGCCAGTATCGTCATGATCCCGGATCCGATGCCGACACGGCCGCGGTAGCGATCCACCGCTTCGGCCACGCGCTGCACGTGCTCCGAGAAGGCGGCCGTCTGCCGGCGGCTCATCTCATACTTGGCGAACAGCGTTTGCACCATCGGCTCGGCGGCTTGCTGATCCTGTTGCGCCGCATCCACAGCGCTGACCGATTCCTCGACGCGCGGCCAGAACCGCTGGGCCAGCATGTTGCCGCCCTTCGCCCGCGGCAGGTGTTGGCCGTGCAACTTCAAGAGCGAAGCGACCGGCCCGTCGCGAAGCACAGGCACGCGGCCCTGTTCCACGAACCGCCGCCAGCCCTGCGTCGCCAAAACGAGGTCGAGTGCTTCCGCGGCCTTCGGGTGATCGGTAAGCAGAAAGTCCGCGTATTCGAGTTCGTCCGGCGTTTGCACTTCGCCCGCCAGCAGGAAGTGCGTGGGCAAGGAGCGTTCCCGGGCATCCGGCGCGACGGCGCTATTGACCGCGGCGGCCCAGAGGATCGCGGGAACCGGGTTTCCTTTTTCGTCGGTCGCGGCAACCGAGAGATCGATCGCGCTGCCGGGCGCGAATATGGCTCCGGGCAGTCCGGCGGAAGCCGTCAGTTTCAGCACCTCGCCCGGCATCCGGAACACGAGACGTTCGGCCACGGGAACGAGCGGCGAATCGTCCGGCGGTTCCTCGAAGACGGTGATCCGGGTGACGCCGCCGCGAGTGTCGGCCTTGGCCAGAAGCGTCACGATCTCGGCGGCGCCGGCCTTCACGGCCGCGGTTTGCGTGTCGGCGAGCCGGCCGCGCGTGTACGCACCGATCACTAGCTTGCGGTCCTTGCCGACCGATTGCACGCGAACGCGAATCGGCATCCCCGGTTTGGCGACGGAATCGAGCGCGGTCAGTGCCACGCCATCGGCTTCGATCTTGGGCAAGTCGAAAGCCGGCGGGATGCCGCCGGGGCCGTTCAAGAGGCGGAGGCGATAGGCGACACCGGCTTTCGGCGTGAAGGTGATGGAACCGAGGCCGCGCGGGGCCCCCGGTTCATCGTGCGTCGGAGTATCCACCTTGGCGACGATCCCGGTGCCGGCGGCGACGGTGCCGCGGATGTCCACCGGTTTGCCGTCCGGCTTCGTGCCGCGCACGTAGACGCGGTTCGGAACGCCGGCCAGCAGCTTGCCCCCTTCCGGGAAGAACTCGACGACAATGTCCTTGCCCGTAACCGGCACCCGGTCGGCGACCGATTCGCGGACGCCGTCGTGCTCGAACGTCACCATCAGTTTCACGTCCCCGCGCGCCAGGGTCGGCGGCAAAGGGAACGTGATTTTTAACTGGCCGTTCTTGTCGGTGATTCCGGTGTAAGCGATCTTCATTCCCTTGGCGTCCGTGGCTTGCGGGTCCACGAGAATGGTCAGCGGCCGATCGATTTCATCGGAGGCGACGACCACGGTGCCGCGAGCGCCTTCGATCGGTTTGTCGCCGAGTTTCAGTTCGACGGTGCCCCTAACAGGCGAGCCGGGCGCGAATGACGGCGCCGCGAAGCTGATCTTCTTGGCGAAGCGTTCCGGCGCTCCGGAGCGCACCTTGATGGTGCGGGTGACCGGGAATGCCATCAGCGGCGGCGTTCCGCCGGGGCCATTCAGCTCCGTGAGCGTCAAGATGTAATCGCCATCGACGAGATCGGCGGGAAGGGTGAACGCTCCGCAGCCGACGCCGTGGATCGGCTTGCCGGTATGATTCCGCACGGGCGTTGCGCCGCCCTCGGTTGCGGCCACGACGTGCGTCGAGCCGATGAGCGTGGCCAATGGCTTCGCCGAGCTCTCTTTCTTGCGCAGCGAATAGTGGAAGTTCTGTTCGCGCGTCGGTGGCTTGAAGGTAATGCGGTCGAGCGTCAGCGAGCGGAAGAAGAGCCGATCGCCGGGGTGGTACGTGGCCTTGTCCGTCACGAGCATGGTGGCGTACACGGGGCCGAAGAGCCGCATCGGTTCGACCAGAGCCGTGCGTTCTCCGGTCGTTTCATTGACCGCGGCAACTTCGAGGAAGACCTCGGAATCCGGCGCCAGTTTGGACCAGGCCGCGGCGGGGAGTCGCACCGGCGTTGGACGCTTTACGTCGATCTTCTGGCTGAACAGCACGGCATTGGCCTGATCGCGGACGCGGGCCTCGATGCGGCTTCCGGTCATCGAATTGGCCGTGTCAGCCACGGCGACGACGAACTCCGCCGGGGCCCCGGGATGAAGTGTGACAGGTTTCCGCACATCGACGGCGACCGTGCGTTCCTTCTCGGCCTTCTCGGCGGCGGTCCAGTCGGCGAGCGCCGCGTCGCGCTCTTTGCGGGCCGCGGCCAGTTGCGGCGAATGCTCGACATTATCGCGCGCCCAGGCGTAAACGCTCTTGGCCTCGGCCATGTGCGTCGCTGCGCTCTCCAATTCGCGGCGCGCGCCGGCCGAGCGATCCTTTAACCCGGCCAAGGAAATAACGGCGACTGGAACCATCGCCGCGATCGTGGCCGCGACCACCCAACCGCTCCACTCGCGTTTTGCTTTCCTGGTCGTGTTTGGCCGGGGTTCGACGGGCGGATCGAGCGGGACAGCGAAGTGCACTTGAGGGAATTCGGACTTGGCGGCCTGGGCAAAGAGGCCGAGAGCCCGGCGCGCCTGGGCCTGGGCCGTGGCGCAGGCCGGGCACGACGCCAGATGCATCTCGACCGCCGCCGACTCGGCCGCATCGAGCAGACCATACAAATGGTCCATGAGCCGAGTTTGGTAATCGTTGCACCGCTTCATGATCGTTCTCCTTCCCGGGCGCGGGAAGGGGCTCGCACCGTGAGGTTAGGTTGGGCGGTCGGGGTTCGCGGCCCGATTGCGAGTCGGCCTCGAATCCCGCACTTATTCCACAGTCTCGTCGCCGGAGGACGCTTCCGGGTTCAGCACTTTCCGCAGCTTCTGGAGGGCGGTCCGCATCTGCGTCTTGACGGTCCCGACGGGCGCGTTGCGAATCTCCGCTATCTGTTCGTACGTCAACTCTCCGTTCTGGCGAAGCAGGAACACTTCCTTTTCCTCGGGCCGCAAGAGGGCGATGGCCGCCCGCAGGCGTTCGAGCGATTCCCGGTCTTCGAGCGACTGTCCGGTCGGCTCGTCGCGGGAGGGCATCATCAGGTCGTCCTCGGGCAGTGGCCGGCTGCGGCGGTTCCAGGCGCTGCGCTGGAAGTCCTTGGCGGC
>DATNBQ010000506.1:0-3413 GCA_035571955.1 Urbifossiella sp. | reverse complement strand
TGGGAGGCAGCGGAATGATCTCCATGCCCCCGGGCGCCATGACCGTCGGGCCCCACGGCGCCAGTTCCGTCGGCTTCGCGCCGGTGTTGGTCACCTTCAGTTTGACTTCCACTCGCGTCGCGCTCGGCTCCGCGGACTTCGCCTCGCGGCTAATCTCGCGCAGTCGAAGTTCCATGACCTTTTGCACGCCGTACGGTTCTTCCACTGGAGCCGTGATGCGAGCGGCGTGCGGACCGATCGCCTCGTACTTCACGGGGCGGTTATCGGGGAAGTAGGTGCGGGTGAGGTCTTCCGGGGCGAGCCAGAAGCGGTGGCCGCCGCGAAGTTGCCACTCGGCCTCGCCCGTGCCACCCATGTGTGCGTCGTAATTCTTCAATACGTTCAAGCCGCCGGGCAGAGAATAGCTGACGACGCGCGGACCCACGTCCAGCGTCACGATCAGTTCGGCCGCGCCGTTGGACAGCCGCAGGTTGTTCTTCCAACCGCGATATTCGACGACTTCCATGATCATGCCTCGGATTGCGGAGCTGCGGCATCCTGCGGCAAATCCTTGCTCCCGATGATGGTCAGGTTCAAGCCGACCTGCACCATCACCGGCTTGCCGTCCACCTCGATCGCCATCTTGTCGTTGATGTTCCAACCGAGCGATCCGGTCGAGAATTCCTTGACCATGGCGATCATTTCCTTGCCGCCGATGACGACGGGAACCGCTTTGGCGGCAGTGCGGAACTGTTCGCGAGTAATGGCGAGCGACGCCTTGGAAGACTTGGCCATCCGAGTGTCCTTCCTGAAATGGGTTCATTAAAACGCAAGACGCGAAGCCGGGGGCGGCTCCGCGTCGGGGTTGGTTCGTGGATTATGCGGTTCAGCGCCAGCGGATCGCGAAGCAACTGTTGCCCAGCACGACCAGTTCGCGATCCTGGTATCCGCTGGCTTCCAGGCTGTCGAGCATCTGTTCGGCATCGGTCAGGTCGTCCACAGTGGCGAGTTGCCAGCCGGTTCCGACCGGCGAGGCGGCGCCGCCCACCAGGGTTTCGGAGGCGGGATCGTGCAGCCCAACGAGTGTATTCTCACCGGCGAGTGCGGGAGCGGTTCGAGTCGCCAATACGTATAAGGCACTCAAGGAAAGCGCGGCCCCGGCCGCAATCAAAAGCGTGATGCCCATGGTTTTCAACCTCGGACTCTTAGATGTAATGGAACCGTAGAACGCGGTTGGCTAGCCGGGCGGGGAAAAAAACCGGAAAATCGAAAAAGTCCCCGTATTTTTTCAGGGCTTCCCAGCTCCAGGCTCACCGAACTTCGGAGCTTCGATCGAGGCGAAATGAAGCAAACTGCTTGCGGCGATGGGTTTTCTGGACGGGCCCGAGCGCAAACCGAGTTATCTATGATCGTCGTCAAAGTCGGCGGCAGCCTGTACGACCACCCCCGGCTCGGCCCCGGCCTGCGGGCCTTCCTTCAGGCACTACCTGAATACGCATTGATCGTGCCCGGCGGAGGCCCCTTCGCCAATGTTGTCCGAAAAATGGACAGCGTCCACGGCCTCAGTGCCCGCGCTTCCCACCAACTCGCCCTGCAGGCGATGAATTTCGCCGGCCGCTTCCTTCGCGAATTGGGAATTCCCAATGAGATGCTCGATGCCGCCGAATGCCTCGATGGCCTGCCCCACTCGTGGGACGTGACTTCCGATTCCATCGCGGCCTGGGCGGCAATCACCCGCAAGGCGTCGCGGCTCATTTTGTTGAAATCCGTGGATCTGCCGCGCGATGGGAATTGGCGTGAGGCCGCCGACCGCGGTTGGGTCGATCCACACTTCCCCGCGCTCGTCGAGAAGCACGTGCTCGAAGTGGAAGCGATCGACTTCCGCAGCAAGCTCGATGCAACTTAAAACGTGGCTAGGCGAACGAACCGCGCAAGCGTGCGATCTGCTCGGCCATTGGCCGCGGGGCGCTCGGCGTCGCCTTCCCCAGTTCGCCGATCACCTTGAGCCAGATGAACGCCGGCTCGTCGCCGCTGAGACAGGAAGCGGTATTCGCGCGCCATTCGTCCATGCTTTCGAAGGCGAAGACTCTGTTGATGCCGGCGCCGCGGGCCAGTGCCGCGAAATCGGTTCGCCCCGCCCCCGGCACCTCCTGGCCGCCGGTCACTTCATAGAGCCCGTTATCGAGCAGCACAATGGCCAGCGGCACGCGGTACTGGGCCACGGTGACGAGGCAGCCGAGGTTCATGAGCAAGCTGCCGTCGCCGGTGAGAACGATCGCCCCGAGCCCAAACCGCGACAGGCACAGCCCCAGGCCTAACGAAACGCCTTGCCCCATGCTCGATGGCAAATAGTGGAAGTCGCGTGGCGAATCGGATAGTTCCGGCCACACTCCCACCGAACTCATCGTGGTGATGACGACGCGGTCGCCCCGGTTCTCAGCGATCGGTTCCAGGGCTTCGCGCAATGGCATCATGGCACGGCTCCCAGGCGAACGAGCGCCTCGCGGCATCGATCGAGCAAGGCTTGTTTGCGGCGGGCTTGCTCGAACCGGCCTGCGGTTTCAATCCAGTTCAAAGTCGCCTGCACGGCGCGAACCAGTGGCGCGGTGTCTTCCGGCGAAGGCGGGCTCTTCTCTTCTCGAACGACGGGCGAAGCATGGGCGAACGCGCCCTTCGCATCGATGAAGCGCGCCGCCGACCAACCGTTCCCAGCAATTCGCTCCCACTCTCCGGGAACGAGCGGCCCATTGGTGACGAATGCTCGCCCCGAGCGAACCGCTTCAATCCACGCCTTGTAGGTGTATGGTTCCTCGGCGACGCGGGCGTAGGTTCGCATGGCGCCAAGCACCGTCGCATTGCTGGCCTTGCCGCTGCCGCCGATCAGCGGAATCGGGAAGCCGGCATTCCAGAGCCGGAAGATTCCTTCCAATTGCTCGGGAGAGTGTTCGGTGATCTCGATGGCGTCGATCTTGCCGAGAACCGCAGCGACGATGGCTTCACCATGAAACTCAGCGTTTCTAAAAGCGTCCACCCAAACGGTGAGGCCACCCTTGCGGTGGCACTGGTCGCACCAGTCGCACAGCGACCAGTCGTCCGGTTCGTCGCCGCCGAAGGTCAAGGGGTAAACTGGGCGGTGCGAATAGAGCAGCCCGAGCTTGCCGAGGGTTGGATGCGCATTGAGAGTGTTGACGGCAACGCTCCGCCCATGCGCTTCCAGGGCTGGCGCCTGGCCGCTGAAGGCTGCGATATTGGCCGCGACGCGGTACGGCTTCCCGCCGCCTGCGACCTGCTGCTCGGCAATCAGCAGATTGACGACATCGAGGTCCTCGACCGCGGCCTCCAGGAGCGCATCGTGCGGCGAAAGAAAGTGGCAGCGGGAATCGCCGGACCGCCAGCCCTGGCCGTGCAGGTCGATCAGGCGCTGGATTGCGAAG
>DATNBQ010000505.1:0-17710 GCA_035571955.1 Urbifossiella sp. | reverse complement strand
CACGGGTTCGGCAAGCACAACGAGCCAGATTGCCTCGTCGCCCTCGGCTTGTTCCAAACCGATTGCCCGGTGGCGGATCAGTTCCAGGATGGCCAGGAAGATGCCGATGAGCCGGGCCTTGGCGTAAGGCGGTTCGAACGCCGCCGTGAACTCGATGCGCCCGTCGCGCCGCACCCGTTCCTTGATCTGGGCTTCGTAGATGTATTGCGGCGTGTCGTCGACCGCGATGGTGGCCGGTTGCAGCGACTGCGTTTCGCGCATGAGCCGGGCGAAGGCACTGACCAGGTCCCAGAGTTCGACGGGCTTGACGGCGGGGTCGCGCTGGGCAGCGGGTTCCGGCAACTCGTGCCGCGACAGCCGTTCGCGTTGCCGTTCGCCGCACGCTTCGAGGGCCGCCGCCGCGTCCTTGAACTTGCGGTATTCGATCAACTGCTTGACGAGTTCGCTGCGCGGGTCGGCGACATCGTCGGCTTCTTCGAGGGCACTCGCCGGCAACAGCATCCGGCTTTTGATTTCCATCAAGGTCGCGGCCATCACCACGAAATCCCCCGCCAGTTCCATGTCCAGCACTTGCAGCAATTGCAGGTATTCGAGGAACTGCTCGGCGAGCGCCGCGATGGGAATATCGAAGACATCCACCTCGTTCCGCTTGACGAGATGGAGGAGCAAATCGAGCGGCCCGTGAAAAGCGTCGAGAGCGACGGAATACGGCATGAAGGCTTACTGTAGTCGGCGGCAACTTGACCGCCTTTTCGCTCGGGCGTAAATCCCTTAAATAGCATCGAGCAACGCATACGATTTCTGGGTGGCACCGGCTTCCAGCCGGTGTTTCTTTACTTGCACCGGCTGGAAGCCGGTGCCACCCAAGATTACCGATTTCCGGGTGGCACCGGCTTCCAGCCGGTGTTTCTTCACTTGCACCGGCTGGAAGCCGGTGCCACCCAAGATTACCGATTTCCGGGTGGCACCGGCTTCCAGCCGGTGTTTCTTCACTTGCACCGGCTGGAAGCCGGTGCCACCCAAGATTACCTTCATTACCTCACATGCCGCACGAGTCTGGAATCAACGGCGGTTCGAGTCCGCCACTGGGCCACTGGATCGGCAACGGCGCAGCGGCCGCCGACGACACCGCCGCGCTCCGTGAAGCCATCGCCGACCTGAATTCCTCGGTTGTGGTGGTTCGCGATCGCGGTGCTTTTGCCCTGGCCCGCGGCGGCCAGGCGATTCTCGGGACCGAAGGGCCCGCCAAGAGCCTGCCCATCGCGGCTTACTTGCCGCCCTTGCCTCCCTCCCAACTCGGCGACCCCACCTTCCGCGAAGATCACGCCCTCAAGTTTCCGTACATGACGGGAGCGATGGCCAACGGTATCGGCTCGGCGGAGATCGTCGAGGCCATGTGCGGGGCGGGCATGCTCGGCAGCTTCGGCGCCGCTGGCCTTTCCATTGACCGCATCACGGAAGCGATCGACCGCATTCAGAAGAACGTCGGCGACGCCACGTATTGCGTGAACCTGATCCACAGCCCGAGCGAGCCGGCGCACGAGATGGCGACGGCGGAATTGCTCTTGAAGCGCGGCGTGCCGCTGGCGGAAGCGAGCGCTTATCTCGACCTGACGCCGGCCATCGTGCGCTATCGCGTCGCTGGATTCAAAGGGGGAGCGGCCGGGCTGGTCATTCCCTTGAACCGGATCATTGCCAAGGTATCGCGGGTGGAAGTGGCGACGAAGTTCCTGTCGCCGCCGCCCGAACGGATCGTGAAGGAACTGGTGGCCGCGGGTCACGTGACGGCACAGCAGGCACAGTTGGCATCGCGGTTCCCGGTGGCCGACGACGTGACCGTGGAAGCGGACAGCGGCGGCCATACGGACAACCGACCGGCAATCGCCCTTCTCCCCACCATGCTGGCACTGCGCGACCGGTTGCAGGCGCAGTTCAAGTACGCGGTTCCGCCGCGGGTCGGCCTGGCGGGCGGCATCTCGACGCCGGCTTCCGTTGCCGCGGCCTTCGCCATGGGAGCGGCCTATGTGGTTACCGGTTCGGTGAACCAGGCGTGCGTGGAATCGGGCTCGTCGGATGCGGTTCGCAAGATGCTCGCCGAAGCCGGGCAGGCGGATGTCATCATGGCCCCGGCCGCGGACATGTTTGAAATGGGCGTGCGGGTGCAGGTGCTCAAGCGCGGCACCATGTTCGCCATGCGCGCCGCTAAACTCTACGAACTTTACCGGCAATATCCGTCGTGGGAAGCGATTCCGCAGGCCGAGCGCGTCCAGGTTGAAAAGACGCATCTGCGGGCCACTTTTGAAGAAATCTGGCGGCAGACGCTGGAATTCTTTCAACGCCGCGACCCCACGCAATTGCCCAGGGCCGAGAAGGACCCCAAGCACCGCATGGCCCTGGTCTTTCGCTGGTACCTGGGGTTATCCAGCCGGTGGGCGAACGCCGGGGAACCGAGCCGGCAACTCGATTACCAGGTGTGGTGCGGGCCGGCGATGGGGGCCTTCAACGAATGGGTAAAGGGCTCGGTGTTGGAACCGCCCAAGAATCGGACGGTCGTGGGCGTGGCATTGAACCTGCTTTATGGGGCGTGCATCGTGCTGCGGCGTCAGTCGCTCCGGCAACAGGGTGTCAACCTGCCGGATGAATGCTTTCCGCTGACGCCGGGATCGGGGGAGGAGCTGGAGAAGCGATTGGTGAAGTAAGCCTTAGGGTTCAGCCGTTCTTACTTTTGGCGAGAGCACGGGCATTTTTAATGACGAAGCATCGCGTATTTCGGTCACGCGACCTTCCTCATCGTAAATGAAGCGGAGCCAATGCCCTCGTATGGATCGTCGGGCGGCGATGCAAAGCTCCTGCGGAAACCAGACGATCTCGCCCAAGCCAAGAGTGAGGATGTCGCCAAAGAATAGGTATTCAAACTTGTCATACTCTGCGATCTTGCGGTGGGTAATGAACTCCTCGTATGACTTCCCTTTATCTTCCCCCGACCCTACAGGGTCCCCATACTTGGCGTGTGCCTCCTCCCGAGTCGTGATTTTTGAGGGATCGTGACCCGAAGAAACGAAGAACGCCGTGCAACCGCACTGCGAAAGCGCAACAACTACGATCAGCAGAGATGGATAGCGCATGACAAGCGAGCCCGATGCAGTGAGAATCGCCCAATAACGGCTACGAGAAACTGCCGCAAGCCTGACTAACTAACTAGAATTCCGACCATGAAACGGGATTCGCTCTTCTTCGAGTTTTTCCGGGATCTGCCGCGAGGGTTCTTTGATGCGATCGGTCGCGGCGATGTCGACCCGCGGCAGTACGAGCTGAAGTCGATCGAATACAAGGAGACCGCGGTTCGCCTGGATGGCGTCTTTATTCCGCGTCTGGCGACCGCCGGCCCCGCTTACATCTGGGAGGCGCAGTGGTATCACTCGAACAAGGTCTACGCCAACCTGCTGTCGAAGATCGGCCGCTTTTTGGAGCATGGCGACCCCAACCAATCGTGGGTGGCCGTCGTTCTTTATCCGTCGCGCTCGATGGAGCAAAAGAACCTCGAACCGTACCGCTGCTTGTTGAATTCGGACCAGATGATTCGCGTGTACCTGGACGAGCTAGCCCCGGCGGAGCCGGACCGGATCGAAATGAGCATTCTGCACATGATCGCGGCCGACCCGGACGACGCCCTGCGGGATGCACGACAACTGGTTCCGCGAGCCCGATCGGCGAACTTCCCGGCGGAATATCGAACCCGCGTGGTACAATTCATCGAAACGGTAATCCTGTACCAATTCCCGACAATGCCTCGGAAGGAGATCGAACGCATGCTACAGGTCACCGATATCCGCCAGACGCGAGTATTCCAGGAAGCCTTGGAAGAAGGCCGCGAAGAAGGCCGCGAAGAAGGCCGCGATAAGGCGATACTGGAAGTAGCCACTCGGCTGCTGCGCCAGGGCCGCACAATTGCAGAGGTCGTCGAAGCGACCGGTCTCACCGCTGCCAAGGTGCGGGCTCTCAAAAAACAGCTGTGACACTGCTGCCAGAACCAGCCAAGCCGCATGTAGCTTGGGCCATTCCCGACGGGACGCGGGCGAACCGAGCCGGCAACCCGATTACCAGGTGCGGTGCGGCCCGGCGCTGGTGGTTTTCAACGAACGGCAAAGGGCTCCGTGCAGCGACCGCCGAAGAACCGGCGCAAGCCCTGCGGCAACAGGGCGTCAACCTGCCGGACGATTGCTTCCCGATGGTCCCGCGCTCGGAGTTGGAAAAGAGATTTTCGGAGTGACTCCCTTGTTGACGGTGTGAGGACGCGTTTCGCCCAAGAACCCGAGTGATATAATTCACTGAAACGGTGGCCCTCTGTCATTTCCCCGAGCACAGCCATGAACGCAGTCGTTTCACCGCCCCGAACCGGGAAGATCCCGCCGCTGCAAAACGGTGATCGACTCTCGCGCGACGAGTTCGAACGCCGCTACCGCGCCATGCCGCACGTCAAGAAAGCCGAACTGATCGAAGGAGAAGTATACATGCCTTCGCCCGTTAGCTGGCAATACCACGGCGCCCCGCACATGGATGTTGCGCTCTGGCTAGGGACGTATCGGGCTTCAACGCCCGGAACGGACGCGGCCGACAACTCCACGGTGCGGCTCGATATCGACAACGAATTGCAGCCGGATGCCGTGATGATCGTGAAGCCGGAATATGGCGGCCGGGTGGAATTCGATGCCGACGGCTATCTCTCCGGTTCGCCGGAGCTCGTGTTTGAAGTGTCGGCCAGCACCGCGGCCATCGACTTGAACCGCAAACTGAATGTCTACCGCCGCAATCGCGTCAGCGAATACTTGGTGTGGCGAGTCTACGATGAGGCCGTGGACTGGTTCGTTTTCCGCGAGGGGGAATTCGAGCGGAAGGGCCCCGATGCGGACGGCATATTCCGAAGCGCGGCGTTCCCCGGCTTGTGGCTCGATCCGGCCGCGCTGGTTCGCCGCGACGCCGCCGCGGTCCTGACGGTGCTTCACCGCGGCCTGGCGTCGCCCGAGCATGCTGCATTCGTCCAGCAACTGGCCGCTCGCCACACCTGATTGCGGCTGCCAAAACCACCCAAGGCGGAAAGCCTTCGAGGCTCCATTCATTGAACTCCGTACCTGAATTCACACCGCTGGCCATCGTCGGCATCGGCTGCCTCTTTCCGAAGGCCGCCGGGCCGGGTTTCTACTGGGCCAACGTCAAGAACGGCGTCGATTGCATCGAACCGATTCCGGCGACGCACTGGAACCCGGACGACTACTTCGACGCCGACCCGAAGTCGCCGGACATGACTTACGCCCGTCGCGGCGGCTTCCTCTCGGCCATCGACTTCAACCCGATGGAGTTCGGCATCTCGCTCCGCGACATCGAAGCGACCGATACGTCACAACTACTCGGCCTCGTCGCCGCCAAGCAAGCGCTTTCAGACGCCGGCATTGAACTCGGCCACGTCGACCGCAATCGCATTTCGGTGATTCTCGGCGTCACCGGAACCCTGGAACTCGTCATTCCCCTGGGGGCCCGGCTCGGGCATCCCAGGTGGAAACGGGCCATGAAGGAGGCCGGCATCCCGGACGACGCCGCCAACGACGCCGCCGCGCGCATCGCCGAATCGTACGTGCCGTGGCAAGAAAACAGCTTCCCGGGGCTGCTCGGCAACGTCGTTGCCGGGCGGATTGCCAACAAGCTGGACCTGGGCGGGACCAACTGCGTCGTCGACGCCGCGTGTGCAAGTTCGCTGAGTGCGGTGCACCTGGCGGCCCTCGAACTGCAAGCGGGACGGGCCGACGTCGTCGTCTCCGGCGGCATCGACACCTTCAACGACATCTTCATGTACATGTGCTTCAGCAAGACCCCGGCGCTGTCGCCGACCGGGGATGCGAAGCCATTCGACTCGGCCGGCGACGGCACGATACTCGGCGAAGGGCTCGGGCTCGTTGTTCTCAAGCGACTGGCCGATGCCGAGCGCGATGGCGACACCGTGTATGCCGTCTTGAAAAGCGTCGGCTCATCCAGCGACGGCAAGGGCAACGCGATTTACGCACCCAGCCCGGAGGGACAAAAGAAGGCGATTCGCAATGCGTATCGGCTGGCGAATGTGTCGCCGGACACCATCGAGTTGGTGGAAGCGCACGGCACCGGCACGCGCGTCGGCGACACCGCGGAGATCACCGCGCTCACCGAAGTCTTCAGCCGCGATTCGGAGACCGCGGAGCGGAGCGCGCTAGCTACCCCCTGGTGCGCGCTCGGCTCCGTCAAGTCGATGATTGGGCATACCAAGGCCGCAGCCGGCGCGGCCAGCCTCATCAAGGTGGCGCTTGCGCTTTACAACAAGGTGCTGCCGCCGACGCTCAAAGTGACGCAACCCGTGGAGCCGTTGCGAGCCGCCGACTCGCCGTTCTACGTGAATGCCGCGATGCGGCCGTGGGCATCTCGGAGCGATCACCCGCGCCGCGCCGCCATGTCCGCCTTCGGCTTCGGCGGCAGCAACTTCCACGCGGTCCTGGAAGAACACTGCCCCGAGAAGGCCGCGCCGGACTGGGATGGTTCGGTGGAGATCGTTGCCCTGGCCGCCGATTCATCGCAGGAAATGATCCGGCAACTGAATGGCATCCCGCTCGGCGACTGGCCGGCGTTCGCGCGCTTCGCCGAGGCTTCCCGCGTGGCGTTCCGCCACGACGCCCCATACCGATTGGCCTTCGCGGCCCATCGCACGGCGACGGACTTACCCAAGCTGATCGAAGGCGCCCGAGCAGCGGCGAGCGCCGGAACCGGCCACACGAACGAGGGCGTGCATCTCGGCGCCGGTCCCGCGCCCGGCAAGTTGGCGATCCTTTTCCCCGGCCAAGGTTCGCAGTATGTCGGCATGCTGCGCGAACTGGCCTGCCTCTTCCCCGAAATGGTCTCCCTTTCAAAGAGCGATCTGATTTACCCGCCGACGCGGTTCGACGCCGATCGAAAACAGGCGGATGATGCGACGCTGCGCGATACCAGGAATGCTCAGCCGGCACTCGGCGCCGTCAGTTTCGGAGCCTGGCGCGTGCTCCACGAGCGGTTCGGCGTCGATGCCGCGGCATTCGCGGGGCACAGTTATGGCGAACTGCCGGCACTCGCCGCCGCTGGGCGAATTAAATCCGAGGATATGCTGGACCTGTCGCGGCTGCGCGGCGAACTGATGGCCCAAACGCGCGAAGGCGACCCCGGCGCCATGTTGGCGGTGCTCGCGCCGCTCCCGGACATCGAAGCGGTTCTCCAGCGCGAAAGCCTGCAACTGGTCGTGGCCAATAAAAACGCCCCGAAGCAAACCGTGCTCTCGGGTGCAACGTCGGAAGTGGAGCGGAGCCAGAAAATATTCGCGGCAGCGAAATTGAAGTGCTCGCGGCTTCCTGTGGCCGCCGCGTTCCACAGCGCGTTCGTAGCCGATGCGGCCGGACCGTTCCGCGCGGCCTTGGAAAAGGTCGAGTTCGTTCAGGCCTCACCTCAAGTTTACGCCAATACCACAGCGGCCGAGTATCCTGTCGATGCGGCGGCCGCTCGCGACTTGCTCGCCAATCAACTGGCCAAGCCCGTGGCCTTCGTGGAACAAATCCAGGCCATGGCGGCGGCCGGCGTGCGAACCTTTATCGAAGTCGGGCCGGGATCCGTACTAACGCAGCTTGTCGGTAGAATCCTGGCAGACCTGGAAATCTCCGAAGCGGAGTGCGCGGCGCTGGATGCGTCGTCGGGGAAGCGCGGCGGTGTGCTAGAGTTGGGGAACTTGCTGGCCCGGCTGGCGGCGCGCGGCGAACGCGTGCGCCTGGAGGCCTGGGAAGCGGAGAGCCGCTGCCGGCCTGCTCCGCCCGCCAAGACCGGGCTGACCGTGCCGCTCTGCGGGGCCAATTACGTGACGCCGCGCGAGCCACGGCCGCCCCGACAACTCGTGGAATTGAACGGAGCTTCCTCTCCCCCCGTCCGAGTGGTTTCGATGCCTGATTCGCAAAGTAGTCCTGCCGACCCGAATGCCATCGCCCAGGCCCTAGCGATGACGCAGCAGAGCCTCGCCGCACTCCAGCGAATGCAGGAACAGACGGCCTTGTTGCACCGGCAATTCCTGGAATCGCAGGAAGCCTCGCAGCGGACGCTTCAAGCGCTCGTCGATCAACAGCAAACGCTCTTGCTCTCGGGTTTGGGAAATGGAATCGCGAGAACTCCGATCGCTTACACGCCGTTGCCGACGAAGACTCCGGTCGCTTACGTCCCCGCGCCGACTCCGATCGCTTATGCTCCGCCACCGGCGAAGACTCCGGTCGCTAACGCTCCCGGCTCGCCAGCCGCATCGACTAGCGTCGCTTCCACCTTGCTTGCCGTCGTCTCCGAGAAGACCGGCTATCCCGTGGATAACCTCAATCTTTCGCTCTCTCTCGACGCGGATCTCGGCGTCGATTCCATCAAGCGCGTCGAGATTCTTTCCACCCTGCAAGAGAAGCTGCCGCACGCCCCGCAAGTCAAACCCGAACACCTCGGCACGCTGCACACGCTCCAGGACGTGGCGGACTTCCTGAATAACGGCACGGCGCACCACGAAGAAGCAATTACGCCGCGAACTCTCGAGATCGGCCGCGATCAGTTGCTGCTCCTCAAGCGCGAACTGGAACCGACCGCCGCCAGCGGCGACATCGCCACCACGCTGCTCGCCGTCGTCTCCGAGAAGACCGGTTACCCCGTCGACAACCTCGACCTCAAGCTCTCTCTCGACGCGGATCTGGGCGTCGACTCCATCAAGCGCGTCGAGATCCTCTCGTCGTTACAAGAGAAACTCCCGTACGCCCCGCAGGTGAAGCCGGAACACCTCGGGACTCTGCACACGCTGCAAGACGTGGCGGACTTCCTGAACGGGGGCCCGATAACCCGGCTGGACGCCCCGCCGACCGCCCGCATCGACCTCGCGGCACTCGCCGGTCCGACGTCGGCCTCGCGCCGCGGCGCGGAAGCCACCGAACTGCTCGCCCCGGAAACGGAGCACCTGTCGAGCGTTCGACCGCCGAAATTGACCGACTCGATGTGGCAGAAGCCGCGCGATGGCAAGCCCATCGCAGCCGCGGACGCCTCGCGATCATCCATGAATCTGCTCGGCAACGAACGGATCGACCGCAGCATTCTCCAGGTGATCGATCTCGATCCGACCACGCCGCGGCCACGGGTGCCGCTCGCTTCGGGCAGCGAAATCTGGGTCGTCGGCGACGCGAACGAGTTGACCGAAGCCGTCGTCGGCCGCCTTTCCGGGCGTGGCTTGACCGCGCGCCGCCTGGATTGGTCCGGCCCGCCCCTTCGGTCCTCTGGCCCGCTGGCCGGCCTCGTTCTCATTGCGCCGGCGGCTCCCGGCCCCGATTCCAATCTCAATCGCCAGGCCTTCGAATGGCTGCAGCAGGCCGCCAACAAGTTGCGCCAGGCCGGCCGACAGAATGCCGCCATATTCGCGACGGTGGCTCGCCTCGATGGAGCGTTCGGTCTGAGCGCGCTTTCGGCGGATGCCGATCCGACGGCCGGCGGCCTGGCGGGGCTCGTCAAAACGGCTCGCCACGAGTGGTCCGAAGTCGCCTGCAAGGCGATCGATCTCGACCCGGCATTCGCCGATGCCACTGCGGCCGCCACTGCCGTCGTGGACGAAATCTTGACGGCCGGGCCAATCGAAGTGGGCATCGGCGCTACCCACCGCTGCGCCTTGGAGCTCGCGCGAACGATTCGCCGCCCCGCGGCGCAATCCATCGCCGTCGGCCCCAAGGATGTAATCCTGGTGACCGGCGGGGCTCGTGGAGTCACGGCCGAAGCCTCCGTCGCCTTGGCTGAAGCCTTCAACTGCATGTTGGTGTTGACCGGGCGAACGCCGGCGCCGTCCGCGGAACCCGACTGGATCGCCAACGTCACCGGCGAAGCCGAGATGAAGCAGGCCATCGCCGCAACGCTTGGCGCAGAAGCCAGCCCGAAGAAGATCGGCGAGCAATACCAGAAGTTCGCGGCGCAGCGCGAAATTCGCCGTACCCTAAAGCGGATCGAGGCGGGCGGCGGCCGCGCCGCGTACTTCGCCGTCGATGCCGCCGACGGCAAGGCAGTCGCCGATCTCTTGCATCAGGTTCGCGTCAAGTTCGGCCCCATCGCGGTGCTCGTGCATGGCGCCGGCGTGCTCGCCGATCGCAAGATCGAAGACCTCACCGGCAACGATTTCGACCGCGTCTATTCCACCAAGGTCGATGGACTCCGCAACCTGCTCGACTTGCTGACCCAGGAAGAATTGAAGGCCCTCGTCCTCTTCAGTTCGGTGACGGCGCGATTTGGCCGCACCGGGCAACTCGCCTATGCGGCAGCCAACGAAGTGCTCAACAAGACGGCCCAGGTGGAAGCGCGGCGGCGGCCCGGATGCCGCGTCGTTTCCCTCAACTGGGGGCCGTGGGACGGCGGCATGGTTACGCCGGCCCTCCGCAAGCAATTTGAATCCGAAGGCGTCGGCGTCATTCCTCTGCCCGAGGGCGGCCTCTTCCTCGTTCACGAATTGAATGCCGCAGGCAAGGCGGTCGAAGTTCTGGCGATCGGCAAACCGCGGCCGACCGGCTCCGGCGTCACCCCGGTGCCCGGCGCGCACGCTCCGGCCAATGGAACCGCCGCTCCGGCTTCGCCCCCCAGTCCATCGGCCAGCACCGAGCTCGCCGCCGTCTTCGAACGCACCATCGATGTGGAATCGCATCCCATCCTGCGTTCGCACGTCCTCGATGGCCGGGCCGTTCTGCCCATCGCCTTGCACATCGAGTACCTCGCGCACGCCGCCCTTCACGGCCACCCGGGCCTCGTTTTCCACGGCTTCAACGACCTCCGCATCACCCAGGCGATCAAGCTCGATGCGGACGAAGCGCTGACCGTGCGGGCCTTCGCCGGCAAGGCGATGCGGCAAGACAAGCTGTTCGTGGTGCCGGTGGAACTGCGGGGCAAGGCGAAGGGCGGCCGCGAGATGCTCAAGTCGCGGGCCGAGATCGTGCTGACGGCGAAACTGCCCGCGCCGCCGGCCGCCGATCGCCCCCCCGTCGTCGCACCTTATCCGCACAGCGTCGAACGCGCCTACAGCGAGTTCCTGTTCCACGGCCCCGATTTGCACGGCCTGGAAAGCATCATCGGCGCCGGCGAACTCGCCTTCCTGGGAACGGCGAACGCCGCGCCGCCCCCCGCCGAGTGGTTCCTTTACCCGCTCCGCTCGTCGTGGATCGCCGACCCGATGATCGTCGATTGCAGCTTCCAGTTGATGTGCCTGTGGAGCCGCTTCCAGCACCAGCACGGTTCGGTGCCGAACTTCGTGGGCCGCTATCGGCAGTTCCGCCGCGCCTTCCCGGAAGGCCCCGTCTCGCTTGTCGTGCGGATCACGCGCGACAACGGCACCTTCGCCCGCGCCGACATCGATTACCTCGATCCGGACGGCCAGGTGATCGCCCAGGTGCAGGATTATGAGTGCGTGATCGAGAAATCGATGAACCAGGCTTATCGCCGCAATCAACTCGGCGCGGTGAAAGCGTAGGCTCGCCAGCTGTTTACCGGCCCAGCAAGAAGCGCAGGGCCGGTTCCAGTTCCGCGTGGTCGAAGGTGAATCCCGAGTCGAGCAGCTTCTTCGGAAAGCCATGCATGCTCGGTAGCAAGATCGCGTCGGCGATGTCGCCGAACATCGCATGCAGGGCGAATCGCGGCAGCCAGAAGAACACCGGCCGCCCCAGCACCCGTCCCAGCGTTTTGCCGAAGTCGCGGTTCACCACGCCGTGCGGGGCCATCACATTCACGGCCCCTTCCAATGAGTCCGTTTGCAAGCCGTGGTGAATCGCGCCGACGACATCGTTGACGGTCACCCACGGCACCCACTGGCGGCCGGCGCCGAGGGTGGCGCCGAGGCCGGCGCGGAAGGCCGGGAGTTGTTTGCCGAGTGCCCCGCCGCGCGGAGTCAGCGCAACGCCGATCCGCAAATGTACCACGCGAACCCCGGCCGCCGTCGCCGGGGCCGTCGCTTCTTCCCACTGGCGACAAACGTCGGCGAGAAAGCCCATTCCGGCCGGTGCATCCTCGGTGAGCAGTTCGTCGCCGTGGTCGCCGTAAATTCCCACGGCCGCCGCTGAAAGGAAGGCTTTCGGCCGGCGTTCCTTCGGCAGGGCCGCGATGGCTTCGGTGAGGCGCCGCGTCGGAATGGTTCGGCTATCGAGAATCTTCTTCCGCTTGGCCTCGTTCCAACGGCTTTCGGAAATGCCGTCGGCCGCCAAGTGAATGACGGCATCGATGCCATCGAGGAGAGCGGGATCGATTGGCTCCTGCGGTTTCCAGCCGACGTAACGCGTGCCGTCGTCGAAAGCGGGCGGCGCCACCGGGCCGGAGCCATGAACGAGGCGCGTGACTTCGTGGCCGCCGGTGGCGAGGAAAAGCGCGAGTTCGCTGCCGATCAGCCCGCGCGAACCGGTGATGGCGATCTTCAGCCGCGGCCGGTCGCGATACAGGCCGTGGCGGCGCAGGTCGCAGGCCGTGATCGCGTGGCGGTAGCCGAACAGCGCCTGGATGCGGTCTTCCACCGAGCCGGACCAGAACGCCGGGCCGATCGGCCCGAACGGCAAGCGATAAGCGATTTCGTTTTCGAGAAACGATGTGTGATTGCCATCGGGAACGAAGTGGTGCATGTGGACCCATTCGGTGAATGGCCCTTGCAATTGCCGGTATTTGAAGCCGCGGTCGGGTTCGAAGTCGAAGAATTCGACGACCCAGGTGCGGTGGAACGGTCCGTAGGCGGGGGCGCGAAAGGTGACGCGGAAGCCGTCCGTTCCAAAGCGCCCTTCCTGCGCCGTCGGCACCAGCCGCTCCCAAGGTGGAAGTAGCCGCGGGAACGCGCCGGGCCGTGCGTGCCAGGCGTACAGCTCCGCGGCCGAGGCGGGCATCGCGGACCGGAAGCGCAGAGTTTCATTGGGCATGCTGCGGATTCCATTGCAATGCGGTCGAATCGTCAATATCTTCTGCTTCACGGCGAATCTTAAGCACGACCGTCAGGTAGGGAACGACATAGCCGGTCTACCAGCCATTCTTCTTACCCTCTCCCCGTTGGGGAGAGGGTGGTTTGCGAGCGCAGCGAGCAAACCGGGTGAGGGGCTGGATTGCTGTAACAAGACCCCTCACCCGCCATCTCGCTTGCGCGAGATGGCGGCCTCTCCCCAACGGGGAGAGGCAAGGGCTGATTGGGTCGATGTCACACCGCCCGTTATGCACAACCGTTAGCCAGGCGGGGATTGCAACCGCGTAGCCGCGACCCAACGGGCAGCGCGATGATTCCCAGCCCCTGGCCCAGGAGGCCGCCGTGTCGGTGATCGAGACGCGCGAACTTCGCAAAAGCTACGGCCGCATCGAGGCGCTCAAAGGCGTGTCGATCCGCGTTGAAAAAGGGCAAATCTACGGGCTGCTCGGCCAGAACGGGGCCGGCAAAACCACGCTCATCAAAATCCTGCTGGGCATCGTGCGGAAGACCGAAGGCGAGGCCGGTTTGCTCGGCCACGTGGCCGGCGATCCCGCTGCCCGGAAACGAGTCGGCTACCTTCCCGAGGATCACCAGTTCCCCGGCTACCATACCGGCTTCTCGCTCATGGACTTCTATGGGGCGCTTTACGGCGTTCCCAGGGACGACCGCCGCAAGAAAATCCCCGAGACGCTCGAACTCGTCGGCATCGCCGGCCGCATGAACTCCAAAATCCGCACCTATTCCAAGGGGATGAAGCAGCGGCTCGGCATCGCCCAGGCTCTCCTGCACGACCCCGACGTCATTATCCTGGACGAACCGACCGACGGTGTCGACCCGCTCGGCCGCCGTGAAATCCGCGAACTCATGGCCCGCCTAAAGGACCGTGGACACACCGTCTTTCTTAACTCGCACCTCCTCGGCGAAGTCGAACTCATCTGTGATCGCGTTGCGATTCTGCAGCAAGGCACGCTGGTCCGCGAGGGCACCATCGCCGAACTGACGAAGCAAAAGGGACGCTACGAAGTGGCCGTGGCCCCCGGCCAGCAGTTCCCCGCCGATGCCGTCATCAAGCTCGGGTTTAACGTCTTGCCCATTCCCGACAAGCTCGATCTGTTCGAGGTGTCGTTTACCTCCGAAGGGCAATCGATCGATGCCGCGGTGAAGGCGATCGTGGAAAAAGGTCTTTCCCTGCGGCATCTGGTGGAAAAGAAGCAATCGCTGGAAGACGCGTTTCTGGCGACGGTGGAAAGCGCCGAACCTGGCGTCGACCGCAAGCGGAAACGCAAGGCCCGCGCCGTGGGAGGGGACGACCGATGATGCAGTTCGTCGCGATCTTGATGGACTCCTTCCGGGAGGCGATGGATGCCAAGATCATCTACGTGCTGCTCGGCTTGTCGCTTCTTCTGATGGGCGTGGCGGCGACGATCTCCTATTCGCCCGTCGAGCCGACTGAAGCGTTCGCCAGTATCCTCCAGCGGTTCAACACCGTCTTCCCGGATCGCGGCCGCGGCAAGATTCCGCTCGGCCTTCCCCCGGCGATGACTTACTCGGCCAAGGACATTCGCGCGGTGCCCGGTGGCTACTCGCTGCGCCTGGAGGTCAAGCCGGGCGCGGGCGAGTTCAGTTTCCTCGGCGCCGGGGGACGCCAGAATCTTCAGGGCGATCCCTTGCGATTCGCGGTGGTGAACTGGATGAAGCCGCCCGGTCCGACGCGGACCTTCATGCTGCCGTCGAATGGCGGCGCGGTTCCTTTCGAGGTCGCGGAACCTCAGGAGGCGTCGGCCGAGGAATTGGCGGCGGTCACCGATGAGCAGATGCAGGAGTTCATTCGCAATCAGTTCGCGACCCATGCCGGAGTCGCGCAAGCGACGGTGACCCGCGCGAGGGGGATCGCCGAACCGACCTACGCCTTCGATGTCGATTTGAAGATGTCGGACGCGGTTCGCGGCTGGCCGCACCACACCAGTTTGTTCTTCGGCGCCCTCACGCTCCCCAAACCGCTGCCCCTTGGCATGGTGCTCTGGTTTATCGAAGAGAAAATCGTCAACGGATTCGGGGCGACAATTACCCTTCTGATCGGCGTTGTCATTACCGGCTTCTTCATCCCGAACATGCTTCGCAAGGGGGCGTTGGACTTGATCGTGACGAAGCCGATCGGCCGCTCCGCGCTGTTGGTTTACAAGTACCTTGGCGGCCTGAGTTATATGGTGATTCTGACGGTGGCGACGGTCGGCGGCATCTGGCTGGTGCTCGCACTCCGGTCCGGCTTTTGGGATCCCAGCTTCCTGCTGCTGATCCCGATCCTGACCTTCACTTTCGCCATCCTCTATGCATTTAGCACGCTCGTCGCCGTCCTCACGCGCAGTTCCATCGCGGCGATTCTGCTGACCTGCGGGTTCGCGTTCTTCCTGTTCGTGGTGGGCCAAGCCAAGCTCGCACTCGACGATTTCCGGGCCGACCCCAAGAACGCCGGCGAAGTTCACGAGACGCTCGCCGCGGCTATCGATGGGTTGCACTTCATCCTCCCGCGGTACAAGGACGTCGATCGGTTGACCACGAAGTTGATTTCCGACGCGACATTGACTCCGCTGGAGCAGTATGCGATGGCTAAGGCCAAGGCCGATTACCCGAAATGGGGCGAGACGTTCGGCTTCTCGCTCGGCTTCATCGCGGTCTGCCTCGCGCTATCGTGCTGGCGATTCCAGACGCGCGACGCGTGAAAGGCTCGCTCCCCGTTGGGTCGCGGCTAATCGGGCGCCAACCGTTCGCCGTCGAGTTCCCGGTAGCGCGCTTCGTCAATGCGCTCGAAGCGCACGCGGTCACCGACGCGGAGCGGGAAGAAGCCATCCGCCATGTCCACGATTGTCAGCGGCGTGCGGCCGATGATGTTCCAGCCGCCGGGCCGCGGCAGTGGGTAAATCCCCGTTTGCCGACCGGTGAGGCCGACAGAACCGGGTTCCACCTTCAATCGCGGCGACTCCAGTCGCGGCACCCCGCACAGTTCTTCCGGCAAATAACCCAGATACGGGAACCCCGGCACGAACCCGATCGCGTAGACGGTGTACTCCGTCGCCGCGTGCAATTCGATGACGCGATCCGGCGTGACGCCGGTGCATTCGGCAACGCGGTGCAGATCGAGTTGGCGCTCGTAACAAACGGGGATCGTGAAGCGCGAGCCAACCGCCTGGCGAGCCGGGAGCGTCAGCGACCGGAGATCCAACTGTTGCAGCCAGGCGATCACATCGTCGAGTTTGATCGCATCGGCATCGAAGAAGATGCCCGCGCTGGCATAGGCCGGGGCCACATCCTGAAGCCACAGCGGAGCGGCGGCGCGCACGGACTGGGCGAACCGCGCCGCCGCGGCCTCGTCGGCGAAGTAGCCGAGAACGGCCTGGTCGCCGAGCGGCACGAACCGCGGCGTCACTTGACTTGCATCCACCACGTCGCCAGCACCTGGGCCACTTCCGCCATCTGGCCGTCCGAAATCTTGTCCGGTGTATCGGTCAACCTGTGCCAGTGCGGGTAGCTGAAATCGATCAGGTCGGCGGTGGGAATGCCGGCGCGATTGAGGGCGATATGGTCGTCGAGGACGTCCGGCCCGGGCGCGTACTTGAACGACTTGGCGCCGAGTGCGTTGGCCACGCTCCAGATTTGCTCGACCACCTTCGGCGCCGACCGATACGAATTCTCTTCGACTTTCAGTACGGTTCCCTTGGCGTGGCAGAGGTCCATCAAGGCCCCGGCCTCGTAGCGGTGTTTGCGCGTCCGCCGCGTTTTGGAGTAGTCATCCGCGAAGTGCTCGGAACCGAAGAAGTAGCGGTCCCAGCCGCCGGTTTGCGTCGATTCGAAGATGTATTCCTCGCCGTCGAAGAGCACGAAATCGAGGCCGAGTTCGCCCTTGAGTCCCTTTATGTGGTGGCCGAGTTCCATCATCATGGCGGCGCCGGCCGTGCCGTCGTTGGCGCTGACGAACGGCTTCCGCCAGTTGTTCGGGTTCCCTTCTTGATCGGCAATCGGCCGCGTGTCGTAGTGGGCACAAAAGAGGATGCGGCGTTCCTTCTCCGGGTGCCACGAGACGATGAGATTGGTCATCGGCGTTTCGGTGCGGCGGCTCGCTTGCCGGGCCTTGAATTCCTGCCGCGTGACCGTGGCGCCGAGCCCCTTGAAGTGCTTCTCGAGAAGTTCCTGCTGCTTCTTCATCCCTTCGGAGCCGCTGATGCGCGGGCCGATATCGCAAAGCGTCTTGAGGTACTTGAGTGCGCGCTCCTGGTCGAACTTGAAGTCGGCGGCGACCTTCGGCACGGCATCCTCCGCGAACTCCGTCTTCTTGGGAAGATCGAAATGCGTCGGCTCGGCGACGGAATACTGGCACCCCGCGGCGAGCGCGGCGGCCAAAACAACCGCCCACGAGACGTGATTCATCGCGCAACTCCTTGGCCTGACTCGGGCCTCACGGTCGCGATTTATCTTAACGGGAATCCGAGCGCGGTGCGAGATGAACCGGTTCGCCAGGCGGGGCGAAGCCGCGGCGCATCTGGTTTTCCGTTATTGTCCGCGGCAGGGTGTAATCCCGTAGATGTCCTTACTTCTGTCGCCGTCCAAGCCGGTTGCCGCCCACGGCGCGACCTCGCGGTCGGGGCCGATGGGCATAGCGCTCCGCACGGCCATCCTCGCTCAGGATCGCTGCGCGAATCTGAAGCA
>DATNBQ010000504.1:0-3271 GCA_035571955.1 Urbifossiella sp. | reverse complement strand
GTCTGCCACCAGGTATCGACGATGGGGCAGCGGCCGCCGCCGATGTGCTCGTGATACCACATCCACGCTTCCGGATTGATCGGTTCGCCTACGGAACCGAGCAGGCGCAGGCTGGTCAGGTCGTGGTTCTTGGGATGCTGGTCGCCCCACTTGATGAAGGCGCGAATGGCCGTCGGGGCCGTGTAAAACACGGTCACCCGATACTTGGCGACGATCTCCCAGAAGCGGTCTTCGCGCGGCTGATTCGGCGCCCCTTCGTACATCACCACCGTGCTGCCGTTGGCCAGCGGCCCGTAAACGATGTAGCTGTGCCCGGTGACCCAGCCCACATCCGCCGTGCACCAGTACACGTCGTCCTCTTTGATGTCGAAGACCCATTTGTGAGTGAGCGACGCGCCGAGCAGGTAACCCGCGGTGGTGTGGAGCACGCCCTTCGGTTTGCCGGTGCTCCCGGAGGTGTAAAGGATGTAGAGCGGGTGTTCGCTGTCGAGCGGCACGGCGGGGCAGTCGGCGGAAGCATTCGCCACCACGTCGTGCCACCATAGATCGCGGCCCGGCTTCATCTCCACCGGCGCGTTGCAGCGGTTGAAGACGATGCACTTCTCGACGGTCGGCGACTTTTCCAACGCCGCATCGACGTTGGCCTTCAAGGGGACGACCTTGCCGCGCCGCCAGCCGCCATCGGCCGTAATGACGAGTTTGCTCTTGGCGTCGTTGTTGCGGTCGGCGACGGCTTCCGCGGAGAAGCCGCCGAACACGACGGAATGCACCGCGCCAATGCGGGCACAGGCCAGCATGGCGATGGCCGCCTCCGGAACCATTGGCATATAGATGGTCACGCGGTCGCCGGGGCCGATGCCGAGCGATTTCAAGGCGTTCGCGAATCGGCAGACCTCGCGGTGAAGCTGTTGGTACGTGAGTGTTCGCGAATCGCCCGGTTCCCCTTCCCAGATGATCGCGGCCTTGTTCTTCCGCCAGGAAGCGAGATGCCGGTCGATGCAGTTGTAAGCGGCGTTCAGCTTGCCGCCGAGGAACCACTGGGCGTGCGGCGCTTTCGACCAGTCGAGCACCTTGTTGAACGGCGCGAACCAGTGCAGGCTCTTGGCTTGCGCGGCCCAGAAGGCGTCCGGGTCCTTATCGGCCCAGGCGGCCAGGCGGTCGCGCTCGGCGGCGTTAATGAGCGCGTGCCGCGCGAACTCTTCCGGAGGAGGAAACAGTCGCGTTTCCTTGAGCACGCTGGTAATGTTGGGAGAGGACATACTTCGAACTCGGAATGCTAGTGCGGATTAGCCGCGACGCGGAGTCTGCGGAGCGGAGCGGGACATTGCATATAAGATATGAACCGACGAATGGGCGACCGCGCTCCCCGTTGGGTCGCGGCTAATCCGGACCAAATCGAGACCGCGCCATGAAAGCCCCCTGGTTTGCCTTGCTGTTCGTGCCGCTCGTCGCGCTTCCTTCGGCCGCGCAGCCGGCGCCGCGGAAGCCCGTGACCGCCAAGCACGGCATGGTGGTGTGCGTGTCGCCGCCGGCGGCTGAGGTCGGCGCCGCGATACTGCGCCGCGGCGGCAACGCCGTCGATGCCGCGGTCGCGGTCGCCTTCGCCATGGCGGTCACCTGGCCCGAGGCGGGGAACATCGGCGGCGGCGGCTTCATGATGGTCGGACCGCCCGGCCACGAGCCAACCTGCATCGAATACCGCGAAACCGCCCCGGCCGCCGCGACGGCCACGCTCTTCGCCGATGGCAAAGTCACCGGGTTCGACCACAAGGCGTCCGGCGTGCCCGGCACCGTGCGCGGCCTGGCACTCGCCCATCGCCGCTTCGGCAAGTTGCCCTGGCAAGATGTCGTGAGCCCCGCGATGAAGTTGGCCGAGCAGGGCTTTGCCATGAACGCCGTTCTCGCCGGCCGCTTGAACAACGTCCTCGCTTCCAAGAACACGACGAACGCCGAGTTCCGCCGCGTTTACGGCAAGCCGAGCGGTGGCCGCTGGCAGGCCGGCGACACGCTCGTTCTCAAGGATCTCAGCCGCACGCTCCGGCGGATTGCCGAAAAGGGCCCGGATGCCTTTTACACGGGCGAAATCGCCAACCTGATCGTCGAGGAGATGAAGCGCGGCGGCGGGCTCATCGCGGCCGCCGACCTCGCCAGTTACAAGGCCAACGAACGCAAGCCGATCCATGCCAGCTATCGCGGCTTCGACGTTTATGGCCCACCCCCGCCCAGTTCCGGCGGCATCGCCCTGGCCGAGATGCTCAACTTGCTCGAACCGTTCGATTTGAAAAAGCACGACCGCTGGTCGCCGGAAGTGTCGCACCTGATGATCGAGGTCATGAAGCGGGCGTACTGCGATCGCGCCCGCTATCTCGGCGACCCGGCCTTCACCCGCATCCCCGCGGAACTCACTTCAAAGGATTACGCCAGGAAGCTGGCCGCGGGAATCGACCTTAACAAGGCCACGCCGAGCGAAAAGTTTGCCCCGGAGATCACTCTGGCCCCCGAAGGAAGCAGCACCACGCACTTTTCCATCATCGACAAGGACGGCCTGGCCGTCAGCAACACGTACACCCTGGAGAACAGTTTCGGTTCGCGCGTTGTCGTTCGCGGCGCCGGCTTCTTGCTCAACAACGAGATGACCGACTTCAACCCGAAGCCGGGCGTCACGTCGCGAACCGGCTTGATCGGCACCAAGCCGAACCTCATCGAACCGGGCAAGCGGATGCTCAGTTGCCAGACGCCGACGCTCGTTTACAAGGACGGCAAGGTGCGGCTCATCACCGGAAGCCCCGGCGGCCGCACCATTATCAACACGGTCTTTTGCGTGGTGGTGAACGTCATCGATTTCAATATGCCGGTGCAGGAGGCCGTGGCGGCGCCGCGGCTGCACCATCAGTGGTTCCCGGACGCGGCGAAGATCGAGGGATTGAAACAGCATCCAGCATTGGTCGAAAAGCTCAAGGGCATGGGCCACTCCGTCACTGGGCATCGGCAAGGCGACGCCCACAGCATCGGCATTGACCCGAAGACTGGCCAGTACCTCGGCGCGGCCGACAGCCGCATTGACGGCCAGGCCATCGGAATCGATTAAGCCTTGAGCCAAACGTGCCCGACACAACCGGAATGCCGCGCCCTTGATTGGCCGCGACCCAGCGGGGAGCGTGGTTCTTTGGATTACTTACGGTCGGGTAGCGAATAACATCGAAAAAACGGCCTTTTTTGACCCTCTCCCCGTTGGGGAGATGCTGGTTTGCGAGAGTAGCGAGCAAACCGG
>DATNBQ010000503.1:0-3079 GCA_035571955.1 Urbifossiella sp. | reverse complement strand
ATCGCCGACCCGGAACGCATCGGCGTGATGGGCTGGTCCAACGGCGGCTACCTCACCAACTGCCTGATCACGCTGAAGGACAGCCCAATCAAGTTCAAGGCGGCGTCGAGCGGCGCGGGCATCGTGGACACCGTGGCCGAGTGGGGCTTCAACGACGAGCCGGCGTACCCGCGCGTGTTCAAGAAGGGGCTGCCGTGGGAGACGCCGGAGATTTACCGGAAGACGTCGCCGACGTTCCAGCTGGGCAACGTGAAGACGCCGACGTTGATTCACGTCGGGGCTGGCGACCCGCGCTGCCCGCCCGGCCACAGCCGCATGCTGTACCGGGCCCTCAAGGAATACGTGAAGGTGCCGACGCAACTGATCGAGTATCCCGGCGAGCCGCACGGCCTCACCAAGCTGAGCCACCGCAAGGCCAAGATGGAATGGGACCTGGCCTGGTTCGACAAGTATCTGAAGAAGTGAGCGTACCGGGCTATGCCGACGATTCTTGGCGGTGCAGTAGGTGGGTGTCGGGCACAGCCCGACCTACACGGCAGTTTTGTAGGTCGGGCTGTGCCCGACGTTCTTGAACTTCAAGAATCGTTGGTACACCTCGTTCCGGAGTTTTGCCGGCTGTAAGACTTGTCGAAGGGGTGGGTAACTGTCTACACCTCTCCTTGGCCGTTCATTTCACCCTTAAATCCGAGGTTCCCGATGATGCGTATGTTCTTCGCGGCGGCGTTGGCCGCGCTGCTGGGCCTGTCCGCGACGGCCGCCGAGCAGAAGTTCGCGCTCGACGGCGCCAACACCAAGCTGACCTTCACCGGCACCAAGAAGGCCGGCAAGCACGATGGCGGCTTCAAGAAACTCACCGGCACGGCGGCCATCGAGGGCAACGACCTGACAACCCTCAAGATCGAGGCCGTCATCGATACCACTTCGCTTTACAGCGACAATGAAAAGCTGACCGCCCACTTGAAGACTCCGGATTTCTTCGGCGTGAAGGACCACCCCAAGGCGACGTTCAAGTCGACCAAGGTCGAGAAGACCGAGCGCGGCTACACGATCACCGGCGACCTGACTCTGCTCGGCAAAACGAAGCCGGTGACCATACCGGCGACCATCGCCGTGGCCGATCGCACGCTGACCATCACCAGTTCGTTCAAGATCAACCGCTCAAACTGGGGCATGACGTTCGGCAAGGGAATGGTGGACGACGCGGTGAGTTTGAAGTTGAATGTCTCGGCGAAGTGATTGACGCTCCGCTCCGAAGACTCCGCGCCGCGGCTAATCAGTGACGCCTATCATGTCGCTTCCCCCGACGGCGCTGGTGCTCGAGACGCTGGGGCAATTCGCGTTGCCGGCGGCGGGGGGCGCCGCGCTAGTCTACGTTCTGTATTTAGCGCTCGGGCGGTGGGCGGCCGCGCTCGGCTCGGCCGCCGCCATCATCGTCGGTTACGCTGCCGCCAACTTCACCTTCGCCTCGCTCGAGTGGGAAGGCACTTTTCGGCTGATCCCGTGGAGGCCAAACGAGCTGTCGACGTGGCATTCGTTGCCGCGAGCGGCGCTCGCCCTCACAGGCGCCGGGTTGCTCACCCGATGGCTCGGCCTGCTCGCGGCGCGGTACGTTCCGGAGCGGCGCTGGTGGATTCCGAATTTACTCGTCTGGCTGCCGCGGTGGGTCGCAGTCCTGATCGCGGGAAGCTGGCTCATTCCGGCGCCGCTCGCTCAGGACTACCTCTGGATCAAGCCGGCTCTCGCGGCGGCAATGCTCTTCTCGTGGATCGCGGTGGATGGTGCGGCCCGCGGCGGCGCTAGCGCCGATGCAATGCTCGGCATGGCCGCGGCATTCTTCGCGGCTGCCATCGTGATCGTCTTCGCGCACTTCTCGCTGTTCATGAACGTCGCGCTCGCGCTCAGTGCGGCGCTCGTTGGCGTGGGTCTGGCATCGCATGCCGCCAAAGCGGACGCTAGCGGCGCCGTGCCGGCCGCCATCGGCTTCCTCCCCGGCTTGATGCTGAATGCTCGCTACCAGACCGAGAGCCTGGTCCCGGTCGCCAGTTTCTGGCTAGTCGCCCTGGCGCCGCTGGCCTGGCTGCCCCTATCGCATCCGTGGATCGCCCGGCAAAACCGCTGCCTCCTGGGCATCGCCCGGTGGGTCTTGCTGATTATTCCGCTGGCGATCGCCGTGGCCCTGGCGATGAAGTACGAATCGCTGCCGCCGCCGGACCAAATGTAATGGACGAAAACTTTAGCACTTTTTATCTCCCCTTACCCTAAACCGACAGAGCAAGACGGATGGGGTTTTGTAGGGTGGGTCGGAGCGAGACAGGCCGAAGGCTTGTCGAGTGAGGCCCATGCTACAAAACTGGCCCGTTTTTCAGTGCCTGCGCTTGGATTTCGGAAATGTGCTCGGTTTGAGTAATGGAATATGCAAACGCCAGCGGCTCGGGTAAGTTGAAGAGGTATCGCATCGCGACGGGAGTCGAACCATGTCGGCCGCACTCCACCCGACCGAATTGCCGCAGGAAGAATTCTGGAACCGCTACAACAAGCGGCTCGAATTTCCGCTCTCCGCCACGGTGGCCGTCTTTTTGCATGTGCTCGTCGCTGCGGCTCTGGCGGTGATCCTCTTCCATTTCATGAGCGGTCCGCGCCGCGACACAACGTTGCAGCTTTCCCTCGTCGAATCGATGGGGCTGGATGACGAGGGCGATGGCTTGCCGGGTTCCGGAATCGACGATCCCCAACTGCCCGCGGGCGATAGCCCACTTCGCGCCAAGGACCCAACCCCGATTGCGCCAACCGGCCTGCCCAAGGTGGAGGCCGACCTTCGCAAGATATTGGACGATGCCAGCGGAATGATGCCGATCGCGCCGGCGAATGTCGGAGGCTATGCGAAATTGGATGAATCGCTTCAGAAGAAACTGCTGGGTGGCGCTCCGGGGACGGGAGGTAGTTCGGGAAACGGCGACACTCACCAGCCCGGCGTCGGACCCGGCGGCGAGCGCGCGAGCAGCACGCGCGCCCGATCGTTGCGCTGGGTGCTTCGCTTCTCGACGGCCGACGGCCAGGATTACATCGAGCAATTGGCGGC
>DATNBQ010000502.1:0-4347 GCA_035571955.1 Urbifossiella sp. | reverse complement strand
CGACCGGCGACGTCGATGGCGACGGCATCGCCGATACCGTGCTGATCACCGGCCCGGGCGTGCCGATCCGCTTCGCCGTCGTCAGCGGCAAGGATGGCAGCTTGCTCGTTCCGCCGAGCGTGCCGTTCTCCGGTAGCGATTCGTTTATCGGCGGCGGGTTCGTGACCGTCGGCGACATCGACGGCGACGGCAAGGCCGAGATCGTGCTGACGCCGGACCAGGGCGGCGGCCCGCGCGTGACGATTTTCGATCTCGTCGGCGGCGTGCCCACGGTGAAGGCGAACTTCTTCGGCATCGCCGACCCGAACTTCCGCGGCGGCGCCCGCGCGGCGCTCGGCGACATCGACGGCGACGGCATCGAGGACCTCGCCGTGGCCGCCGGCTTCAGCGGCGGGCCGCGCGTCTCCGTCTACCGTGGAACCACGCTCCTCAGCGGGACGCCGACCAATATGCTCAACGATTTCTTCGCCTTCCCCGGCTCGGAGACCTTGCGCAACGGCGTTTACCTGACGATCGGCGATTTCGACGGCGATGGCTTCGCCGACATGGCATTCGGCGGCGGCCCCGGCGGCGGTCCGCGCGTCTTCGTCGTCTCCGGCGCCATGATCAGCCAGGGGTTGCTCGCTCAGGCGCAGGCCGCCCCGATCGCCAACTTCTTCGCCTTCGATTCGAGCCAGCGCAACGGCGTTCGCTTGACGGCCAAGGAAGGGAACGGCGACGGCGATCGCGAACTGATCGCGGCGAGCGGCGCCGAGGAAGCGCCGTTGATTATGACCTTCGCCGGTTCGACGCTCCGCGGCGGCACCCCGCCCGCAGTCAGCTTCACCCCGTTCCCGGAAGCGACCGAAGCCGACGGCGTCTTCGTGGGATGATGAAGATTGGCGAGCCAGAAGCGCCCTGGCGAGCCGGCGACGTAAGTCGCCGGAGTCTTTGCGAACGGACTCCGGCGACTTACGTCGCCGGCTCGCCAGGTGGTTCCGGCTAGCCAGGTTCACCGGTTGAACAAAAACTCCCGGCTATTGAGGAGCACCCAGAGCAAGTCTTGCAATCCTTCGCGCGGGGTCGGGGCCGCCTTCAACCAGCTTCGCGCCTTGGCCAGTTCATCGGCGGTCGGTTGCCGCGACCACGCCGAGAGCCAGAGTTCGTCGATGGCCTTGTCGGACGGCGCCTTCGCTGCCAGCAACTTCTCGATGCGGCCCGCCTTGTCCGCGATCTTCATGTTCAAGAAATCGCCATTGAGCAGGTGCATCGCCTGGGCGATATTCGGCTTGGTCGTCCGTTCGCACTCGCAAAGCACCTGCCGGGCCGGGCGGCCGAATGTGTCCATCAGGTACGACTTCACTTCGCTATCGGGAAGTTGAATGGCCCGCGTGCCGAGCGGCAGGCCGGCGTACTTCTCGCGCGTGCCGGTCGCGAAATCGATGGCATCCGCGAGTTGCTCGGCGGTCAGGCGCTTCACCGTGTAGCGCGTGAAGTGCACGTTCGCGGCATCGGCGGCGTTCTCGCCAATCGCCGCCGAATCGAGTTGATACGCCCGGCTCGCGAAGATCGTTCGCAGTAGGTGCTTCAAGTTGAACTTCGATTTCACGAGGTCGGCGGCGAGGGCGTCGAGCAGTTCGGGGTTGCTGGCGGGGTTCGTCGCGCGCATGTCGTCGAGCGGTTCCACCAGGCCGCGGCCCATCAGGTAACCCCAGAAGCGATTGGCGATATTGCGGCTGAACATGCGGTTATCCGGCGACGCCAGCCAGTCGGCGAGCTTCTTGCGGCGATCGAATTCGTCGTCGTAGCTGGTCGCGGGGTTGCCGTCGAGTGGCCGCGGCTTCATCACGATGCGCTTGCGCGGGTGCGTGGTTTCGCCGGCCGGCCGCAGAAAGACCACGGTTTCCGCGCCGAACAGGCCGAACTCCTGGCTGCCCTTGGTGCCGAGTCGCGCGAAGAAGGCCGCCAGGCTGTAGTAATCGTCCTGGCTCCATTTTTCGAACGGATGGTGGTGGCACTTGGCGCAGCCGACGCGGATGCCGAGGAAGACCTGGGCGGTCGTCTCGGCCCAGTCATCGGCGTTGCGGCCGATGCGGTAGAAGTTCGCCGGCCCTTCGATGAACGTGCTTCCTTCTGCGGTGATGATGTCGCGGGCGAACGCATCGATCGGCACGTTATCGCGGACCTGCGCCCGCACCCAGTTGTGGAAGCTCCACATGCCCTTTTCTTGAACGGCGGTACGGTTGATCCGCAGCAGGTCGCCCCACTTCAGGGCCCACCAGTCGATGAATTCGCCGCGATCGAGCACCTTGTCGATGGCCTTGTCGCGCTTCTTCGGATTGGTATCGGCGAGGAACGCGCGAATCTCTTCGGGGGTGGGCAGCGTGCCGATGGCATCGAGGTATAGACGGCGAAGGAAGGCTTCATCCGAACAGAGCGGCGACGGCACGAGGCCGAGTTCCTTCCACTTCGCGACCAGTTTCTCGTCGATGAAGTTGTTCGTGGGAATCGAGGGATAATTTCCGAGTTTGGCGAACGGTAGGGAGACTTGAGCCACCGCGGCCTGCCCGCCGAAGCGAATCATTACGTGCGTTTCGCCCTTGTTCTTCGAGGTCACGAGGCCGCCAGCAGTCACGCTGGCGACCGAATCGTTGAGGGCGTCGAACTGGGCGACCGGGGTGACATCCTCGCGGCGGCCGTCGGACCAGATCGCGACCACCGCCAGTTGCTGCTGTTCGCCGGGCACCATCACGCGGCTCTTGGGGAAGACCTCGAGCCTCGCGACCGTGGCGTCTTCCAGGCCTTTGCGGGAGGGCGACGGGGCCGGGGCGCCGTCCTCGAGCCACGCCTTGATGCGGTTGTAGTCGCGGCCGCCGAGCTTCAGCTTCTCGCCGCCGCCGTGCTCCATCGCCAGGGCCGGCTTGGCGAGAAGAATGCTCCGCTCGGGGTCGCTGGGAACGATGCGGCGGCCCTCGTTGCTGTAGACGATTTGCCGATGATCGGAAGCGGGGTCGAACGCAAAGAGGCTGAGGCGGAAGCCGCCTTTGCCGTGCTGCGAGCCGTGGCAGTTGCCGCTATTGCAGCCGGCCTTCGTCAGGATCGGCTCGATTTCGCGGGTGAAGTTCACCGGCGCGTCGGCCGATGATTTATTCACGGTGACCGGGATGGAGGCTGAAGCGCCGTTTGCTCGAATCGCGATAGCCGTCTTGCCATCGGCGACGGGGCGAACGATGCCATCCTTGTCGGCGAGCGCGGTCGCGGCATTCGCCGAGGAATAAGTCGCAGCGCGGGTCAGGTCCCACTGGCGGCCGTCGGGCCAGACGCCGAGCACGATGACGCGCTGTTCGTCGCGCGGGCCGGAGAGGGCGATCGCTTTGGGGAAGACGACAAGTTCGCGCGGCGCGCCCGCCGGCGGCTCCGCGGCAGAACCGGGAATGGCAAAGCCGAGCAGCAGAGCGATGGCGATGGGAACCCGAACCGACATGGCGAACCCCGGTGTGCACGTGGGGCAACTGGCAGGTAGTGCTATCGTCGCGGATAGCAGCATATACGTCAAGCGCGGCGCCTCTCTGGTGGCACAGGCATTCTTGCCTGTGCACACACGCGCACAGCCAAGAATGCCTGTGCCGCCAAGATCAAGCTGACGCGTACTGGCTTCTTCGCGCGCCCCTCTTGCTCACGCGCGACACGCGCCTAAGGTAACCTTAGTTCCATTCACACCTGTACGCCGAGCGACGCATGCCGGGCATTCCTCTTCCGCTCCAGCGTTCCTTTACCGAAACCAAGCGTCCGGATACCTGGTGGCTGCAGCCCACGGTCGTCTTCCTCGGGTTTTCGGCGTTCATCGTCTATTCCACCTGGGCGGCGTTCCAGGGCGATAACTACACGGTGCCGGGCACCAGCTACCTGTCGCCGTTCTATTCGCCGGAACTGTTCGCGCCGAAGAACCAATCGATCACCTCGGGCCACGCCTGGTTCGGGACCGTGCCGAACTGGTGGCCGAACTGGCTTGTGTATTCGCCGGCGTTCCTGATTCTGTGGGCGCCGGCCGGTTTTCGCTTCACCTGCTACTACTACCGCGGCGCCTACTACAAGGCCTTCTGGGCCGACCCGCCCAACTGCGCCGTCGGCGAACCCCGCAAAGGCTACATCGGCGAAAGCAACTGGCCGCTCCGCATCCAGAACATCCACCGCTACTTCATGTACATCGCGGTGCTGTTCATATTCCTGCTGGCGTGGGATGCGCTCAAGGCGTTCATCTTCGTTGATGGCATCGGCATCGGCGTCGGCACCGTGGTCCTGTGCATCAATGTCGTTCTGCTGGCGGGTTACACATTCGGGTGCCACTCGCTGCGGCACATCCTGGGC
>DATNBQ010000501.1:0-6995 GCA_035571955.1 Urbifossiella sp. | reverse complement strand
CTGCTGACCGAAAAGGTGGAAGCCGCCGAGCCGCTGAATTGCGCCGCTCTTTCCGTGGCCCGGTTGCTGCGCATCATGCATGACCGAGGCGTCTCGCACCGCGACCTTAAAGCCTCCAACATTCTGCTCGCCAACGGCCGGGAGCCGACCTGTATCGATCTCGTCGGCGTCCGCGTCGGCAGTTCGGTCCCCTTCCGCGTACGATGCAAGCAACTGGCCCGGCTCAATGCCAGTTTCCTGGCCGATCCTGCGATCACGCGCCCGGCGCGCTTGCGCTTCTTGCAGGTTTACCTGGCTGCTGGGGAGTACCGCCTCGGCAACTGGAAGTCGTGGTGGTTGGCGATAAGCCAGGCAACCGCGGCAAAGCAGGCAAAGAATCGACGCAGCGGCCGCCCCCTCGCCTGACCCGAAAAACCCGCAAATCCGTTTCTATCGTTCAAGTGTGAAGTGCCGCCGCCCCTTCGGACGAATAGTTCCAGGCGGCGGGTTCGCGGCCGGAAACACTCAGGCAATCGTTGGAATTCTAAGTCGGCAGCTTGAGTTGATCTGGCAATTGCCGCGAACCGGGCTATCGTTCCGGCTCGGCGGGCTCCGTTTCGTGGGACGCTTGCAATGCGGTTAATGCCTGCTGTCCGACTTTGGCTCGTGCTCGCGTTGGCAATTCCGCTTGGCTGCGCGCCCTTGCGCCCGGCGCCGACCGAATCCGACAGTACCATTCGCCCCGAGTCGTTGCCGCGTTCGCCGGAGGCATATTTGCCGCCAGGCAAGTTGCCGCCCCTCCGTTGCGGCAACTACGTCTTCTACCACGATTTCGAACTCGATCCGCACGACCCGCTCTGGGCCGAACTGGAAGCGCTGCCTGACCAGGTGTTCGGCCAACTCGAGCTGCCGCCGACCACTGCCATCGTGCAAGTTTACCTGTTCGAGACGGCCGAGCGCTACGAAGGGTACATGCACGCCCGCTATCCAAAGTTGCCGACGCGCCGCGCTTACATGATCGCCGCCGGCAACGAAGTCAAAGTCTTCACCTGGATGGGCGAACACCTTCGTACCGATCTGCGCCACGAACTCACCCACGCTTTGCTCCGCAGCGTTCTCAAGGACGTGCCGCTGTGGCTGGACGAAGGGCTGGCCGGCTTCTTCGAACTGCCGCCCGAGAGTGCCGGCATGAACGTCCAGCACCTGGAACAACTGACGCGGGCCCCATTCGAGGCCAACCTGGAGCGGCTCGAGAAGATCGTCGAGGTGAACGATATGCAAAAAGCGGAATATCGCGAAGCGTGGGCCTGGGTGCATATGATGCTTCGCGACAACCCGACAACGCGGCGCACGCTCCTCGATTACCTGCAAGTGCTGCGGACCAAGGAACGCCCGGGGCCGATCTTGCCGCGCTTGAAGGAACAGTTCGCCGATCCCAATTTCGCCTTGCACCGGCACCTCATGCGCGAGGCGACGGTCTTCTCCCGAGCGCAAAGCCCTCGGTAGGGACGTTACGAGGTGCTGAAGGTTGCACGGACACAGTGAGTGCTTTTTTTCGGGTCATCGCACGTATCGCGAACTGGACGTGGGTCAGATAACCGATCGCGGAGTGTTTGCGTTCGAACCGATAGTAGCGGCGGCCACCTCGGTTCCGGGCGGTCTCCACGAACTCATGGTCGGTCGTTTCCATTTCGAGCTTGAACGAGTCATCATTTCCCTCCACTCTGTGAATGCGTTGTCGTGCCTTGAGGGTAGATCTGGTTGACGCTGTTGTGGCACATCGGAATGCGGATGCCGTGGGCGTGGAAGCTCGAACCGTCCAACGCCAGCGAACGCCCGCATTTCGTCGACATGATCAAAACGCTGAAATTCCCGGAAAAATCTCTGTTTTTGCGGCGACGCCGGGTTCGTCGGCTACGACGTGTGGAACACCCTGATCGAACGCGGCCATCACTTTCTGATCCGCGTCGTCGGCAACATCCGGCTGCTGCTCGGCTTCGGACGCGTTCGCCTGCGGCGACTTCGTGCACTTCTGGCCGTAAGCGGCGGTCAAGGACTCGTATAAACGGAAGGGCAAGCAGGCGGCACGCGCCCGAAGTCGAAGGCTCGACCCGCAACCGGTAGACCACGACCTTACGGGGAGCGCGGCCTGGTGAACCTTGGCCGCGCCCCGAGCGTAGAAAAGTAGGACCCTGGCTGGTTAATCATGAATGCATCCGCGCTGAAGATCGTGGTTCCCCTGGTGCTGCTGCTGGCGGTGATCTTCGCGGTCACGTTCTTCTCGCAGTACAAGGAACCCGAGGACGATGGCGGCGCGAAGGGCGCCGAGAAGGTCGAGAACAGGCCGCTCCGCTTCTTTAGCTCCACGCGGATGTGGACTCCGGACCCCAATGCCAGCCTCATGGACCAAGCCTTCCAGGGCTACTTCGAAACGGCCGACATGCAGTCGTCCGCCAACTACTGGTTCGAGAACCGCAACCCGCAACCGGTCATGCTGGAATTCCTTCGCGTCACTTGCACCGCTTGCAGCGAAGGCGAAGTGGCGACGATCCCGCCGGACGTGTCGAAGCAAATCCTGCAAATGACGGCAATCTCGATGCTGCCGCACGGCCTGGTGACGCCGCTCCCCTTGGCCATGGCCGTGCCGGCCGCCCAACTGGACGATCAGCGCGGCGTCCTCCAGTGGCAGAGCCACAAGTTCAACGAACCGCAAGGGACGATCAAGTACGAAATCCCCGGTGCAACAGCCGGCGACCCGTGGGTCGAACCGTGGGGCATTCTGCGCCTCGGCTTCAAGATCGGCGGCCGCAACTCCCTGCGCACCGAATTCACCACCCACCTCAAGGGAAGCGAAAAATACTTCGAGGAAAAGTTCGAGATTCATTACGAATTGACGGAGCCGTTCTATTTGAACGCGGCCAACATCAACTTCGGCGAGATGACCGGCGACTCGCCGCCGAAGCGTTTCGACATCATCGCTTACTCGGCGACCAAGACGCCGGCCCACGTGGGCAAGTTCAGCGCCGACGTGCGCATGCTCCGCGGCGCGCCCGGCGAACCCGGCCCGTTCATCGCCGCCGGCGCACCCGAACTCATCCCCGACGATCAATACCTCGCCTGGGCCGCCAAGGTCGGCCGCCGCGTTCTCTCCGCCTATCGCATTCCCATTACCGTCAAGGTGAAGGACGGCCCGAGCAAGCTCGACATCGGCCCGGTCGAACGGCTCATTTCCATCACTCAGGGGAATGAAACGAAGCACGTCGAATTACACGGCATCCTGCACGGGCCGGTCGTGCTCGCCAACGGCCTGCGCGAACTGAACTTCGGCGCCTTCGATTACTCCATGCCGCAGCGCGCCTCGATTCAGATAGAATCCGAACGCAACGGCGTCGAACTGGAGATCGTCAACGAACTGACGCAGCCGAAGCTCTTGAAGGTAGAACTGACGCGCCAGCCGGACATCGGCGACCGCGGCATCTACAAGCTCACGGTTTCGATCCCCGCCAAGGAACAATACGGCGAGTTCAAGGACGCCGTCGTCGTGCTGCAGACGAAGGGGCCGAACCCGCAGAAGTTGCGCATCCCAGTCGCCGGCCGCGGCAAGGACTGATCCGCACTGAGGTTGTTGCCAATACCGGCGGTGATTCCTAGCATAACAAGCCCAACGTCCGCGCAATTGCCACGGAGTCGCGAGCCATGAAAAAAGGCATTCACCCGAACTATCGGCCGGTCGTATTTCAAGACGGCAACGCCCACTTCGCCTTCCTGACGCAATCGACCGTCGAGTGCGACGCCACCATCAAGTGGACGGACGGCAACGAATACCCGCTTTACAAGCTGGACATTTCGAGCGCCAGCCATCCGTTCTTCACGGGCAAGATGAAGTTCCTCGACACCACGGGCCGCGTCGAGAAGTTCAACAAGAAGTATCAGAAGACGGGAATCGGCGTGAAGCCGGCCGAACCGGCCAAGTAGGCCGCTCTCGCTTAGCCGCGACCCATCGGGGAGCGCGCAGAGATCAGGTTAAGACCACCGGGGCCCGGTCGGCGGCGCGAAGCCGGGCCAGCCAGTTCTTGACAAGGGCGGTTCGTTCTTGCGCTGCCCGATCCGCTTCTTCCCACGTCACCCGTTCGAATCGCACCATTTCCCCGGGCCGGAACTGCGCCAGCTTGTCGAGGTCAGCGCGGATCACGTGCGCGATCTTCGGGTAACCGCCAATGGTTTGCCCATCCACCCCGATGACCACGGGGAGGCCGTCGTTGGTAATCTGCACGGCGCCGGGAGCAATGGCCTCCGATGGCAACTCGCCGGGCCTCCTTACCAGTGGTTCTCCGGCGAACCGCAGCCCCATCCGATTCCCGGCCGGCAGGACGCGATAAGACTGGCTGAAGAAGCGATCGTCCGGGAACCAGTCGCATTGCGGCCCATCGAGGACACGCAGATTTGGCGTCGAGCGGGGAAGCATGGCGAAGCCGAGCCCGCGATTCGCAGCGGCTCGCGGGGCACTCCAATAAGTGATCCGCGTGAAGCGGTTCCAAGCTCGATCGACTTCCCATGATTTGCGGCGCCTGGAATCCGCCGGCAACGCACAAGTAGCCGCGCACGCCGGTCGCCGTGCCGCCGATATGCAACTCGTCGCCCGCATCCAGGGTGAAAGTCGTTCCCGCCGCGATCGCCTTGTCGTTCACAGTAATTGCGAACGGCGCTCCGAACACGGCGGCCGCAGACGGATGCTCGGCGCGGAGCGTGGGTCCGGCCAAGGCGAATTCGAGCGCGACGGCCAGCGGTGGGTTGCCGACCAGGGCGTTGCCGAGCGCGAGCGCCGTGCGATCGGCGGCCCCGCCGACCGGCACGCCCAGCGACCGCGATCGCGGCCGACCGCCGTCCACCAGGAGCGACCATACCCCGGCATGCAGCAACCGCAGGCTCATGACTACGCTTTGGCCGGCAAGTCTTGGAGCGACCAAGTCAGCCGCTTGCCAACCGCCGCGGCATAGCGAATGAGCGTTTCGACGGTCGGGTTGTCGTGGACGCCATTCTCGAGGCGGCTGAGCGCCGCCTTGTCGATCCCCGAACGCTCGGCCACATCCGCGAGGCTAAGGCCGCGGGATTCGCGAGCGTGTTTTAAATCGTGAAGCGCCGCCATCAACGACAAGTAGACGTCGTGAGGAATCGGGCCGACGTATTCACCGCTCTCGAGCAACTGTTCCATCGTCGGTCGCTCGCGCTGAAACTTTTCTCGGGTCTCTTTATGGCGCGCTCGATCTTCTGGCGTCCATTGAAGATCGCGATGCACTCGTTTGCCGGACATATGAATTTCTCCCTCAGGGCGGAGGTACCGGGTAAGCCGTAATGGGATACAGAGTTCGCGGATCGTCGAGCACCAACTCGTAAACCACGATGATGTACTGGCCGGTCGAAGTCCATCCAAACAGCGCCGGGTTTACCCGAACTGCGGCTGATTGCATCCTCGGAATCCGGGTTCAACAACACCTCTTCGACTTCATCGATCGTTACATCGTGTCCATCGAGAATATGGCGGTAATTTCCCTCCGGTTCATCGGGTAGATCCCAAATGATCTGCACGTCTCTCATCGCTCACTCGGCATGCGGTTGAAACCAAGCAGAACCACGACTGCCGCTGTTGTAATATTATGCAACTCATTGAGAATCGCGTCAATGTCGTTCAGCGATGAACCACCTGAGCGCTTTCTCCAGCGATTCCATTGGCAGGCCAATGACGTTGCTCACGGCCCCCTCTTCCACCGTCAAATAGGGGTCGCTCGGCAACTCGATCGCGTACGCCCCGCTGCAACCTTCCCACTTCCGCGACTGCAGGTAATCCTCGATCTCCGCATCCGAAAGTGGCTTCATGCGTACGAGGCTCCGCTCTTGCCAGGTGAATTGCCAGTCGCCGGGCCGTAGCCACAGGCAGACGCCGGTCCAAAGTTCGTGCACCGTTCCGGAAAGTGAACGGATGATGCGGCGGGCATCGGCCTCGTCGTCCGGCTTGCCGACCACTTTACCGTTCAACCAGCCGACGGTATCGGCCGCGAGAATCAAGCCGTCGCTGACCTGCGCGGCCACGGCTTCGGCCTTCAACCAGGCGAGTTCGGCGACGTAATGCCGGCAGTCGCCGAGGCGCGCCTCGGTCGGTTCGGGGATGTTGGACGGGCGTACTTCGAATTCGTAACCGGCCTGTTCCAAAAGCCAGCGGCGGCCTTGCGAACCGCTCGCCAGGATCAGGCGGAACGGGAGTTTCTGGCCCATTTCTCGAGCACCTCGGCAAGCCGCGGCCGAAGCCGGTCCGGCGTCAATTCCGGCATGCAGATCATGTTCGGGCAGGTCTTGCGATAGCTGCCGCCGCAGGCGACCGCGGTTTCCACGCTGCCGCCAAAGAACCCGTACGGGCCGTGGCGGGCGATCCGGGTACAGGTATATGGGGCGACGCAGGGCGTTCCCAGGGCGGCGGCCAGGTGCAGCGGGCCGGTGTCGTTGCCGACCATGGCGTCGGCCGCCGCGAGCAACGCCGCCAATTGTGGTAAGGAGGTTCGACCGGTGAAATCGCGAGCGGGTTGCGGAAGGTGTCTAATCACTTCCAGTGACAACGCGGTGTCATCGCCGGTTCCCACGAAGACGCACGAGCCGGGGGCACAGCGCAAGAGTTCGGCGAAGTGGCCCGGGGGCCAACGCTTCGTGCTCCATTTCGCCCCAACGGCCACGGCAACGATCGGCCGGGGCAGATTCCTCAACTCCGCGGCGGCCCAGTTCCGCGCTTCGGTTGAAATTGGGACATGGAAGCGCTTTTCGCCGCCGCCGGCGCCGAGCGCTTCGACCACTCGCCAGTAGCGATCGACGGCATGGAGCGTACCCGCGTCGTCAACGCGAATCCGATCCGTGTAGGCGAAGCGGCTGCCTTCCCGGGCATTGGCGAAGCCGACGATCCGCGGTGCGCCTGTGGCCAGGCACATGAGGCCCGTCCGCAGGAGCCCTTGCAAGTCAATGACGAGATCGAA
>DATNBQ010000500.1:0-12190 GCA_035571955.1 Urbifossiella sp. | reverse complement strand
GTGCTGACCGGCGGCATGGATAATCCCGTCGATGTCGCCTTTTTGCCGAACGGCGAACGCATCCTGTCGTGCACGTTCTTTCAGCACCCGGGCAACGGCAAACGCGACGGCCTCATCCACGCGGTTTATGGCGGTGTGTATGGCAAGGATCACGCCCCGGTTTACGAACACCCGTGGACCAGCCCGCACCTAATGGAACCGATGACGCACCTCGGCCCGGCAGCCCCGTGCGGCCTGCACCGCTACGAATCCGATCAATTCGGCAAGGACTACGAGAACAACCTCTTCTGCTGCCAGTTCAACATGCGGAAGGTGAGCCGGCACGTGCTTGTGCCCAGCGGTTCCACGTACACAACGAAGGATTCCGATTTCGTAGTCTCGGACCAGCACGACTTCCACCCGACGGATGTGATCGAGGACGCCGACGGCAGCTTGCTGATCATGGACACCGGCGGCTGGTACAAGCTCTGCTGCCCGTCGAGCCAGCTGGTGAAGCCGGACGTGAAGGGCGCGGTATATCGCGTGAAGAAGCTCGAGGCGCACAAGACGCGAAGCCAACCGAAGAAACCGCCCCTGTCGCCGCTTTACTCGATCGCCTTGAATCGGGATGCCGCGGGGCTCGCCCCAGCGCTTGCGGCTTTGCGCGATGATGACTTGCATATCCGCCGTCTCGCCGCCGAGGCTATCGGCCGCATCGGCGATCCCAAGGCGATTCCCGCAATTCTCGCCGCCCTGGCCGATGAGAAGAACGACCTCACCCTCGACCACGCCCTGACCTATGCGCTTATCGAAATCGGCAATCCTGCGGAAACTGCAAAGGGGTTGTCGCACAAGTCGCCCCGGGTTCGCCGGGCGGTGCTGACCGCACTCAATCAGATGCCCGGCGGCAATCTGGAAGCTACCGCGGTGCTCGCCGAGCTGGACAGCAAGGATGCCGCGTTCCGCGAAACCGCGTGGTGGGTCGCTGGCAAGCATCCGGAGTGGGGCCAGAAACTCGCCAAGCATTTCGAGAATCAGTTGGACCGAACGGCCGATCTTACGGCGACCCATCGCGATGAACTCGCCAGTCGCCTTGCGAAATTCGCCGATAAGAACCAGGCCACATTGATCATGCTCGGTGATGTATTAAAGAATTCGAAGAAGCCTTCGACGACGCTGACTGTGCTGAAGGCCATGCGTTTGTCGGGCGTCAAGGCATTCCCCAAGGAGTGGGAAAGCGGGATTTGCAAACTGATCACGTTGGATGATGTCGAAATGTCACGTGCAGCGCTGGCAGTGATTCGCGCAGTGCCAATGGACAAGGATCAATTCCGAGACGTCCAATTCTTCGCATTCGATTCCATCAAAGACCCGTTCGCTGGAGACCCCAAAAAACACCGGAGGTTTTTCTTGGAGATTGATGCGGCGGCGCCATCGGGTTTTACCGAGTTCGACAAGGATCGCTGCCAGCGGCAAATCGGTACGATTCGGAGCAAACTTCCCGACGAGCGAACTCTTGCGATCGAGGCCTTTATCCGAGGAGCATGGGCGTCGGATGGCTTGATGGAACTGACGAAGGTCCTGAAGGAACTATCTCCCGTCGATCTACCCAAGATTGTCCCGATCTTCGCCAAGTCGAGGGACGAGAAAGTCGGCCTTGCGCTGGTTTCAGCGCTCTCCGATCCGAAGTTGTTGCCATCCATTCGCACGGAAACCATCAAGCCGATTCTCGACAAGTATCCGAAGCCGGTTCGCGATGCCGCCGACAAGCTGTACGCCAAGATCGCCGAGTCTCGCAAGAATGACATCGCCAAGCTCGAACGCCTCGTCAAGGAGTTGCCGACGGGCGACATTCGCCGCGGCCAGGCCGTGTTCAACGGCGCCAAGGCCCAGTGCGCCGCCTGCCACAAGATCGGTTACGTCGGCGGGCTCGTCGGCCCCGACCTCACCCGCGTCGGCGGCATCCGCACCGAACGGGACCTGCTCGAATCGATCGTCTTCCCGAGCGCCAGTTTCGTCCGCAGTTACGAGCCGGTCCGCGTGGTGACCGCCGATGGCCGCACCCTCAGCGGCATCTTGAAGAAGGACGCCCCGGATGAAATCGTCCTGACGATTGCCGCGGACAAGGAGGAACGCATCGCGCGGGCAGATGTGGAAAGCATTTCGCCGAGCAGCGTCTCGGTGATGCCGGACGGGTTCGACAGGCAGGTGACGCCGCAGGAACTGGCGGATTTGGTGGCGTTCTTGAAAGCGTGCCGGTGATTGGGGTAGCCGCGACCCGAAGGGGAGCTTTCGCGCTCCCTACGCGTCGCGGCTAAAAGATGGGCCTACTTCTCTTCTTCGCCGGGGAGGGCGAACAGCGGGCCGGCGATGCCGGTGCCGCCGCGAAGATCCTTCTTGTCCTTCTTCGAACTCGGCAGCTCCTCGGCGTCGTCCGGCATATCCGGAATCTGATCCGGAGGCGGGACCGTCGGGTCGTCCACGTTCTTCATCGACAGGCCGACCTTGCGGTCCTTGGTATCGACGCGGAGCACCTTCACGTCCACCTCGTCGCCGACCTTCACCACCTCTTCCGGGCTCTCGATCTTATCGTCGGTGAGTTCGGAAATGTGGAGCAGGCCTTCCAGGCCGGGTTCCAGTTCGACGAAGACGCCGAAGTTGGTGAGCTTGGTGACCTTGCCGCGAACCTTCTGGCCGGGCTGATAGCGGCCGGGAATGTCGCCTTCCCACGGATCGCTGGCCATCTGCTTCAAGCCGAGGGCCACCCGCTTCCGCTCCTGATCGACGGATAACACCTGGCAGGTCAGCTTCTGCCCCTTCTGCACCACTTCAGAGGGGTTCGACACCTTGCGGGTCCAACTCATGTCGGACACGTGCAAGAGGCCGTCGATCCCTTCCTCGATTTCAATGAACGCCCCGTAGTTGGTCAGATTGCGAACCACGCCGGAGATCACGGTGCCGGTCGGATACTTCTTGGCCACCTCGCCCCACGGGTTGGACTGGCACTGCTTCATGCCGAGCGAGATTTCCTTCTTGTCGTGGTTGATGTTGAGCACCTGCACTTCGACCTTGTCGCCGATCTGCACGAGCTCCTTCGGGTCGGCGATCCGCTTCACCCACGACATTTCGGAAATGTGCACGAGCCCTTCGATGCCCGGCTCGAGCTTCACGAACGCCCCGTACGGCATGATGTTGACGACTTCGCCCTCGTGCCGGCTGTTCATCGGGTACTTGGCCTCGATGTTCTGCCACGGGCTCGGCGTCTTGTGCTTCAGCGACAGGGCGATCTTCTCCTTCTCGCGGTCGATGTGGAGAATGTAGACTTCGAGTTCCTGGTCGATTTGCACGACGTCGCGCGGGTTGGTGACGCGGTGCCAGCCCATATCGGTGATGTGGAGCAGGCCGTCGATGCCGCCGAGATCGACGAAGGCGCCGAACTCCGCGATGTTCTTGACCGTTCCCTTGCGGACCTGGCCGACTTCCAGTTCGGAGAGCAGCTTGTCCTTCTGCAAGCGGCGCGTGTCTTCGATCAGCTTGCGGCGGCTGACGACGATGTTCCGCCGCAGTTCGTCGATCTTGAGAATCACGCAGTTGATGGTGCGGTCGATGTATTCGTCGATGCTTTGCGGTCGGCGAATGTCCACCTGCGACGCGGGCAGGAAGACGTTCACGCCGATGTTAACCAACAGGCCGCCCTTGATCTTCTTGAGCACCTTGCCGGACACCACGTCGCCTTCCTTGTGCTTGGCGAGGATGGCGTTCCATTCCTTTTGGCGCTTGGCTTTGCGGTACGAGAGGGCGATGGCCCCGTCTTCGCCTTCGACGGTTTCGAGAAGGACTTCGACGGTGTCGCCGGGCTTGGGCGGCGGCGATTCGACGCCGTCGTCGCGCCACTCCTCCAGCCGGATGACGCCTTCGGATTTGTAGCCGATGTCGATGACGACATCGTCGCCGCGGATTTCGAGGACGCGGCCAGAAACGATTTTGTTGGATTCGAATTCCTGGGATTCGGCGGGGAGCCAGGATTCCATTTCCTCGGGGAAGATCTCGAGAAGATCGGTTTCGTCGGTCGGCCTGTCGAATTCGCGAAGGAGGTTGCGGTTGACCATGGTTTGGGTAAGGACGACTTGCAGTTGAGAGGAATTCAGCCTCGGCCCGCCGGACGGCGAGCACCATCGAGGGTGAAGGCGGGATATTTTAGGGAAATGGTCAATTCCGCGACAGGGGACTATCGCAAGTCCACGGCGAGCGGGGTGCTTCTTTCTCACTTCTTCGGCTGGCGGGCCCAAACTTCGAGGAAGAAGCCGCTCTTTTCGGGGGCAGCGAAGCTAGTCGGCCGCGGCTTATCTTGCGGCCCGTAGCACAGCTTCAACTGGTTCCCGGCCAGTTCGTAAATCCCGTGCCGTTTCTGCCCCTTCATCGACCCGGACGCAAACTCGAAGTGGATCGTCTTCGGAATGGTCGTGGCATCCAGCGTGACGTTCAACAAGGCGAGCCGCCGCGGATCCTTGCCCACTTCCTTGTAATAAAGGTGATATTCGTTCTGATCGAAGACGCTGGTGATCTTCTTCATCGCCTCGGCGGACATTTGGGGTTTGCTTTCGTACTCGACTTGCAGGGGTTTCCAGTACCCCTGGAGGTCGGCGAGGTCGCCGGTGGGGGCGCTCGGCGGCGGGTTGCCGATGGCAAGCGCCAGGGCCGAGAAAAGACCGATGCCAAGGGCCGTGCCGATTCGGAGCATGGTTCGCCCTCCGGAAGATGGGCGGGATATGCCGAGGAGGGGAGCCCGTGTCAAGTTCAGGTGGCACAGGCATTCTTGCCTGCGCAAGAGCGCGCACAGGCAAGAATGCCTACGCCACCCAAGAACCAAAGCGACCCACCGCTGCATTTTGGGGCAATTGGAAGCCGCCCGCCGGTTCCCGGTGTAGACTGATCATTGGCCGATTGTCGGCCAACCCGTTGTTTACCCCATTAATCACCCGACAGAGGACTCTTCCCATGCCCGACGAAACGACTCCAGCCCCGGCCCCTGCGGCTGGCCAGCCCCAACAGATTCAAGTGTCGATCGACGACTCGACGATGTCGTCCGTATATGTGAACTTTTTCCGCGTCACCGGGAACCCGGACGAGGTGCTGCTCGACCTCGGTATGTATTCGCAAGTGATGGCCCCCGGCGGCCCGGAACCGATCGAACTGACGCACCGGCTGGTCATGAACTTCGTGACGGCCAAGAAACTGGCCGAGGTGCTTCGCGTGGTGGTCGCCCGGCACGAACAAGCGTTCGGCGCCATCGAGGTCGACCCGAACCGCCGCCTCCGCACCCAGGGCCGCTAATCGGGATCGGATGAGACCAGAACAACACGAGGCGAACCAATCCGCGGACGGGGTAACCGCGGAACGGCGAACCGAAGCGGCGGCCAACCGGCCGCCTTTTTTATTGAGCCGGCGAGCGGGGGGCGTAAGCCCCCTGATTCTTGAGTTTGAAGAATCAGGGGGCTTACGCCTCCCGCTCGCCATTCTCACACTCACACTTTCCATGAACCATTTTGTTTCCCATCTCGAAGGCGCGATTGACGGCACCGTCATTCCCTTTGGCCAACTTGCCAATCTGCACAATGGCCGGCCCATTTGGGCGCGCTACCATCTCGACAAGATTCGGGCCGCGGTAACTCCCGCGGCGATCGCCCAACGGCCGCCGAGTTTGTGGCGGTATCGCGAATTGCTGCCGCTTCCCGCCGATGTCGAACCGGTGACGCTCGGCGAGGGAATGACGCCACTGCTCTTCTGCCATCGACTCGGAAAGCAACTTGGCTTGGAGAATCTCTACGTCAAGGACGAATCGCAGCTTCCCACGGGCAGCTTCAAGAGCCGCGGCATGACGATGGCCATCAGCATGGCGAAGTGGCTCGGCGTGAAGCGGGTGGCGCTTCCCACGGCCGGGAATGCCGGCGGCGCCGCCGCGGCCTACGCCGCCCGCGCCGGGCTGGAATGCTACGTCTTCATGCCGGCCGACACGCCGACCGTCAATCAGTTCGAATGCCATCTCTACGGAGCCAAGGCGTTTCGGGTGAACGGCCTCATCAATGATTGCGGCAAGATCGTCAAGGACGGGGCGGAACGCATGGGCTGGTTCGACCTGTCTACGCTCAAGGAACCATACCGGATCGAAGGGAAGAAGACGATGGGATTGGAACTCGCCGAGCAGATGGCGTGGAAGTTGCCGGATGTAATTCTTTATCCCACCGGCGGCGGCACCGGCCTCATCGGCATGTGGAAGGCCTTCCACGAATTGAAGGAACTCGGCTGGCTGATGGATGACAAGATGCCGCGGTTGATCTCGTGCCAGGCGGAAGGGTGCGCGCCCATTGTCACGGCATTCGAAAAGGGCGAGCGCTTCGCCGACTTGTTCCCCAACGCGAAGACGATTGCGAGCGGGCTGCGCGTGCCGGCGGCTGTCGGCGACTTCATGATGCTCGACGCCATCCGCGCGAGCGGCGGCCTCGCCGTGTCCGGCCGCGAAGCGGCCATCGGGCCGTGGATGCGCCGGGCCAGTTCCACCGAGGGAATTAGCGTTTGCCCCGAGACTGCCGTCTGTTTCGACGTGCTGGAGAAATTGCTGGCCGCGGGTCAGGTACGCCGCGACGAGACGGTGGTCGTTTTCAACACGGGCGCTGCGCCCAAGTATCTCGAAGCGCTCCCCGCCGAGTTGCCGTTTCTCGATAAGGACAACATCGACTGGGAAAGTTTTCCGGACCAACCGCAGCGGAACAGAGAGGCAGAGTAGAAAAACGGCAGATCGGACATGGTTCACCTTGTAAACGATCTTGATTGCCTCCGACCCCACCTCGACTCGCTTGATCAACGCCCGAAGGATCTCCCGCCGAGTCTGCCAGTCCGCATCCTGCAGGCCCGTACGTATCTGCTCCGCAAATGCCTCCAACCGGCCAATCGCGGCCGACAGTTCCGCATCCTCGGTTTCGCGTTTGGTTGCCGCTGCAGCCTCCTTCTCCAGTCTCGCCAATCGGGCCTTCGATTCCCGGACACGCGGTTCGAACTCGTCCTTCTCCAAGAGTCCTTCTTCATACGCGTCGATGAGCCGCGCGATCCCGCGCCGCACCTGGGCGATCAGCTTGTCCACTTGCTCGCTCGGTCGGGAGCCCTTCGATCGCCTCCGATTCCGCCGTTCCTCGTACTCCCGGCGAACGCGATCCGGATCGGCCAGCAACGCGCACGTATCGTCCCACACGGCCTTGTCCAACGTATCGGTTCGGCATTGCGAGTTGCTGCACACCCGCTGACCGCCAAAACGATACGCGTCCGTTCCGATGCACCGATAGTAGGCGTACTGACGCGGCTTGCCCTTCCGCGACGACCGACTGAGCGGCTTGCATAATACGCATACCCGCATCCGCCGCAAACCACCAAGCCCTGGAGCAAGTACCGCGCGCCGCGCTGGCTTTCCCGCCGCCGCTTGCGATTGGCCGCCAGTTGCTCGGCGACGGCCGCGAACACCGATTCGTCGACGATCGCCGGCACGGCAATCGGCAAGCGCTCCTGGCAGCGGCCGGCGTTCTCGACCGGGCACTCCACGCCGCTGCTCGCCGCCCGCTACTCGCACCGGCGGCTTTACGATCTTGCCGGAGCCGTGGACAAGCTGCCGAAACTCGTTCCGTCAAACGACGCCGCGGCTATTCCCCTTCGCTTTACCGGAACCGATGGACCGAATGCCGCCGCTGAGCCTTTCAAAGCCAGATGGGTGTAGTGCCGGGCGACATTTCGATGCATTCCGTTGCACCGATGTGCACTCCCGGCATTTTTCGACGTGATGCAGGCGATGCGCCAAAAACCCCACAAAACAAGTGGCCCGGCGCTGTTTTGCACCGGGCCGCATCGAATTGCACCAAGTTACCCCGTCAGGATTCGAACCTGAACAAAGAGAGCCAAAATCTCTTGTGCTACCGTTACACTACGGGGTAGGGAAACCGCACGGGGCCAATTTTACCGACGGTCGCCGCCGCGACAAGCCAGCCGCGATTCCACGAGCACGCCATGCCCGAACCGTACGTCGCCATCCAGGTCCTGATGATGCCCAAGGACACCAATCCGCACGGGACCATCTTTGGCGGCGTACTACTAGCCAATATCGACCTCGCCGGGGCCATCGGGGCCCAGCACGAAGTGCAATTGCGCGGCGGCAACGCCAACGCCGCCTTCGTCACCGTCGCCATCAACCGCGTCGAATTCAAGAAACCGGTGCTCGTTGGCGACGTTGTTAAGTTCCGAACCACGCTCGTGAAGTTCGGCCGCACTTCGGTCACCATGCGGATCGAAGTGATCGTGGAACGCGGCGCCGAGACGATCCCGGTCACGGATGCGGAAGCCGTGTTCGTCGCCGTGGACTTGAGCACGCCGTCGCGTTCGCCGGTCCCGCTGTTTGCCGAGTGACACTGCCATTGTCGATGAGGTTCGTCGCGAACCCGCAGGCGGGTTGCGCGACTATCTGAGTTCCTCCGCGAGTGATCGAAAGCGCGTTGCCCATTTCCCCCATCTCATTTGACCGGCACTGCCACCGTATCCTCGTCCTTTTTCGGCGCGCGAAGCTGCATCGGTTGGCGCGGTCGTGCCGATTTTGCCGATTTGCACGGTTAGCGGAAGGCGTGAGAACCGGAGGGCGATTCATGATCGCGACAAGATGGGCAATTGGCGCGGGACTATTGGTCGCGGCCGCCGCCTCCGGATGCGTCAGTTGCGGCTACGAAGCCTGCCCGGCCATGCTGGCGGCCGGACCGAATGCCGAAGCGCCGCTGTGCGATCGCCAGCACGTCTACAGCTTCCTGATTAACGGCTTGACGCCCGACGTGACCGATGGCCTCGAAGACTTGCGCCTGAAGTTGGCCGAACGCGGCTACGACAAAAGCTATCGCGGCGAACTTTGCCACGCCTTCTGGATGGACTTCGAAATGAAGAGCATTCTGCGCTGCGATCCGCAAGCGCGGTTCGTCGTGGTCGGCTACGATTTCGGCTGCGGACCGGCGGCGGCACTCGCTCGCCACGCGCGCCGGCAGAGCTGGCCGATCGACGCCGTCGTGCTCATCGACCCACTGACGACACCCGACGCCAATGGTTGCCCGCCGACGGTCGTCGTTCGCGCCGGCGGAGATTGCAATGCCTGCAACGATGACCTTCGCTATGTGAACGTGGCCGATGGCAGCCATTGGACGCTTCCCGTCCACGAGCGAACGGTGGCGACGATCGCCGAGGCGCTCAAGGCGTCGGCGATGAAGGTCGAGCATCCTGAAGTGTGGGTGGAACCCGCGGAAATGGAAGCGCCGAACCGCTACATGCCTGTCCCGACGCCGGGGTCGAACGCCGAGTGGCATTTCTTGCAAGACCGCCTGAATCGACAATTCGGCCCGCTAACGGCGCCACCGGGTTCGCCATTGCCCACTCCGCGGAAACTGGAACAAGAGCCGTAAGAAAAGGCAATACGGGCCGAAACGATCGGCGTTACGACCTCATTGGGTGTGGGAGTCCGTAGCCGCGACCCAACGGGGAGCGCGGTCGTTGCGCCTCCGTGCGCTTCCCATTGGGTCGCGGCTCATCCTCGCCCTCATACAATCATCCGCACGGACGCCCTGGGCCTCGCCGCGGAGCCAATTTGTCTACATGCCGATCGCACTGTCTCTTCTCGGGCATGCCGCACTTTCGCCCGACCGGTTGACCCGGAGCGAAGCCCGCGACTGGCTCGCCAATGCCGCCGTCTGGTTCGAAGGGCTCGGCGACAGCGTGATCGATGCGCGCGTGGTCCGCGACAGCGCCGAGAAGCCCGTGCTCTTGGTCGCGTTCCATCCGTCGGCATCGCCAATCGAACTGCGCCTTGGCGGCAACGGCCGCGTCCGCGTGCACGCCTCCACCGTTCCGGCCGGCCCCGGCTACCACATCCACTTGTGCGAACGACTCCGCCAGTTCGCCGCCGCGTTCGACGTCGCCTGGGACGAATCCGCTTGCCAGGATACGACCGGCTACTTCGCAACCACGGATCGCGAGGCGTGCGAGCGCGTCTTCCTGAGTTGGCTGTCCACGGTCTGCGGCGCCGCCCGCGATCACCACGGTTGCGGGCCCACTTGCATCGGCATCCCGCCGCTGCTCGGGTTCACCGGTCCCGGCGCGGTTCTGACGCCGCTCGGCCCGAGTTCGCGCGAATGGCTCGCCGCCATTGCCGACGATCCCGCCGCCGCTCGCGATTTCTTCCCCTGGTGGAAGCCCGACCCGAACGCCGAGTTCTACCGCAATCGGGCCCTCACGCGGCTCTGGTGCGAATTCCCGTGGCGGCCGCCCCTCACCGAGGACGAGGGCGAACTGACCGACCAGATCGCCAACGACCTGGCCACGGCTTACAAGCTCGACCCGGCCGGCGAACTTCCCTGGCGCGAATGGCTCGAAGTGCTGGCCGCCATCGACAACGACGAAGATGGCCATACCGTCAGCCCGACGGATCCGTGCCTGACCGAGGCGGTCACACAGCGGGCCTGGGAAGCAGACCGGTCGACGCCGCCGATCGGCTATCGCCGCTGCCCCGTACGCGTGCCGCTCTCCAGCGGCTGGTCGATCGCCATTCCCGGCGATTTCGCCCGCCAGTGGGATGACGACAAAGGTTGGAACGCCTGGAATGAATCGCGAACGGTATGGTTTCATCCGGTTGGGTTCACAAAGGCGGACGGTTCGCGGCCGAGCCCTACGGAAGCGGCGGCGCTCGCGCGGCGAAGCTTGCCCGAAGGCACGCCGGTGCCGGGAATCGATCGCGACGGGTTGCGGGGGGAAGCGGTCTTCAGCGAAGCGGAGGAAGAAGGCCGCCGCGTCTGGCGGTTGAGCGGCGTCACCGCCGCCGAGGGGCAAGTGGTCGTCTGCCACGTCTACACGGACACCCCGGACGACCGCGACTGGGCCATCCAAACGTGGCATTCGCTTCGCCACGTGGCATGAATCCGAGCTGCGAGCGAACGCTCCGGCGACTGGCGTTGCCAGTGTCGCCAGCTATACCGATCCGCTCTTCAACCGCTCGCCCTCGGCCCGCAGTTCTTCCTTGCCTTCGAATTCGTCGCCGTCCATCACCGATTCGTCGATGTAAACGCTCTGGGTTTTCGGCGCGTAGTCGGGGCCGAGCACGTCGAGCACCGTGGGATTCGTTTGCGGCCGCCGCGGCGGTGCGAAATACCCTTCCACCACGACTGCCTGTTCGCGATACTCCGCGAACTCCATCAGTGCCGCATGGAGCTTCTTCAATCGATAGTGCGGCACCGTCGCATATAAATGGTGCGGCAAATGATAATCCTGCCCCATCGGAAAGACCGCGAAGCGGATGAGCGAGCCGACCAGGAAGGTGCGGGTATTGGTAAGCCAGCCGCGGCCGCCGTTTCCATGCTGCACGACTTGACGCAGGATCATGAAGAACGCGAACGACGTGAACAGAGGGACCAACCACAATATGATATAGTACAGAACGGCCGGAACCCCAGTGAGCGCCGTTACGATTGTCAGTATCGTGAATATCATCGTGATAAAGCCGACGCGCAGTATGGATGTATAACGGGCGTGAATCACGGGATGCAGGCGGCTTTGATGGTATTTGTCGCTCGGCAATCGCAGAAAGACCACTGAGACAGCCAGCCACATTATCGATGGCACGACGACGATGAGAGCTGGATTGACATTGGTGTAAAAGAACGTTGTCAGTGCCGCGATCAGTAATAGTAGATAAATCACGCCGACGCGAACGGCGCCTTTCGACGGCTTCTTTCCCTTAATCATGTACGGGTTCTTGTCGGTTCCGGTGGCATTGTACTGCGCCCGTACGCGCATGAAGCGGATCAATCGGGGAAACCAAAGTTGCTTGAGGAACGCCCGGATAACGCCGCGCCGGGCGACGGGAAACTGCAGCCAGTGGCCGCTCGTTTGCAGTTGCGATACGTCGGGATCGCGGTCCGGATCGTTGACGAATTGATGGTGCGCCAGATGCTGCAACCGGTAGTGATGAATGCTCGAGAAGAGCGGGAACATCGTCAATAAATCGGGCTCTTCCGTTTATAGGTGCAATTCTGGGCTAAATCGCGTTTTTCGGATAGGGTAGCAGCTGGAGGCAGCTGCAAATCCTTTTTTCCTGGTTCATGGAAGAACCGATGTCCCTCATCGCCATTGATATGGATGTCCCGGC
>DATNBQ010000499.1:0-21777 GCA_035571955.1 Urbifossiella sp. | reverse complement strand
TCTGCCCATTGCGGCGCGGCCCGATCGCCTTCAACGGCCCCGGCGGGTTCGTCGGCGCCATGGATTATGCCGGCAGCTGCGAGAACAATCCCCAGGCCCACTGGCAGGGCTTCCGCGGAATCATCCAGCCCAAGAACCAGGCCCCCGTTACCCTGATGAGCATCACCGACGGCACGAGCAACTGCATCGCCGTGTCCGAGAAGGAACTGAGCATCAGAAACCTCAGCACCGGCAACGACCAGTGCGACAACGCCGGCTTCACCTGGGGTTACGACTTCGGCAGCAGCGGCAACTGGGACAATACACTGGAACGCGCCGACGTGCAGGTCGCGATGGACGGGGCGAACGGCCTGGCCGGCACCGGCAATGGCACGCACGGCTTCGGCTCCCGCCACATCGGCAAGATGAATGCCTGCATGTGCGATGGTTCCGTCCAGGGGATCAGCTACAGCGTGACCAAGACCGTGTTCGAACGGCTTTGCTACATCAACGACGGCAACGTGATTCCGTCGAATTCGTTCTGAGTGTCGGCGAGGCGGAAACGCCGACGAACGGAGTGGAGAAAACGAGCCCATTCGGCGAAACCGGGTGGGCTTCTTTTATTGCGCGTAGCGATCGACGAGGAACTGCAAACGGCGTTCGAGTTCGGGATTCCCCTCGCGGCGGGCTTGTTGCACAGCCTGCCGGGCCGTCTCGGCGGCTTCACTTTTGCGGCCAGTCTCTCCGTAAGCGAATGCCAGGCTGGCCAGGATATCCGCCGAAGGTTCCGGCGTAACGGCTTTCACTTGCTGCAACAGCAGGAGTGCTTCCTCGGGACAGCGGAATCGCGATTCCCGGAGATCAAGGAGCTTATCGGCTAACCTCAGGGCCCACGATGACCATCCCGGATCGAGTCTCGCACCGGCTTGAAACTCGGCCGTTGCCGCATTCGGATCGTCCAGGGTCATCGCAAGGTTGAAGTGGTACTCGGCCTGCGGGTCGAGCCGAAGTGCTTCTTCGAACTCGGATCGAGCTTCGCCGCGTTCGCCGCTCCGCAGCAGCGCGAGCCCCAGGCTATTGCGATAAATAGGAACGCGTGGACCGATGGCACAGGCGCGGCGCAGCAATTCGATCGCTTCCGCCGTTCGTCCTTCGCGCAGCCGGGCCAGTCCCAGGTTGTGCAAGGAAAGTGCGTGGGCCGGGTCGAGTTCCACGGCCCGCTCGAAGTGAGCGACGCCCTCGGCCATCTGCCCGCGGTTGAAAAGCACCGTGCCGATGCCGAAGTGGGCCTCCGCGTTGGCCTCGTCGGCACTTAACGCGGCTCGCCAGATGGTCTCCTCGTTTTGCCAGTGTCCTTCGTGCATCAATGTGGAAATGGCGCAAATGCCCAGGATCACCGAGGCCGCGGCGATCAATCGGGTTCGCGTCTCGACGTTGCCGGCGGCCGGTGCGGGAACCATCCACACGGCGGCGAGGAAGATGCCAAGCAAGGGGAAGTACGTGTAGCGATCGGCAAGGGCCTGGTTGCCGACCTGGACGAGGCCGATGACCGGCACCAGCGTGCCGAGGAACCAGCACCAGCCCACGAGCACCGCCGGGCAGCGCTTACGCCATCGGATCGCGGCAATTGTGATTGCCATCAGGAACGCCCCGGCGACAACCGCCTGCAGCCAGGGAACCTGCCCACTGGCATGAGGGTAGAAAATCGCCAGATCGTCCGGCCAAATCGTTCGCCGGAGGTAGGTTCCATAAGCGACGATCGCATTGGCGACGCGAGCATCGAACGGCAGTCGATGGAGGGGAACGAGGGCGTGATCCGATTGCGCGAACACCGTGACGATCGATGAGGCGAGGGACAAAAGTACGAGCGGCGCCTTCTCGAGCAGGAGCCAGCCGATGGATCGCTCGAAACGCTGGAGGGGCCAATGATCCAGAAGTAGAAAGACGAACGGCAGCGTCACCAGCATCGGCTTGGCGAGCAAGCTGAGCGCGAACGCCGCCATCACCGCGAGGTAGCGAACCGCCGTCGCCCGCTCGGCGTAAGCCGCATAGGCGGCCATTGCCAACAGGCCAAAGAACGTGCTCAACACGTCTTTCCGCTCGGCCACCCACGCCACCGATTCGACGTGCAGCGGGTGAAAGGCGAACAGCGCAGCGACGGCAGCCGACCGCCAGATCGCCCCGGTCATCCGCGATAAGACGAGGAAAACGAGCAGCACATTCGCGCAGTGCAAGAGCACGTTCACGGCATGGTGGCCGGCGGCGTCGCCGCCGAACAGTTGCCAGTCGAGGGCGTGCGCTAGCCAGGTGAGCGGGTGCCAGTTGGAGGCGTGTACCGCCGTGAAAGCCCACTGGATGCTTTCGGCATCCACACCGCGTTGAATCGCGGGGTTGCCCGTGACATAAGCCCGGTCGTCGTAATCGAGGAAATCGTTGAACAGGCAGCGGGAATAAAGGAGAAAGGTGGCGACGATCAATGCCAGGGCGATGCGCCCCTTGAGAGAACTTGGCATAATGCGAAGCGGACGAGTGTGAAGTGCGTTTATGATGTCAGTGGCGGGTGCGTGTGTCAAGGCGCCCGATCCTTGCGAGCGGCGGGCGTAAGCCCCCGGATTCTTGAACTCATGATCGTGAATTCCTACGCGGTGCTCGACGCATTCGTCTGCTCGCTGCGGCTGGGGCTCGTTCCCCCTATTCTCTGGCTGGCAATTGCGGGCCTATGGCGTTGGCGACGGTCGGCAGCCGATCCCTTGGCTCGCCGCGCCGTCGAAGAGCGATTGCACCTGCTTTTCCTCCTCGCCAGCGTGCAACTCGTGCTCAACTTTCTGGCGTGGCCGCTCTTCTACTTGCTGCTGCAAAGCTACATTCCCAACTGGCCGGGCGTGATGTGCATTTACGGCGTCACGCGGGTCGGGGCCGGCACCGTCGGTACGAGTCGCTTCTTGCCGGCCCTCATCGACGCGCTGCAAGTCCTCAAGCCCGTACTCGTCTTCCTCAGTGGAATGTGGTTCGTGCTGCACCTGGTCAATCGGCAAACGCGAACGGCGTCGATCACCGCTCCAGTGTTGGTCGGTTTACTCGCGGCCGGAACTGTTGCCGCGGTCGATGCCGCCGCCGAGTTGGCATACCTGGTCATCCCCAAGAAAGAAGAGTTCCTGGCGTCCGGTTGCTGTTCCGCCGGAATCAATCGCAGCCACGACGCCCGGCGACTTATGCCGTTGCCCGGCCTGAGCAGCGAAGCCGAATCCTGGCTTCCGGCGGTCTACTATGCCTCGAACCTCGGCGCCGCGGCCCTGCTGGCCGCCGTGGTGCGCTTCCGCTTATTTTCGACGAAATGGATCGTTCCCCTGGCGCTGGTCGCCGCTGCCACGTTCCTCGTGAACCGAGCTTTTCTGGTGGAATTGGCTGCCCCGCGATTGCTCCACCAACCGGATCACCATTGCGCCTACGATCTGGTGGAAGCGGCGCCGGCGAGCATCGCGGCAGTCGGCCTTTTCGTGGCGGGAAGTTTCTGCACCGGCTGGTCCTGCTGCGTCCGCTGGTTCGGCCGCCCATCTTCCAGCGAATTCGCGGCAACGCTGGATAGCGCCTTGCTCGCTCTGGCCGCCTTGGCCTATGCCTCTTCCGTGCTCATCCTTTCCGCAGTGATGACCCTCGCTTGAGCGGAAAAATCCCTATAACAAACGCAAGCGCCGCTCCTCTCTCCTCCGCGATTCCCCTCTCGTCGAACCAGGGCCGCTACCCGTGTCTAGCCGCGAACCTGCCCGCACGCCCCGCGAAGTCCTCGCCTTCTTGCGCGAACGCGAAGTCAAGGCCGTCGATCTCCGCTTCATGGACTTCCCCGGCCTGTGGAAGCACTTCACCATTCCCGCCGGCGTCGTCGACGAAGACCTCTTCGACGACGGCCACGGCTTCGACGGCTCCTCCATTCGCGGCTGGATGCCGATCAACGAATCGGACATGCTGCTGGTGCCGCAGCCGGAGACGCTGTTCCTCGATCCGTTTTGCCGCGACACCACGCTGGCCATCATTTGCAACATTCAGGATCCGTTGACCAAGGAGGACTACAGCAAGGATCCGCGGAACGTGGCCCGCAAGGCCGTGAACTACATGAAGAGCACCGGCGCCGCGGATAGTGCCGCTTTCGGCCCATCGCTCGAATTCTTCGTCTTCGACGACGTGAAGTTCGACCAGACGCGGCACTCGGCGTTCTACTTTGTCGATTCCGGCGAAGGCGAATGGAACAGCGGCCGCGACGAACGCCCCAACCTCGGCTACAAGATTCCGCATCGACAAGGTTACTTTCCCTGCCCCCCGACCGATGCCGCCCACGACCTCCGCAGCGAAATGATGCTCGCCATGATGGAATGCGGCATGACCGTCGAGAGCCACCACCATCAACGGGCCAGCGGCGGACAATGCGCCATCAATATCCGCTACGACGATCTGGTGCCGATGGCGGATAACGTGCTGAAGTACAAGTACGTGGTGAAGAACGTGGCCCGGCGGCACGGCAAGACCGCCACCTTCATGCCCAAGCCGCTCTTCGAGGATTATGGCAGCGGCATGCACGTCCACGTTTCGATGTGGAAGAACGGCAACAATCTCTTTGCCGGCAGCGATTATTCGAACCTGTCCGAACTCGCGATGTACGCCCTCGGCGGCTTGCTCAAACACGCCCCGGCCCTCTGCGCCATCACCAACCCGACCACCAACAGCTACAAGCGGCTGGTTCCCGGCTACGAGGCGCCGGTGAACCTGGCCTACAGCCAGCGGAACCGATCGGCGGCGGTGCGAATCCCGGTCTATTCGTCGCGGCCGAAATCGAAGCGGATCGAATACCGCGTGCCGGACGGGGCGGCGAACCCGTACCTCGCCTTCGCGGCGATGCTCATGGCCATGCTCGACGGCATCCGCAACAAGACGCACCCCGGCCCGCCGCTCGACAAGGACATTTATGACATGCCGCCCGAGGAGCTCAAGGATTTGCCGCGCGTCCCGCAATCGCTGGATGAGGCCCTCACGGCTCTCGAGCGCGATCACGAGTTCTTGCTGCAAGGGAGTGTGTTCACGGAGGACGTGATCGAGACGTGGATCGACTATAAGCGGAAGGAAGAGGCGGAAGCGCTACGAGTGCGGCCTCACCCGTACGAATTCGCGCTGTATTTTGATAGTTAGTGGAGAGTCGCTCATGTCCGCATTGACCAAGAAAAAACTGACGGCTTCGGAATACCTCGCCCTCGAGAAGGTCGCGGAGTTCAAGAGCGAATTCTGCGACGGCATCATGTATCCCCTGCACTGGGACGGCGTGTCGGCAATGGCCGGCGCCAATCCGCTGCACAATCGCATCAAGGAAAACCTTGTTGGCGAGCTGTTCGGGCGATTCGGCGATGGCCCTTGCCAATCGTATTCCAGCGATCAGCGGGTTCTCCTCAGCGATACGGGGATGTTCGCCTACCCGGATATTGTCGTGGTTTGCGATACTCCGCAGTTTTCGGATGTAGACCCGAACGCTCTCGAGAACCCCCTGATCATCTTCGAGGTGATGTCGCCATCGACGGAAGGCTACGACCGAGGATTCAAGTTCGCGCAGTATCGGCAACAGCGTTCCCTGCGGGAAGTGATCTTCGTCGCGCAGGATCAGCGGCGCATCGAGCGTTTCGTTCGCCAGGCGGATGAAACGTGGACGCTAACGACCTTTTCCAATCCCCAGGGAGAACTGGAACTCGGAACGATTTCGATTCGCATACCCCTGGCCCGAATCTATCGCGGCGTCGCGTTGGCGGACGAGATATAATCGCAATCGAGAGGTTGCCGATGCCGCTGCGCGATCGCTTTCATCCACCCGTGTCGGACAAGCATAGCTGGGACGAAGTCCACGGCGGCTGGCCGATGATGATCGTGCGCGATCTGTTCGACATTCTCCCTGCGGGTTACACGGCGTCGCCGAATGTCCACCTGGGCCCGATGTTCGAAGTGGACGTATCCACCTTCGAAGAAGATAAGGCCGCGCGAGACGCGTTTGACCGGGACGACGGCGCTGTCGCCACGGCGCCGCGACCGACACTTACGCTGGAAACCGACCTGTCCGAGAGCGATGAATACGAAGTGCGGATCTTCGACGAGGAACGGGGCCGGCGGTTAGTCGCAGCCATCGAACTGGTCAGCCCGAGCAACAAGGATCGACCGGAGAGTCGCCGGGCATTTCTCGCCAAAGTCGAGGCGTTGCTCAACAGGGAAGTCTGCGTTGCGATCGTCGATGTGGTATCGGCGCGGCAATTCAATCTCTATGCCGAGTTGCTGGAGCGGCACGGCCACGAACCCGGCGCCGACCAATTGTCGCCGCTGTATGCGGTCACCCTCCGCGGCCGCAAACGGGCCGCGAAGCCGTCGCTTCTCGACATTTGGTTGTACCCGATGGCGATCGGGGACCCGCTGCCGACACTGCCAATTTGGTTAAGCGCGGACGAGCGCGTTTTGCTGCCGTTGGAATCAAGCTACGAGGAAACCTGCCGCCTGCTGCATATCCGATAGCAGCCGCGCTCCCCGTTGGGTCGCGGCTAATCGGGAGCCGTCGCGCTCCCCGTTGGGTCGCGGCGAACCTAGCATGACAACATGTGGCTTTTGATTCTGCTCGCGTTCGTTGCCTGGGTTGGGCACGCTTTTGTCTGGACGACGATTCTCAATTACGTTTACGCCCGCCCTTATCCGAAGCCCGTGCTACGGCTTTGGCGACACTTCACAGCCGTGATAATCCTTGCGTTCCCCGGCGTTCTATTCTTAATAGAGGATCGTAATGTCGGCGAGCGAATGTCCGCAAGCACATTTCTGGCCGGCCTGTATGCCGTGATCTGTTTCGGTTTCAGTTGCGACTACTTTATGATTTGTGTCCAACGCTGCCTGCGCGAACCGCCCGCCACGTTGCTCTCGGAGACAACAACGACCCTGGATTTGTGGAGCGAGCTGGGCGCCAAGGCGATCGGCGACGGCGCGGGGCAACTCCTCGCCAAGCTGCCGCTCAACGGCATCTACAACGTTGACTTCACGGAACTTACCCTGGCCATGAAACTGCCGCCCGAGTGGGACGGCTTGACCATCCTCCATCTCACCGATTTGCACTATCACGGAACGCCGAGCCGCGAGTGGCACGAACGGGTCATGGCGGAAATCGCAGGCCGCTGGCCGACGAACGATCTTATCTGCCTCACCGGCGACTATGTCGATACCGACGAACACCATGCGTGGATCGGGCCGCTATTGGGGCGCTTGCAAGCGATGGAAGGGAAGTTCGCGATTCTCGGCAACCACGACCGGAATCACGACCCCGAACGGGTTCGCACGGAGTTGGAGCAAGCCGGGTATACGATGCTCTCCAACGGCTGGGAGGAAGCGACAATCCGCGGCGTGCCGTGCGTGCTGATCGGCCACGAAGGGCCGTGGTTCGTCCCGCCGCCGGATTTGCAGGCGATGCCGAGCGAACCGTTTCACTTGGGCTTATGCCACACGCCGGACAACTTCTATTGGGGCCAGCGGCACGGCATCGACCTAATGTTGTGCGGCCACGTGCATGGCGGGCAGGTTCGCTTCCCGTTCATCAGTTCCATCTTCGTTCCGAGCATGTACGGCCGGCGCTTCGACATGGGTGTTTTCGAGCGGAATGGAACGGTCATGGTGGTTGGCCGCGGGCTCAGCGGCAAGGAACCGCTTCGTTTCCGCTGCAATCCGCAGGTCATTCGCATTACGCTGCGGGCTTCCGCGAGCTGATCCGCAGTTACCCAGGCTTCCCAGGTTCCTTTCGAGCTGCCGAAAAACCGGGACATCCCCACGAATTGAGCTGCCCATCGGTTGACGGGACTATCCCCGACCAACACAATAGCTCTTTCGATTTCGAATCCAATTCAAGTTCGAGTTCCAATTTGGGGAACTGCGAGCTTGGACTGGAACGTTGGAACTGCTTCAGCGGGAAGGGGAATCGCTCTCCGCGCTTCGACGGCGTTGCCGGGACATCCCTGCGTCTTGAACTGCAGCCTGCTCCGCACCCTCCGGGATGTTTCATGGAACCGATCGCGATCGTCGGCATCGGGTGTAAATTGCCCGGCGGAATCAGCACGCCCACGGCATTGTGGGAGAAGCTGCTTGCCGGCGCGGACCTCATTACGGACACGCCGCCGGACCGGTGGAACCCCGAGGCTTACTTTCATCCGAACCGCGGCGTGCCCGGCGCGACCTACGCCCGCTGGGGCGGCTACGTCTCTGACCCCGCCGGTTTCGACGCTGCCTTCTTCGGCCTCACGCCGCGCGAAGCGGCCCACATGGACCCACAGCAGCGTTGGCTGCTCGAAACGGCGTGGGAAGCCCTCGAAGACGCTGGAATCCCGCCCGCTGAACTCGCCGGCACCAAAACCGGAGTCTTCGTCGGCATCTCCTCCTGCGATTACGGCGACATCCAGAAACGCGGCCGCTTCGAAGTGGACATGCACACCACTTCCGGCAGCGCCCTCAGCATCGCCTCGAATCGCATCTCGTATTTGCTCGACCTGAAGGGGCCGAGTTTCTCCGTCGATACCGCCTGTTCATCGTCGCTCGTGGCGCTCGACCTGGCGTGCCAGTCGCTGGCGCGCGGCGAAGTGCCGCTGGCCTTGCTCGGCGGGGCCAACGCGATTCTGCAAGCGGATGTCACGGTGTCGTTCGCCAAGGGCGGGTTCCTTTCGCCGACCGGTCGATGCCGTGCGTTCGACGCCTCGGCGGATGGTTTCGTTCGCGCCGAAGGGGCCGCCGTCGTAGTTCTCAAGCCGCTGGCCAAGGCGCTCGCCGACGGCGATCGCGTTTACGCCGTTATCCGCTCGACCTTGACTAACCAGGATGGCCGCACCGGCGGACTGACCGTGCCGAGCGCCGAGCAACAACAGGCGATGCTCGAGGAGGCATACGCCAAGGCCGGGGTGAAGCCGGATCAGGTCGGCTATGTGGAAGCCCACGGCACCGGCACGGCGGTCGGCGACCCACTGGAAGCGGCCGCCCTCGGCAAAGCGCTCGGCGCCCATCGCGCCAAGGACGACCGCCTCTGGGTCGGTTCCGTCAAGTCGAATCTCGGCCACCTGGAGCCGGCCTCCGGTGTGGTTGGCCTCATCAAGCTTGCCCTCGCCTTGCACCATCGCACGATCCCGCCGAACCTGCATTTCCGCGAGCCGAATCCGCGGATTCCCTTCGACGATTATCGCCTGCGCGTGCCGACCGAGGCGACGCCGTGGGAAGCGGCCGACGGCGCGTTGCTCTATGGCGGCGTAAACTCGTTCGGCTTCGGCGGCACGAACGCTCACGCGGTGCTGTCGTCGGCGCCGGGGCAATCGTGCTGTTCGTCGGCGTGCGCCAGGACGCCCACGGGGCCGCAACTGTGGACCGTTTCGGCGCGATCCGAAACGGCCCTGAAACAAGCCGCCAAGCGCGATGCGGAGCTGTTATCATCGCCTGGCACATCGTTTGGTCCGCTCGCCGAGGCGGTCCGCGCGCGGCGCAGCCATCACGCTCACCGCGTCGCGGTCGTTGCCGACAATGCCGCGAGCGCCGCGGAGAAGTTGACGGCGTTCGCGGCGGGAAGCACGCCAGCCGGTTCGTTCACCGGCCACGCCCCGCACCAATCGCCGCCCGTGGCCATTGTGTTTTCCGGCCAGGGGACGCAGTGGCCCGGCATGGCCCGCGACCTGTTCCAATCCAATCCGCGCTTCAAAGCGACCTGCGAGGAACTGGATGCGATCATGCGGCCGGCGTGGGGCCGCAGCCTCATCGAAGAAATCCTTCGCGGCGACGAAACGGTTTACCAGTCGGACATCGGCCAGCCGGTGCTGTTCGCCCTGCAGGTCGGCGTCTATCGGCTCTACCTCGATGCGGGGTTAAAGCCGGCGCTCGTGTTCGGGCACAGTTTTGGAGAAGTGGCCGCGGCCCATGCCTGCGGCGCTCTTTCACTCGCCGCCGCCGCCCAGGTGATCGTCGAGCGGGCCAAGGCATTGGAACTGACGAGCGGGGCCGGGGCGATGGCCGCCGTCGGCATCACCGAAGCCGAGGCCGCCGATTACCTCGCTCGCTATCCGAACTGGCTCAGCATTGCCGCCTTCAACAGCGACAACGACCTGACGCTGGCCGGCGACGCGGCTTCGATTCAAGCGGTCGTCGACGACGTGGCCAAGCAAGGCCGCTTTGCCCGCGTGCTGCCGTTCCCCTACGCCTTCCACTCGATCGCGGTAGAGGGGTGCCGCGAAGTCTTCACCAAGGCGATCGCCGGCTTGCCCGCGAAGCGGCCCGAGATTCCCTTCGTCTCGACGGTGATCTCCCGCGAACTGACGGACGAAATTCCGGACGACAAGTATTGGTGGCGAAATCTGCGGCAGCCGGTGCGTTTCTCGGCGGCGACGCGTCGCGCCGCGGAACTCGGCGCCCGCGTCTTCCTGGAAGTGGGGCCGCATCCGGGCCTCGTTCGCTACGTGAAGCAAGTTGTCGGCGACGCTCCGGATACCGCGGCGCTCGGGTCGCTGCGGCGAAATGAATCGGGGCCGCACTGCTTCGCCGAATCGCTGGCTTCGCTCCACGTCGCCGGCGTTCGTCTCGACTGGAAGGGAGCGCGGCCGCCGCGGCACGTCTCCTTCCCGAACTACGCCTGGCAACGGCAGCCCTTCTGGGCCGAGAGCGAAGAATCGCGGCAGCGGCGGCTCGCCACCCCGACGCATCCATTGCTCGGCGTCCGCGAACCGGGACCGGCCAGGCAGTGGCACAACTGCCTTTCGAGCGAGCAGTTCACTTACCTCGCGGACCACGGTTTCCGCGGGCGGGCGGTGTTCCCCGCGGCCGGGCATATTGAACTGATGCTGGCGGCCGCCGCCGATGGGTCTTTTGCCGACCCCGTCGGAATCGCCGACGTGAACTTCGACCGGATTCTCTGGGCCGATCAACCGCACGAAGTGCGAACGAACTTCGATCCGGCGACGCGGCGGCTTTCCGTCGCGGCGCGGGCAATCGACGACGGCGGCCGCGGCTGGGAAGTCTGTAGCCGCAGCGTCCGCTGGGCCGCCGATGCCTCGGGACATCCGCTCAGTCGAGCGTTCCAACGGCCGGATCGTGCCAAGCCGATTTCGGTGGCCGAACTTTATTCGCGCTTCGAGCGCGGCGGCAACCATTACGGCCCCCAGTTCCGCACCGTCCGCGCGATCTGGCAAGCCGACGGCGAGCTCTGGTCCGAAGTGGCCCTCGACGCCGACCACGCGGCCGAAGCCGATCGCTACTACATGCATCCCGCCTTGCTCGACGGCGTCTTCCAGTCCGTGCTGCCCATCACGCCGGTGGACGACGAACGCGAAGCGATGTTCGTTCCCGTGCGCATGGAGCGCGTGGAATGGCGGCATCGCGCCGGAGCCAAGGTGCTCTGCCACGTCCGCAATGTCCACATCCAGGACGTTCGCTGGTTCGCGGATATCGATATCTTTTCGCCCGACGGCGACTGGAACGGCACGATGTCCGGCTGCTGCTGCGTGAAAAAGCCGCAGGAAGCGAACCTGGTTCGCAGCGCTTCCAAACTCTATCGCGAGGAGTGGAAGCCGACCCCGCGCGCCGCTTCCAACGCGGCCATCGCGCCCGCCTCGTGGTTGGTCATCGATCCGGCTAACGCCGCCGGCGAACTGGTACGCTTCCTCGAAGGGACCTGGGTCGGCCATCAGACTTCGGAAGATCGCACGGCCGAGTTCTTGAAGAATGCGAACGGCAACGGCGCCGTCGTGGTGTGGCTTGCCGCTGGGTCTAGCGCGGAGCCGACCACGGCCGGTCTTGCCGATGCCATCGCGCCGTTGCTCGCCGTCAGCCCGGCCCTTGCCGCCGCCGACGCGCCCGGCATCTCACTTTGGCTCGTGACGGCCGGCGCGACCCTTGGCCACGACGGCTCTCTTGACCTCCTGCACGCACCCCTAGCCGGCATGTTCCGCACCGTCGCCACGGAGCTCCCCGGCGTCGTCTGCCGGCTTCTCGACCTCGACCCCGCCGCCCCGGACGGTCACGTTGAACAGGCGCTCGCCGAGTTCTGGTCGCCGCCGACGGAAGATGAGATCGCCTATCGAAACGGCGAACGGTTCGCCAATCAACTGGTTTCGGCGAACCCGGATGCCCTGCCGTGGCGGACCGTGCCGGCTTCTCAGCGCGGCGAGGCGACATTCACCCTGCGGACCACCGAACCCGGCAGCCTGGACGGCCTCGCCTGGGTCGAAACGAATTTCGAACCGCTCGCCGATCACGAGATCGAAATCGAAGTGCGGGCCATCGGCTTGAACTTCCGCGACGTGCTCAAGGCGCTCGACATCTATCCGCTGGCGCCGAATGAAGCGCGCTCGTTCGGCGACGAGTGTTCCGGCGTGGTTTCCCGCGTTGGTTCGGCCATCGCCGAGTTCCGCGCCGGCGACGCCGTCGTCGCCATCGCCGCTCACGGCTTCGGCAACCGCGTTCGCGTCCCGGCCATCCTCGCCGCAAAAAAACCCGACAACCTCAGCTTCGAACAGGCCGCGACGATCCCGATCGCCTTCCTCACGGCCGACTACTGCCTGAGCGATGTGGCGCGGCTGGAAGCGGGCGAATCGGTGCTGATTCACGCGGCGGCCGGCGGCGTCGGCCAGGCCGCCATCCAGATCGCCCGCCGCATCGGCGCCGAAATCCTCGGCACCGCCAGCCCGGAAAAGCACGACTTCCTCAAGCAGCAAGGGCTGCGCCACGTCTTCCACTCGCGGAACTTGTCGTTCGCGGATGGCGTTCGCGAAGCGACGAAGAACCGCGGCGTGGACGTGGTGCTGAACTCGCTGGCCGGCGAATTCATCCCGCGCACGCTGGAACTCCTCGCCCCCGGCGGCCGCTTCGTCGAGATCGGCAAGAAGGACATCTTCCAGAATTCGAGCCTCGACCTGAACCCGTTCCGCAACAGCGTGTCGTTCAGCGCGGTCGATCTTTCCGGAGTCGTGGCGCGGAAGCCGGATTGGATCGGCCGGCGCTTGCGGTCGCTCTTGGAGCTATTCGCGAAGGGCGAATTGACGCCGCTCGCCTGCACCGTCTTTCCGGCGGAACAGGTCGCGGACGCCTTCCGCCTCATGGCCCAAGGGAAGCACCGCGGCAAGCTCGTTGTCGCATCGAACCCCGAGGAACCGCCGGCCAAGATGCTCGCCCACGAGCGGCCACTCGTCCGCCCGGATGCTTCTTACCTCGTCACCGGCGGCCTCTCCGGGCTTGGCCTCCGCACCGCTGAGTGGCTGGCGGAGCAAGGTGCGAAGTGGCTGGTACTGGCGAGCCGCGGCGGCCCGCGCACCGACAACGCCAAGCAAGCCATCGCCCAGTTGAAAGAACGCGGCATCCACGTCGAAGTCGTCGCCTGCGATGTCGGCGATCCGGTTGCCGTGAAGCGCTTGATCCGACCCGTGGATAGCCAGCGGCCGCCGCTCCGCGGCATCATCCACTCGGCGATGGTCCTCCAGGATGAACCGTTGACGAAGGTGAGCCGGGAATCGCTGGAAAAGGTGCTGGCGCCGAAGGCAATCGGCGCGTGGAACCTGCACCAGGCCACCCGGGCGATTCCGCTCGACTGGTTCGTGATGTATTCCTCGGTGGCGACGCAGTTCGGTTCGGCGGCGCAGGCGAGTTACGTGGCCGCCAACCGCTTCCTCGACGCCCTGGCGTGGCAGCGCCGGTCCGAAGGGCTTCCCGCCCTGGCCGTGAACTGGGGGCCGCTCGCCGAGATCGGGATCGTCGCCGATAACGCCGGCTTGGCCCGCTACCTCGCCTCCGTGGGCCTCGGTTTGTTGCCGCCGAAGGAACTGTTCCAGTTCTTGAAGTTCCTGATTCGCCGCGATGTGCCGGCGGCCGGCGTGGTGGAAGTGGATTGGGCCAAGTTCCGCGAGAATAACCCGACGGCGCAGCGGTCGCATCGGCTGGCCGCGGTGGTGGAAGCCCGCGCGACCGCGGAAAGTGGATCCGGCTCGGATGCGCTCGCCGAGTGTCTGGCTTGCCCCACCGCCGAACGGCCGGCGTTCCTCGTGGCCCATTTGCGCCGCGGCCTGGCCGCCGTGCTTCGCGCCGACGAAGCGGCTCTCGACCCCGCCGCGCCGCTTACCACCTTCGGCGTCGATTCCCTCATGGCCTTCGAGTTCAAGCTCCGCATCGATCGCGATTTCAAGACCAACGTGCCAATCGATCAGCTATCGGCGGGTACGACGCTTGCCGAACTCGCCCAACTTCTGGTCAAGTTGCTTTCTCCCGGCGCGGAAGCCGCGGAGGAAACGCCTGCTTCCGCGGCGTCGCCGGCGCCGGCAACGCCGCCTATTACTCCCGTCCTGAACGCCCAGCCGATCTCTGATGCCGGCTTCCTGAAAGTGCAAACGCGGACGAGCGCCAACGGCACCTTCGAGAACCTCACGTTCGATGCGGCGGCGCTGCTTTACCTTCCCGATCGCGTGAGCACGGTCGGCGGCGTGGCGGACGAGGCCATCGGCGCGGTGTTCGGCGCCGATCCGTTCGTCAGCCACCTGTACGAGATGCCGCTCGGCCGCATCGGCGTGATTACGCTGCCGATCCGCGGCCGCGAGATGTTTGGATCGCAGCGGGTGCCGGGGTTGATCAAGAAGGCCGCGGACATGGCCCGCCGCCGCGGGGCCAAGTGCATTTCCTTGACCGGCCTGATTCCCTCGGCCACGGATTACGGCCTCGCCATTCGCGATTGGCTCGGCGACGGCGGCCCGCGCATAACCACGGGCCACGCCACGACCACGGCCGCCGTCATTCTCAACTTGCAGGCAATGCTGGAACGAAGCGGCCGCACCGTGAACCGCGAGCACCTCGCCGTGCTCGGCCTCGGCTCCATTGGCCAAGGGTGCCTGGCGCTGGCCCTGGACGTGCTGCCGCATCCGCGGTCGCTGACGCTTTGCGACGTTTACGCCAAGAAGGACGAACTTGCCGGTCTTGCCAAGGGGCTGCGCGACCGGCACGGCTACCGCGGCCCCGTCCGCGTACTCACTTCCGAACAGGGCCTGCCCGATGGCCTGTTCGAAGCGACGACGATTCTCACGGCGGTGAGCGTGCCGGACGTGATCGATGTCGGCCGGGTGCGGCCTGGAACGATTATCGTGGACGATTCGTACCCGCCAGGATTCTCCCTGGAGCGCGGGATTCAGCGGGCCGAAGCCGATGCCGATTTGTTCTTTGGCAATGCGGGGATGGTGCGGCTGCCGGACCCGATCCGCGAGACGGTGTACTTGCCGCCCGGGGCGGAGGCCACGGTGGCCCGGCTCGGCGACACGGCCTTCCGCAAGGAACTGGCCCGCGACCCGCGCGAACTGACGGCCTGCATTCTGTCGTCGCTCCTCACCGATCGCCAGGAGGGGTTCCGGGCGACGGTCGGCCTGGCCGATCTGGCCGATTTGCGGTCGCACTATCGCGGCCTGGCCCGATTGAGTATTACGGCGGCGCGGCCGCAATGCGGCACGTATTTTGTACCCGAAGGCGTCGTCCACCGCTTCCGGGAGCAGTTCTCCGCGGAGGGCGGGCTGCAGCTTTCCACGGCCGGGGGTTCGTAATGTCCGCCACATCGGTTGCCTCGCCCGGGCCGGCCGATGTCATCGCTGCACACCACCTTATCAAGGACTTATTCGCGCCGCGGCCGTGGTGCTACTGGCGCGAGCTGCTCGTCACCGGCCCGGCCGCCTGGGCCGCCCTTCTCGCCGCAATTGTCGCCGATTCCCCGTGGATCACGATTGCCGCCGGCATTCTCGCCGTCGCGATGTGGTATCGCATTGCCGCGATGGTCCACGAATTGACTCATCAAGGCCCGCGCGAGATTCCCGGCTTCCACCGCGCCTGGAACCTGGCCATCGGCATCGCCTGGCTGCTGCCCTCGATCATGTACGAAGGGGTGCACACCGGCCACCACAAGAAGACGACCTACGGAACCGCGGACGATCCGGAGTATCTGCCTTTGGCGGGCCGACCGTGGGCCATCGCCCGCTACCTCGCCTTCTCGTTCGTCATCTTCCCGGGGCTGCTGGGGCGGTTCCTTGTCGCCGCGCCGCTGTCGTGGTGCCTGCCGTCCCTGCGGCGACTGCTCATCCGCTCGGCGTCCAGTTACGTCATTAACCTCGGCTATGCTCGCGCGATGTCGGCGGGCGAACGGCGTCGCCTATTCATTTGGGAATGCACGATCCTCGCGGCGTGGTGGCCGCCGATTGCACTCACCTTTGCTGGAGTTCTCTCGATCAAGTGGCTCGTCGTCTGGTATGCGGTTTATACCTCGGTGCTGTTCGTGAATCGCGTGCGGATGCTGACGGCCCACCATTTCGCGTTGCCCGGCGACCCGACGGATCATCTCGGCCAGTTCGCCGACAGCATCGACACGCCCGGCGGCTGGTGGGCGGAATTGTGGGCGCCGCTCGGCATGCGCTTCCACGCCTTGCACCATCTCTTCCCGACGCTGCCGTTCCACAACATGCGTCCGGCCTACGAGCGGCTGATCGCCGCATTGCCGGCCGATTCGTTCTACCGCCGCTCGACGGGCCGCGGCCTCGTCCCGACGCTGCGCCAAATCACACGGGGCGCGGTCGCTGCGCGCTCCCCGTTGGGTCGCGGCTAAACATCGGCGAATCATTCCATATCGTGAAGCCCATGTGGGTTGTGGGAATCGACGAGGCCGGGTATGGGCCGAACCTCGGGCCGCTCGTGCAGGCGGCCGTGGGGCTGCATCTGCCCGACGGCGACTCGGCCGGTTGGGACTCGCTAAGGCTCACGGTGCGGCGAACCCAGGACGACACCGACGACCGCTTGCTCATCGACGATTCCAAGAAGGTCTACACGCGGTACGGTTTCACCGCCCTGGAGCGCGGCGTCCACGCCGGGCTCGGCCGCCCGTTCAACCGCGTCGCGGATTTGCTGGCCGAATTGCTCCTCGAAGCGCTGGTGGCCGACCTTCACCAAGAAGCGTGGTTCGACGGATCGGAATCGTTGCCGATCGAGAGTTGGGAACGCGCCGAAGCGGCCCTGCCAAGCACGGCAATCCGCGTGAGCCTGGTGCCGAGCCGGCGTTTCAACGCGATTACCGATCGGTTCGATTCCAAGGGGGCGGTGTTGGCGAAGGGTGTGATCGACCTGATGCCGGAAGCGTGTCGCGGCGCCGCGGCCGGCGAGTCGGTGCTCTTCTTGTGCGATAAGCAGGGCGGCCGCAACTTCTACGCGGCGATGCTGCACGAAGCATTTCCCGATGGCTGGGTGGTCGTCGAGCGCGAGTCCGCCGCCGAGAGCCGCTACCGCATCGAGGGGCTCGATCGGCCGGTTGCCGTTGTCTTTCGGCCGCGCGCCGATGGCGATTCCGTTACCGTCGCGTTGGCTTCGATGGTGTGCAAGTATCTGCGCGAAGTCTGCATGAAGCAGTTCAACCGCTTCTGGGCGAAGCACGTTCCGGGGATCGCGCCGACGGCCGGCTACCCCGGCGACTCTCGCCGCTTTTACGAGTTGATCCGCCCTGCGATGGCCAAGCTCGGCCTCACCGAGGATCAAGTGTGGCGCAAGCGCTGAGCCGGGGACTCGGGTCGAATTACCATCGGCCCATCAGGCCGAACTGAATGCCGTTGAGCACGAGGTCCGTCTGGTGGAAGGTCGGCTGCGGGCGGAGGAAGCCCGAGGCCGGAACGCCCGCCGGCGGGTTCGGCACCAACGTGACATCGACCACGCGGTCGATCTGGTCGCCGGGCCGAATCACATTCGACCAGTAAAGGAAGTTGTAACCGACGTAGGCCTTGAGCACGGGCGTGATCCAGTAGCCGACGTTCAAGGTGATTTCGGGAACTACGCTGAAGCGATCGCGCTGGAAGTGGCCGAGATTCGGCCCCGTGGCCAGCAAGCCGCCGTTGAATAAATCGGGAGTCGCCATGCCCGGCCGCAATCGCGCCTGCGAGCCGGCGATGTCCAGCGATTGCGACGTGTCGCCGAGGGCGATCGAGCCGCGGCCGAATACCGAGAACCGCCCCCAAATTCGCTCCGCCGCATAACCGACTTGACCGCCATTGAACAGGTTCTGCGTCCGAAAGGAATCGGTCACCGAGACGAGCGTTCCCGCCGGATCGTTGGGATTGCCGGGCGTCGCCACGATGGATTCGTTGATGCTCAGCGATTCGCGCAAATCGAGGAAGCGATAGCCGACGAATACTTCCGAGCGGAAATCGCAGGACTTGCACAGGGCATGGCGCAGATTGGCATCGAGCCCCCAGAGCGCACTCGAAGCATTGATCGTCAGGACGCCATTCGAGATGCTGGGGTGGGCGACGATCTCGCCGAACTCGCCGGGGAAGTTCGGGGCGAAGAATGGCCGCGTGATGATCGGGAACTGGTTGGAGCCGAAGGCTTGTGAAGTCGTCTGGCGGCCGAGGGCGAAGAAGCTGCCGCCGATGCCCCACGTGCCGCAGTCGTCGAACCAGTAACCGGCGTTGAGGCGGACGCCGTTGCGTAGGGTATTGCCGAACGGGCCGGAGCCGAGAAGCGTTTGTGTCGCGGGGTCGCCGAGGAAGCCGAAGCCGCCGTTGGTTGAGGTCGTCGCCAGCACCGGCACGTTCTGCGAGTTCATCCACCAGAGCAGGTATTCGGCCCCGAACTGCAAGCGATCCGTGGCCATCGGACCCGCCGCGGGCGCCGAATTGTCGCGCCCGAGGCCGCCGAACCAGTGGTCCCACCAGCCGCGTTCGCCGCTGCCCGCCGGGTTCACGATGTCGCCGATGGACGGATAGTCCTTGGAGATGCGAATGGGCTGCGAACCGAATGTGCCGTACTTGCCGGGCACGGGAATGCCGGCAGGCACCATGAGTTCGGGCGGGGCCGTGGGAAGCTCGGGTTCGAGTAGCGGCTGCAATTGCGGTCGGGGGCGGGGCGACTCGGGGAATTCGCGTGCCGGCGGGATCAAGGGCGGGATCGTTCGCGGCTGCGGCAGAGGCGCGGCGGGCTGGCCGATAGCCGTGGCAGCCGGGAAAGTGGCCGGCGCGAGAGCGGGAGCGGGAACCCCGGGACGAGCAGGCAACGGCGCGGGGATTTCGGGCAGCGGATCGACTGGCGGCGCAGCGATGGTCGGCGCGGTGATGGCCGGCGACGGAGCGGACGGCGCGATGGGTATTAAGGTCTCTCCAGGAACTGGAATCGCCGCGATGGTTCCCGGCCAGCGGCTTGCCACTGGCGTGACGGGCTCCGCGTCTGGCTTCACAGGAAGCGGAACTGACACGGCCGTCGTCGGCGCTGGACGGATTGGGATAGCAGCGGCGGCGCGCGGCTGCACCGTCCGCCACGTGGGATCGGCCGCGACGGGAGACGAAATCCAATCCTCGCCGCGAACCGTTGGCGGAACGATCACCGGCGGCGGCGCGGCATGCACCGCGCCGCCCCACAAAGCCATGCCGAGTCCCAGCGCCCTGACCCGGTACCGTTTCATGCCTTGGCGCTCCTCGCAGCGGCAGCAGGGGGCAATCCCGCTGCTTCGGTTCATCCTGTTTCATCGACCGCCAGGCCGTGCAACCCGCACAGTTTCTCGAATGCTCGCCTCCGCTGTTTTGGGGTCAATCCGCGCAAATTGCCCAGTTTAAATGCAAGAAGCCCACCCGCAATCGCGAGTGGGCTTTCGTTTTTCGTGGCACAGGCATTCCTGCCTGTGCGCACATTGCACAGGCAGGAATGCCTGTGCTACCAAGATTTACACGATCACTCGTCGCGGAAGTCGCTGTGGCAACTGGTGCACGACGCGTCGAGTCGCTTCAGCGTGGTCACGAGCTTCTTGGCGTCGGCCTTGGAGCCCTTGGCCGCTTCGTCCGCCAGTTCCTTGCCGTTCTTTCCCATCTCCTTCGCGAAGCGCTCCCACTTGCTCTTCATGGCGGCGTTGGTCCCGGCTTTTTCGTTGGGCATCTTCTCGGTGTAAATGGCCAGGGCGGCGACGCGCGCCCCCAACACTTCCGCCGCCTTCGGCGGTATGCTCGCGGCCTTGATGGCATCGCGAAGGTCGGCCTCGATGTTGTTCCCGCCCGACTTGCCGCGGCGGAACTGCGACATCACGTCCTCGAGATCGTACTTGCCTTGAATGGCCTTAACGGCCGCCGGATCGGCCTTGGGGCTCGACAAGCCCTTGGCGGCTTCGGCCGCTCCGGGATAATCCTTCTTGTCGAGTGCGAGCAGCACCTTGGCGGCCTGCCCTTGTGTGGCGGCGTCGCCGTACACGGCCAGGGTCAACACGAGGCCCTTGGCGGTGCGAATCGCCCCCTTGTTCTTGGCCGGGTTGGCGGCGACGGTTTCCATGATCTTCTGCAGATCGGCCACATCGGCCGCAGTTGCCGTCTTGGCGACATCTTTGGGCAACTCGGGCGCCGCCGTGGCCGCCCAGACGCACAACCCCGCCAGCGCCGCGGCGCCGCTCATTAAACGAAGATACGCCTTCACACACGTCTCCTTCTGGGTTCGAACCGGGGGAAGGGCGAGGCGGTTTGGTGGGAGGCAGCCGCCCGTCGGCCGGCCGTGGTCCGCCTCATGCCGATATTATTGCGCCGGAATACCGAATGGACAGTGCGGCCCCCCGGCAAAAGAACATTCGAACTGCGTCAGTCGGGTGGCACAGGCATTCTTGCCTGTGGCAGAAAGCTCGCACAGGCAAGAATGCCTGTGCCACCAAAACCCAAACTGTAACACTACCTGCTCTGGCCCCGGCCGTGGCAATCGGGTAACTCTTGGGTAATGCGGTCACAGATTCCGATGCATAAGAATGGAACAACCACGGATTCTTTAGATTCGTCTCTGGCGGAAGAGGACGCGTGAATGGCAACAGGGGCTTATACGTCGCGGGCAATCGCTTACTTGAAGGCCGATGTCCCAAAGGACGCCCCGGGTCCGAGGATTGCAATATCCGGTCCCAATGCACCGGTACTCCGCGATCTCGGCAACGGGTTGCTAGTGGCCTATGTCGTGGATACCGGTGAGCAATTTGAGATTGTGCAGGAACGGCACCTCGATGAGGAGAATTGCAGCGAGGACGAACTTCACGCGGCTGGACTTTCGAACTTGGCGTGCCAAGCCGAGGGCTCTCTCCAGGTTGCCACGCATCCTTGCGGCGAAATGTTCGCTGTCTTGATGGGCGGGAACTTCGAAGCAAGTCTGATCCTGCTCGAGGACGTCTGGCAGCATAGGTTTCGCCAGTTCGTGTCGGGGGATTATGTGGTGGCGATTCCCGCGAGAGACCTGCTGGCATTCTGCGACGCTTCATCCATCGCTGGGTTACGAGAGTTGAGCGCCGTGCGTGAGAAGGCACGAACCACTGGCGCCGACCATCCGATTTCGGATCGCTTGTTCCGGCGAATGGGCAGCAGCTGGCAGGTGTTCGACGCCTATTCCCGAGGCGGCCGCGTCAAGTAAAAATAACGGTCCTTGGTCGTAACCCGTCCTTCGGAGTCGTCATGCGTTTCCCGCTCATTGTCGCGATGCTCGTGTTCCTCGACGCACCGGTCTCGGCTTGCACCTTCTGCTCGGGGCCAATTCGCGCCCAACCGACGCTGCGCTCCCGCTACTCTGTCGCCAAGATCGTTGCCCAGGGCACGCTCAAGAATCCGCGCTTCGATCCGCAAACCGATCGCGGCTACACGGATTTCCACTTCGGCGCCATCCTGAAGGATCATCCCGCTCGCGGCCAATCCAAGACCATCACACTGCCGAAATACTTGCCCGTCATCGGCGACACGCCGCCGGATTACCTGCTCTTCTGCGATGTAATCGACGGCAAAC
>DATNBQ010000498.1:0-13909 GCA_035571955.1 Urbifossiella sp. | reverse complement strand
TTGAACGAACTCGGCGACACCATCAGCGTGCAGCACGTCTTCCAACTCGTGATGCGTTTGAAGCAGATTTGCAACTTCGACCCATTGACCGGCGAGAGCGCGAAGCTCGAGCAGCTTCTCACGGACCTGGAGGAAGTCGCGGAGAGCGGCCGCAAGGCGCTCATCTTCTCGCAGTGGGTGGAGCCGCTGATCATCCTGGCCCAGGCGCTCGACAAGTACGGCCCGCTGCAGTACCACGGCCGCATTCCGCAGAACGAACGCACGCCGATCCTCGACCGCTTCAAAAGCGATCCGAGTAGTCACGTGCTCTTGATGACTTATGGCACCGGCAGCGTCGGCCTCAATTTGCAGTTCACGAACTACGTGTTCCTGTTCGATCGGTGGTGGAACCCCGCCGTGGAGGACCAGGCGATCAACCGGGCTCATCGCATCGGCCAGCGGCATCCGGTGACAGTGACGCGATTCGTCGCCGAGGAAACGATCGAACAGCGGATCGCCGGCATCCTGGACCGAAAGCGACAACTCTTCAACGACCTGCTGGCGCAAGCCGAGAAGCCGGCGACGATGGGCTTAACCGAGGACGAGATCTTCGGCCTGTTCGACATTCGCTCGCGTCCGAAACGCGCCGCGTGACTCATCCATATTGCCGAACGAAGTAGAAGATCGACAGGCCGAAGCCGATGGCGATGACTGCATAGCGGACGTACCGGGCCGGCAGGCGGCGGGCGACCCGCGCGCCGAGATAGCCGCCGAGAATCGCGGACGGAACCATCGCCGCGGCGAACGGCCAACGAACCAGGTCGAAGTCAATGAAGACGATCACCGAGGCGCCGTTGATCGTCGCGGCGAGGAACGTCTTCACGGCGTTGACGCGGTGGATGTCGCCGACGCCCATGAACGTCAGCGTGGTGATCATGAGGATGCCGATGCCCGCGCCGAAGTAGCCGCCGTAAATGCCGATCAGGAATTGAAAGGCGACGAGGCCGATCTGCACGGCGGCGCCGGGTTCCTGATTGGGCCGGTGTGCTTTCATGAAGCGGGACACCGGCGCCTGGGCGACGAACAGCAAGGCCGCGGTGAGCACGAGCCACGGCACAAGGCCGTTGAACAACTTCGGATAAATGCCGACGAAGAGGGCGCCGAGGAAGCCGCCGACGATGCTCGGGCCGATCATGCGGAGCACGAACCGCCGCGACGGGGCCAGTTCCTTGCGATAAGCAATCGCGCCGGCGAAGGAACCGGGCAAAAGTGCGACCGTGCTGGTGGCGTTGGCGAAGTTCGCCGCCATGGTCATCGTGAGCGCGGGGAAGGTCAGGAGCGTGCCGCCGCCGGCAATCGAATTGATGGCCCCGGCCACGAACGCGCAGACGGCCAGTGCCAAGTAGGTCCAGATTTCATCGGCAGGCATCGGAATCCGGAGTGCTGAAAACGCGGACTTCCGTTCATCGTATGGAACTGGGCCCGTCAGTTCTTGCCGGCCGAGCTTTCGCGAATGATAAGTTGGCCGGGAACAACGGCCTTGACCGCCGGCCGATCCGGATTGGCGATCCGCTCGTGCATCAACCGCACCGCCTGTTCGGCCATCGCCTCGGATGGATACGAATAAGTGGTGACGCCGATCGGGAACCAGTTGCCGATCGGCAGATCGTCGAAGCCGACGACAGCCACGTCGCCGGGCACCGCAATGCCGTGGGCCAGCAGTTCGACCATGAGCCCGACGGCCAGATAATCCACGTAGCAGATCACGCCATCGATGCCGTGCTTGCGGACCTGGGCCGCCAGCTTGGCGTACGAATCGCGGTTGGGCAAGTCGTCGCTTTGCTGGAGGACGAAGGCCTTGTAGTCGCCGGTCCTTTTCCCGGACGGCTGCGCCGCGCTATGGAGGGCGTACAAGTAGCCGGCCACGCGGTCGTTGTGGCTGCTGGTTGGCGAAGCGACAATCGCGGCGATCCGCTTGCGGCCGAGGTCGAGCAGGTGGCGGGTGCAGGCCGCGGCGCCGTAAAGGTCGTCCACGGCCACGAGATCATGCTCGAGCGCTCGGTGTTGCCCGCGGAGGTTCCGTTCCAAAAGCACGACCGGGAGTTGCTCCTCGCGGCAACAGGTCAGGAAGCATTCGTCCAGGCGCATCTCGGCGTCGCTACAGCGCGAAGGAAGCAGGAAGGCGCCGCGGATGCCGCGCTGTTTGGCGGTGCGAACGAGCGGCCAGATTTCCGGGGGCGTCATTCCCACGACGAGGGGAAAGAGATCGGTTTCGACGTGTTGGGGAACGCGCCGCGCGAGCGCCTCGAAACCGGCCCGCGTGACTTCTTGCGTGGCCGCTTGCCACGGCCCCGGCGTCGGCCGCAGCACGAGTGCCCAGCGATCCACCTCCGGCGGCGGCATCCGGAAGTTCCCGGAGCGCTCGATCGTCCGGATCAATCCCTTGTCGCGGAGCACTTGTAGCGCCCGCGACGCCGTCACCGCGGAGACCTTGTGCTGCTGCGCCACCCAGCGCACGCTCGGAATCTTCCCTTCCCAGTGGCCTTTTTGAATCAGCACCTCGATGCTCGAAGCCAGATCGAGATACTTGGGCAGGGGCATGGCGGCGTTCATGCGGTCCTCCGGCCATTTCGGGGGAGAGCCAGGATTGGAGCATGATGATGCGAGTCGAACGGGCGCGTGGGAGCCCGTGGGCGATCGGGCTCCCACGCATTTGGTCGGATATTAAAGTAAACGTGAACTCTACAGCAATGGAGACAGGAATTGCTGTGAAGTTTCCAGATTTCCCATCTGCGCTAGTCAGAGAGCATTGTCTGAGACCTTCGGCTCGGCCGGAATTTAGTGCACGCGCCGGCCCCCGCCGCGACATGATAAGGGCATGATCCCTCTCGCTTCTTCCCTGGCCCGGACGTTCGCCGCCATTGCCGAGGTTCGCACCGATGGCGAACTGCTGGCGGCGTTCCTCAGCGATCGCGATGAAACCGCATTCGCCGAACTGGTCCGCCGCCACGGGCCGCTGGTGTGGTCCGCGTGCCAGCGGCTGCTTCCCGATGTCGCCGATGCCGAGGACGCATTCCAGGCGTCGTTCCTGGTACTGGTTCGCCGGGCCCGCCGCTTGACGGGTCGGCCCGCACTGGGGCCCTGGCTTTACCAGGTCGCGGTGTGGACGGCACGGAACATCCGCCGCCGCAACGCCCGGCAACTTTCCCGACGCCGGCCGCTCGCCGATACCGCCGACCCGTCGCGACAAGCCATCACCTGCGAACTTCGCTACGACCTCGATGCCGCGTTGCTCGCGCTCCCCGAGAAGTATCGGACGCCGCTCGTGCTGTGTCACTTGCAGGGGTGGTCGCGGCGCGAAGCGGCGGCCCGCCTCGGCTGCCCCGAAGGAACGCTGTCGTCGCTGCTCGCCCGCGGCCTCGATCGCCTGCGGGCGAAGCTCAATGGCTTCGAACCGACGCGGGCCCTGGCGATCGGGCTTCCCACGGTTCCCCTGGTGCTTGCGAACGCCGCCGTCAAGGCCGCGACTGGAGTCCACCTGGCCACGGCGTTTGCCGTCTCATCCGCCGTTTCCCAAATTGCCGAAGGAGTGGTTCGCATGTTCTGGATCAAGAAGGCGACGGCGGCGTCGTGTGCCTTGATGGCGGTGTTCGGTCTCGGGCTGGGGATCGGCGTGAGCGCCAACCGGATGCCGGGCGCCGCGGCCGGCGACGGCCCCGCGCAAGTAGCCAGCGCCTCCGGTAAGACGCCGATCCGGGTGGAAGCCCGCCTGAATGAATTGAAGAAGCAACTCCAGGCGAAGGAACTTGCCATTGCTGCGAACAAGGATCTCCTGAAATTGATGGAACAGAAGGAAGAACCGTTGCGCGCACTCGAACGGAAGGAAGCGGCTTCTGTTCGGCTGAAGACGGAAAAAAACCTCGTTGAGTTGGAGGTTCAGCACAAGAAGCTTCTGGCCGATATTGCGGAGCTGAACCGGCTCCATAAGTCGGGGAGCGCGGTGTTCGAGGTAGTCCCGTTGAAGAACACCGAGGCCCAACTCACGGCACTCATCCTGAACGACATCTTTAACGGCAAGGACGCCGGTTCCAACAAGCCGGAACTTCGCGTCCGCATCGTCGCGGAGAATAGCACCAATTCCCTCCTGATCCTGAAGGCATCGCCGGTGGACCTCACCACAATTCGCAAGCTCCTGAGCGTCATTGAGAAACCGAAGATACACCTTACCCCCGTTCTCCAGGAGAAGGGCCTGAAGGTCTTCCCCGGCGCTCCGGATTTGGTTGTCCCCCTGTTGCCGCAGCAAGAACTCGATGCGCTTCGGGATCGCATCGAATCGCTTCAGGTGGCCTTGATGCGCATGGCCCTGGCGGCCGACAAGGGCGACCAAAAAGCCCGCGCCGCCGCCGGAGCTGACATCGAGAAAATCCGTGCCGAGTTGCTGCTTTTGCAGCAGCAAGAAAAGGCACTCAAGGTGCAGCCTGATGTGAACGGGAAGCAGAAGCCGAAGCCCAGTGCGGATGAAGAGCGATTGGCCGCCCAGATTGCCAAACACAAGGCCGGGCTCCTCCTACTCGAATCGCAATTGCAGGCGTTAAAGGCCAAGCAAGATCAGTCTCGAGCGGAGGCCGACCAACTGACCCTGCAATTGCGCATTCGAGAACAACTAGCCAAGGAAAACGAGCTCCTATTGCTCAAGAAAGGAGCGAAGCGACTCGACATCGCCATCACGGCGCCTGGAGGGATGTGGCCCTACAAGGTCACCGAAACAGGCGCGGATGGCAAGACCATCGGCACGATAACCTTTGACAATATCGCGGTGTTGAAGCTTTACCTGGTTCGAACCGGGAAAGACGCGGCCGGCCCAAAAGCGGTTCGGTTATCGGTCCCGGCGGCCGTTCCGTTCGACCAGGTCAAGAAGGTGCTGGAAGCCTGTGCGGCGGCCGGGTTGATTCAATCGCTGAGCTTGAAGATTGCGAAGGGAAAGAACACCATGGAGGGCAGGAACGAGAGCGGCATCGTCAATTTCCGCGACGAGATGTTTGAACTGCAGTACGAGAAACCGAGCAAGTAGCTGGCGAGCCGGGAGCGTGAGCGACCGGAGTCGCAAATCACTCCGGTCGCTCACGCTCCCGGCTCGCCAGCCGTCGCCGCTGCCGCGGCCCGCTTCCGGCGGCGCTCGGCGATCTCCTCGGCGAACAGTTCGCGCACCTTCTTCTTCGCGAAGTGATCCACGATCCACGGGAAAAAGCGGTTCACCAGCACCAGCAGCTTTCCCTTCAACGTCAGCGTCACATCGGTCGATCCCCTGGCGATCGCCTTCAGCGTCGCCTCGGCCACCTGCTCGCTGGTCATGCCGCGGAGGTGATCCATCGGCATCCGCGCTTTCTGTTCCAGCATGTTCTTCGAGAAGTTGGTCTGCGTCAAGCCGGGGCTGACGACGATCACGTCGATGCCGTCCTTGGCCAGTTCGGCCCGGATCGATTCGCTGAAGCCGGCGACGGCGAACTTACTGGCGGAGTACAGCGATCGCGCCGGCAGAGCCCGCTTGCCGACCACCGAGGAGATGTTGACGATGGCCGGGGTGTGGCCGTGCCGCAACAGCGGCAGGAAGACGCGCGTTGTTTCCGTCAAGCCGAAGAAGTTCGTTTCGAAGATGGTACGGAGGATTTCGGGATCGGAGTCCATGAAGTGGCCGGTGGCGCCGATGCCGGCGTTGTTCACTAGCACGTCGAGACCGCCAAAACACTGCTTGGCGGCGGCGGTCAACCCTTCGCGCTCGTCCGCATTCGTCACGTCGGCCACGACCGTCACAATGGTGCCGCCGGTCGCCCGAACCTCGTTGGCCAGTTCGTCGAGCAGCGGTTCGGATCGCGCCGAGGCCAGCACCCGGCATCCCTTTTTGGCCGCCGCCACGCACAGTGCCCGGCCGATCCCCTGCGAGGCGCCGGTCACCAGGATTCGCAATCCGTCGAGATTTCGCCGTGCCATGGAGGCTCCCGTTATCTGTGTTCTAGTAACCGCGAGGGCCGCCTGCGATGCCGCGGGGTAACATGAGCCGTGGCAAATAGGAGAAGCAGCGATGAGCCTGACGGTTTTCGCGAACGCAACGGTTGTGCTGCCGGACCGACTGGAGTCTGCCTCTGTAACGATCAACGGCGAGCGGATCGTTGCCGTGGGGGCGACGCCCGCGGGATCGCATCGAGCGATCGATCTCAAGGGGAAGTATCTGGCGCCGGGGTTCGTCGATTTGCACGTCCACGGCGGCGACGGCGCCGACTTCATGGATGGTACGGCGGAAGCCTTCGCGACCGTCTGCCGTTGCCACGCCCGCCACGGCACAACGAGTTTAACGCCGACCAGCACCGTCGCGCGCATGAGCGACTACGAACGGTTCCTGGAACTGTGCGAATTGATGTATTTGGCGAGCGGGGGGCGTCAGCCCCCTGATTCTCAATGCGATAGCCGCGGTGCAACGATCGCTTTGAAGAATCAGGGGGCTGACGCCCCCCGCTCGCCAACTGGTTCGCGCATCGTCGGGTCGCATTTTTACGGGCCGTACTTCGCGCGGCCGGCGCGCGGCTGCCATCCGGATCAAGACTTCCTCGTGCCCGATGCCTCGAACTCGGCCAGCCTGATGCGGCTGGCCGGAACGATGCCATTCGTGGTGACGGTCGCGCCGGAGATCGACAACGCCGAATGGCTGGTGCGAACGTATGCCGAGCGCGGCGTGCGCTTCAACGCCGGCCACAGCTTCGCAACGTTTTCGCAAATGGAAGCCGCGGTGAAGTGGGGCGTTCGCCACGTCGATCACCTTTTTTGTGCCATGTCCGACCGGGCCCGGCTGAGGCAATCGCAAACCTTCCCCATGCGCGGCGGCGTCATGGAAGCGACGCTCTTCTTCGACGAACTGACGACGGAAGTGATCGCCGACGGCAAGCACCTCACCCCGGAGTTGCTGCGGCTCGCGTACAAGATCAAGGGGCCCGACAAACTGGCGTTGGTCACGGATTCCATGCGGGCGGTCGATTTACCCGACGGCGAATACTGGTTCGGGCCAGAAGGGCGCGGCGAGATGGTTCGCAAGATGCAAGGCGTCGGCGTCACGCTCGAAGGCACGGCCCTGGCGTCCGGAGTCATGGGAATGGACCATTGCGTGCGGACGATGCATCGCGGCGCCGGCGTGCCCTTACCGGAAACGATCCGCATGGCGAGCCTGACGCCGGCCCGCATTTTGGGAATCGAAAAGGATGTCGGCAGCATCGCCGCGGGCAAGGTGGCCGACCTGGCGGTGCTCGACGCGGAGCTTAACGTGGAGCAGGTTTACATCGAGGGTCAAAAAGTGGAAGTATGAAAAAGCGCGAGTGGGGATACGGCAACGATTCTTTGAGTCGAAGAACGTCGGGCACAGCCCGACCTACGAGGCGCCTTGTAGGTCGGGCTGTGCCCGACATCCACCTGTTGAAACACCAATAATCGTTGGCACACCCTGCGAGTGTGAGTGGGAGTGTGGAAAACAGCCTTCTCACACTCACACTTCACACTCGCACTCAGACTTTTTGGGAATAAAGCCGCTCCGCGCGAATCATATCTGTAGAAGGCAACACGTCGCTCTTCGCTCCCGGCAACCAAACCGAGGGTTCGTCATGTGGTACGGCTATTTGGCCGACTTCGTCGTATTGATTCACGTGCTCTACGTCGGCTACGTGGTGGTTGGACAGTTGGCGATTATCGTCGCGGCGCCGTTCCACTGGCGGTGGGCCCGGAACCCGTGGTTCCGCTACACGCACCTGCTGGCCATCGCCATCGTCGCCTGGGAAGCGATCAACGATATCCGCTGCCCCATCACTATTTGGGAAGAGAAACTGCGGGCCCTCGCGGGGCAAGACATTGGGGCGGGGCAATCGTTCCTGGGGCGGATGTCGCACGATTTGCTCTTCTACAACGACGTGCCGGAGATCTTCTTCAACACGCTGCATGTGGCGATGTTCGTGGTCGTGGTGCAGGGGTTGTTGATGTATCCGCCGCGCTGGTTTCGGCGGCTCAAGAGTCATGCCCTCGCGATGTGATTCGGTAGAATGGGCGTCTCGGCTTCACCGAAGTCAATAATTCCGGGATGCTCCATGCCGCAGCCGACGCTTGCCGAACTGGCCATGATGATCGACCACTCGTTGTTGCAGCCGGTGCTGACGGATGCGGACCTGGAAGCCGGCTGCCGGTTGGCCGCCGAGTATCGCGTCGCTTCCGTTTGCATCAAGCCGTACGCCGTCAAGCAAGCGGTCCGTTGGCTGGCCGGTTCCGGCGTACTCGCCAGCACCGTCGTTGGTTTCCCACACGGCGGCCACCTCACCCGCGTCAAGGTTTTTGAAGCCAATGCCGCCATCGACGACGGCGCCTTCGAACTCGATATGGTCGCGAACATCGGCAAGGTGCTGTCCGGCGACTGGTCCTACGTTGCCGACGATGTGAAGCAGGTCGTCGATGCCGCCCATCGCCGCGCCGCCAAGGTGAAGGTGATCTTCGAGAACTGCTTTTTGAAGGACGAGCACAAGCGGGAACTGTGCCGCATTTGCGGCGCAGCCGGCGCCGACTGGGTCAAGACCTCGACCGGTTACGGCGACAGCGGAGCAACCATGGACGATTTGAAACTGATGCGCGCCTGCAGTCCGCCTCACGTGCAAGTGAAGGCGGCCGGCGGCGTCCGTTCGCTGGAGACGCTTTTGGCCGTCCGCGACCTCGGCGTCACCCGCGTCGGCGCCACGGCCACCAAGACCATTTTGGACGACGCCCGCGCGAAGCTCGGCGGTTGACGCTCGACTCTTAATCGGCTCAATCGCGCGACCGCTTCAATTCGGTCAGCACCCCCATCAGGGTGTTGAGGTCGACCGGCTTGACCATGTGGTGATTGAACCCTGCTTCCCGCGATAATCGGCGATCGTCCGGCTGCCCCCAGCCAGTCAACGCGACGAGCAATAGCGCCTTGCCCCAGGGCTCAGCCCGGATGCGTCGGGCCGCTTCGTAACCGTTCAACTTCGGCAGGCCGATGTCGAGCAGGACCGCGTCGGGGGAGAATTTCTCGGCGAGCGCGACCGCCTCGAGGCCGTCGTGGGCGGTCTGCGTTTCGTTGCCGGTGATCCTGAGCAGCATGGCAAGCGACAAGGCCGCGTCGCGATTGTCGTCGACGACCAGGATGCGCCAGCCCGCCCTTGTCACGACCGACGCCTGGGGAGAAGTCGGCTTCTCGACCGCCGATTCGCCCTCGGCGACCGGCAAGCGGACTATGAACTCGCTTCCCTGGCCGATGCCCGCGCTCTCGGCCGCGATGCTGCCGCCATGCAGCGCGAGCAGTCGCCGCACCAGCGACAGGCCGATGCCCAGCCCGCCATCCGACCGCTCGCGGGCGCCCTCTACCTGGTAGAACATTTCGAACAGGTTCGGCAACTTCTCGGGCGGGATTCCGATGCCGTCATCCGCGACAGCCACGACAACCTGGCTGCCGTCGCGCTTCGCGGTGAGCCGAATGTGCCCGCCCTCTTCTGTGTACTTGGCCGCGTTGGTGAGCAGGTTCATGAACACCTGCGCGAGCCGCACCACATCGGCGTCCAGGTGAATCGGCTCGGGCGGCAGGTTCACCGTCAGTTCGTGGCGACGCCGGTCGATCACCGGCCGGCTTAACTCGACCGCGGCGTTCACAACCGATTCCAGGGTCGTTCGCTCCTTGCGAAGGTCCAGTTTGTCCCTAGTAATGCGGCTGATGTCCAGAAGATCGTCGACGAGCCGGGTCAAGTGATCGACCTGCCGATCGATCACGTCCTTACAGAGTTCGAGTTCGGATTCCGTGGAGCCCTTGAGGCGAAGCAGATTGACGGCGTTGCGGATTGGGTTGAGCGGATTGCGCAGTTCGTGGGCCAGCGTCGCCAGGAAATCGCTCTTGCGGCGGTCGGCCTCCTTGAGTTCCGTCATGAGCGAGTAGATTTTTGCCTCGTCCTTCTTGCGGTCGCCAATATCGCGGGCGATTTTGGAGGCGCCGATGATGTTCCTGCGGGCGTCGCGGATGGGCGAAATCGTCAGCGACACGTCGATGGGCTGGCCATCCTTCCGCAAGCGCACGGTATCGAAGTGGGTGAGCCGCTCGCCGGCCCGCAAGCGGGCGAGAATCTCCCTCTCCTCGTCCAGGCGATCGGCGGGAATGAGCATGATAATCGAACGGCCGACCGCTTCCGCCGCCGTGTAGCCGAAGAGTCGTTCGGCGGCGCCGTTCCAGTCCCGAATGACGCCGGTCAAATCCTTGCTGATAATGGCGTCCTCGGACGATTCGACGATCGCCCCGAATCGGGCCAGCACCAGTTCGGAATGCTTGCGGTCGGTGATATCGACGAGAACGTTCACGGCCCCGACGAGCAGGCCTTGTTCGTTAAGGAACGGATTGGCGTGCGCGAGGGCGAACCAGCGACTGCCATCCGGCCGCTCGATGGCGATTTCCCGCCCGGTGTACGCCTTGCGATCGCGCACGGCCAGCGCCATCCAGCATTGATCGTGCGGAATCGGCGTCCCGTCCGGCGAATACAGCTTGAACGAACCGCACCAGCGATCGGCGGCGTGATTGAGCCTCGGTTCGCGTCCCCAAAGCTCGACCGCGGTGCGATTGAAGTAAGTGATGAGGCCGGCGGCGTCGCAGGTGTATGCGCCGGCGGGCAGTGTCTCTAGCGTCCGTCGCAAATTCCGGTCGTCGCTCGCTTCGATCTGGAGAAGTGGCATGGCTCGCCCTTTCGCTTTTCAAATGATGATTATAGCGGTTTCGCGGCAGTGTGCGAGCGCGGCGTCGCCGGGGCACGTCCGGGCGAACTCGCGCGAATCCGAAGCCACCCCCTTCCCAACAACCGCCATCGTGCGGATAATCGTCGTGACCGTTCCGCGCCCGAACTTCACCCTGGAGCAGCACCATGCGCAAGTTTTTCGTGGCCTCCGCGGCCGTGGCGTTCGTCGTCTTGGCGAACTTCATGCCGGCTTCCGCCGATGAGCCGAAGGAAAAGCTGAAGGTCGAAATCGAGGTGCCGTACGTGCCGACCGCCAAGGGCGTGGTCGCCGCGATGCTCAAGATGGCCGCCGTGAAGCCGGGCGACACCGTTTACGATCTCGGTTGCGGCGACGGCCGCATCGTCATCGCCGCCGTCAAGGACTTCAAGGCCAAGAAAGCCATGGGCCTCGACTTCAACCCGGAACGCCTCAAGGATTGCCAGGCCAGCCTGAAGGCGGCGAAGTTGACCGATGCCGAGACCAAGGCCATCAGTTTCAAGCAGGGCGACGTGCTCAAGCTCAAGCCGGAAGACTTCAAGGGCGTGGACGTGGTGACGCTCTATTTGCTTCCGTCGGTGAACCGCGAGTTGAAGCCGGTGCTGCTGAAGGGGCTCAAGCCCGGCGCCCGCGTGGTGTCGCACGACTTCGACATGGGCGACGACTGGAAGGCCGACAAGAGCGAGGAAGTGAAGGCCGCGGACGATTTCGGCAACGAGCGGACCCACACCGTTTACCTCTGGACCATCAAGGGAAACAAGTGACCGCAAGGCATGAAGGCAACAGAACGAAGCAGCGTCAGGTCAACCACCTTTCAGACCCTCTCCCCGTTGGGGAGAGGGTGGTTTGCGAGCGAAGCGAGCAAACCGGGTGAGGGGTTTGATTTGTATTACAGACCCCTCACCCGCCATCTCGCTGGCGCGAGATGGCGGCCTCTCCCCAGCGGGGAGAGGCGTGGGGCTGGTTGACTCTCTGTTGTTCCTTTGCAGATCCGCGGTTGCCCACCCGCGGCCGCGGGTGGGCTTCACTCCCCTCAATCATGCCGACAAATCACGATGCGATTGTCATTGGCGCGGGGCACAACGGGCTCGTCGCCGCCGCGTATCTCGCCAAGGCCGGGCTCAAGGTGCTGGTGCTCGAGCGCCGCGACATCGTCGGCGGTTGCTGCATCACCGAGGAACCGTGGCCGGGCTTCAAGGTGTCCACGGCCGCGTACGTGAATAGCCTGCTCCGGCCGGAAATCATTCGCGATCTCGAATTGAAGAAGCACGGCTTCGAGATGCTGCCGCGGTCGCCGTCGTCGTTCACGCCGTATCCGGATGGCCGCTACCTGATGATGGGCCCGGACCAGGCGATGACGCTCCGCGAGATCGCCAAGTTCAGTCAACACGATGCCGAGAATTACCCGAAGTACGAGGCGATGCTCACCCGCGTCGCGGATTTTCTCGAACCGATGCTCGGCCAGACGCCGCCCGATCCCTTCTCCAACCGCATCGGCGACCTTTGGAGGCTGGCCAAGACCGGCTGGGGCTTCCGCGGCCTCGGCCGCACCACGGCCACCGAAGCCATCGAAATCCTCACCGGCGCCGCCCGCCCCATCCTCGACCGCTGGTTCGAATCGGATCAACTGAAATCGACCATCGCCACCGATGCCGTGATCGGTGCGTTCGCGCCGCCGTCGCACCCCGGCACGGCCTACGTGCTGTTCCACCATGTGATGGGCGAGTGCAATGGCGTTCGCGGCGTCTGGGGCTATGTGCGCGGCGGCATGGGAACAATTTCCAACAGCATCGCCGCGGCGGCTCGCCAGTACGGCGCGGAGATTCGCACAGGTTCCCCGGTCGGCCGCATTCTCGTGAAAGATGGCCGCGCCACTGGCGTCGCCTTGAACGACGGCACGGAGTTCCATGCGAAGCGCGTCATCTCCGGGGCCGACGCCAATGTTACCTTCGTGAAGTTAATGGATGCCGCCGATCTGCCCGCCGATTTTCTCGCCCAGGTCCAGCGCATCGATTACTCCTCGGCCACGGTGAAGATCAACGTCGCTCTTTCCGAACCGCCGCAATTCAGGGCCTTGCCGGGAACTGGCATCGGCCCGCAGCACCACGGCACCATGCACGTTTGCCCGGACATGGACTACATCGAACGGGCTTACGACGACGCCAAGTACGGCAAGCCGGCCGCCAACCCGATGCTCGAATGCACCATGGCCACGGCCCTGGACAACACCCTGGCTCCACCCGGCCAGCACATCCTCAGCATGTTCGTGCAGTACGCTCCGTACGAACTCAAGGGAACAACCTGGGACGCGGAGAGAGACCGCTTCGCCGACCGCTGCTTCGACGTGTTGAACGAGTATGCTCCGAACTTCAAGGCGTCGGTGTTGCACCGGCAAGTGATTGCTCCGCCGGACATGGAGCGGCTGTGGGGCATCACGGGCGGAAACATCATGCAAGGGGCAATGAGCCTGTCGAACATGTACAGCCTGCGGCCCGCGCCGGGCTACGCGAACTACCGGACGCCGGTGAAGGGTTTGTACATCTGCGGGGCGGCGACGCACCCCGGCGGCGGCGTCATGGGTGCCTGCGGCCACAACGCCGCCCGCGAGATTCTGCGCGACGGATGACTCGATTAGCCGCGAGGCGGAGCCGAGCGCGGATCTGTGGGATTATCCCACTTGTGGGATAATCCCCTGGACGTATAATGGCTGCTAGATGAGGGTTTTCCCATGTCCGCCAAAGCGCGAGCGCCAGTCGACTTCCGCACCGTCGATGACAAGGGCCGGGTCATTTTGCCCAAGGAGTTCGCCAACGCCACCGTCACCCTGGAAGTGGTCGGCGAGTCGGAATTGCGCATCCGCAAGGCCGTCGTGATCCCGGAAGCTTCGCTGCCGCTCCTGGAGCAGAACTTGGAGCCGCTCTCCAAACGCGATCGCGACTTGTTCCTGAATCTCATCGACAACCCTCCGGAACCGACGCCGGCTTTTCGAGCCGCGGCCGCCAGGTACAAAAAGCGACATGCCCGATAACTGGCGAATCGAACTGCTGAACGATCGCCACGAGCGAGGGGCGTTCTCCTGCGGCAAGGCGCCCCTCGATGCATTTCTGCGGACTCAAGCCGGCAAGTACGATCGCAAGGG
>DATNBQ010000497.1:0-5850 GCA_035571955.1 Urbifossiella sp. | reverse complement strand
GGCCGTAGCTTGCCAAGAACTGAGCCTTGGTGATGACGGCATTATCGCTGGGCGGGGTCATGCCCATCTTTTGGAATCGATCTTGGAGGTATTTTCTACTCTCCGGCGTGAGGCGCGACATGTCGATGGATTGTCCGCCGGTGGGGCCAGCCATTTGAGTGAACATCGATTCGGGATCGAAACCTCCGCGGCCTCCGCCCCGGCCTCCCTTGCCGAACCCTCCGCCGCCTTGACCACCAAAGCCTCCTGCGCTCGGGCCAAAGCCTTGGCCGCCGCCGAAGCCGCCCTTGCCGCGCTTGCCTCCGCCCTTCCCGCCGAAGCCTCCGAAGCCGCCCCCTTGACCCGGTTGCCCCGTAGACATCACCGGATCGAGCAGCACGATTCCTAGCACGAAGAGGCCAGCAACGATGCCGTGGCGAAGTTTCAGCATGGGCCGCACTCCGAGAAGGATCGACTCAATTATCGATCCTAGCTTGGCGGCTTCCAAAGAGCCATAGTCCCTTCCGGCAAGTCTCATTTCGCTTTCATGGCGAGTCGAGCACAGCCGGCGGCGCCGATGAAGCCCGCGTCCGAACCGAGCATGGCGAACTTCACCTTCACCGTCTTGGTGGGGAACGGCAGGCCGAAGCGGCGAACGTAGGCGTCGATTTGCGAACGGAACCATTCGCCGGCCGCGACCATGCCGCCGCCGAACACGATCATCTCGGGATCGACCGTCGCGATGACGGCACAGGCACCGAGGGCCAGGAAATAGGCCGTTTCATCGACGACGCGGAGGGCGAGTTCGTCGCCAGCCTGGGCGAGGTCGAAGACATCCTTGGCCGTGAAGTCGTCGTCGTTGGCCGTGTAAAACTTACGCAGGGTCGTTGGGCCGCGCCAGGCGGCCAGCGCTTCGCGGGCTCGCTTCACCACTTGCGTGGCGCTGGCATATGCCTCGAGGCAGCCACGGGCCCCGCAGCCGCACAACCGGCCGCACTCGGGGCGGTCGATCCGCAAGTGCCCGAGCTCGCCGCCGTGGCTGTGTTCGCCTTCGACGATCACGTCGCCGAGAATGATGCCGCCGCCCACGCCGGTGCCGAGCGTGAACAGCACCATGCTCTTCGCTTCCTGGCCGGAGCCGATCCAGAATTCGCCATAGGCCGCGGCATTCGCATCGTTTTGATAAACGGTCGGTTTGCCGAATGCCTGGCGAATGTGCTCGCGGACCGGCACGTTCTTCCACGGCTTCAAATTCGGTGGATCGAGAATGAGGCCGGCCTTGATGTCCATGAGGCCGGGGGTGGCGACGCCGATGGCCGTGATGTCGTTGAGGGAGAGCTTTGCGGCGGCGACGGCGCGGCGAATCGTCTCGCACATCGTTTCGAGGCCTGCTTCTTGGCCGCGCTCGGGGCAAGTCTCCATCACGGCCGGTTCGGACAGCGGGGCACCATTGTCGCCCACGGCCGCCGCCTTCATCGTCGTGCCGCCAACATCCAGCCCCACGAAAATGGACCGTTCCACCATGATGACCTCGGAGATGCGCTTGCGGATGTTGTACCGACTGCGGCCGCAACGGAATAGCAAAAGCGAACAGCAGGGCTTGCTCTTGGATCTTGGTGGCAGGGGCACGGATCTTGGTGGTACAGGCATTCTTGCCTGTGCGGACTATCATGCGACTTTTTTATGCGAATTATGTCGCTTTTATCGGCACGCGTGCATAAGATACGCTTCACGATTACCGGTTTTTGCTCCCTTCATGTTTCCTCTCCCAGGAAGCGATGGGCGAATGCCCAAAAGCGAGCATTTGGAACCACCGTTGCCTGAAATCGTCGGGGCGGCGGCCGCCATGCAGGAGGTCTATCGCCTCGTGCGCCTCGCTGCGCCGCGCCCCACGACGGTGCTGCTCATTGGCGAAACGGGCACCGGCAAGGAAATCATCGCCAAGGCGATTCACAAGCTGAGCCGTCGAGCCAGCGGGCCGTTCGTACGCGTCAACTGCGGGGCGCTCCACGAGAACTTGCTTGAAAGCGAACTGTTCGGACACATCAAGGGATCGTTCACCGGGGCGGTGGCCGACAAGGTGGGCCGCTTCGAAGCGGCCCATGGCGGCACGATCTTCCTGGACGAAATCAACAGCACCTCGCCGCAACTGCAACTGAAACTCCTTCGCGTTCTCCAGGAGCGCGAACTCGAACGCGTCGGCGACACCCGAACCGTCCGCGTCGATGTCCGCGTCATCGCCGCGACCAACGCTTCTCTTGAGGAACTGGTTGAAGAAGGCCAGTTCCGCGAAGACCTGTACTTCCGCCTCAACGTGATACCATTTGTGTTGCCGCCGTTGCGGGAACGCCGCGACGACATCGCGGCTCTCGCGCACTTCTTCCTGCACCGCTACGGCGAAGTGCACAAGTGCCCGGTGCCGGAACTGTCGCCAGCCGTGCTCGACGCCCTGATGGCCCACGACTGGCCGGGGAACGTCCGCGAGTTGGAGAACGCCGTGGAGCGGTTGGTAGTGCTCGCCGACGGTGGGTCGATTGGTCCGGAGATGCTCCGCTTTGGCCGGCCGCGCTATGCCTTGCGTTCCGCCAAGGGTTCCAAGGCGGGTGGCAACGATGTCCGCTCGCTGATTCGCAATCTGGTGCGGGCCGGGCTGCAATCGCCGCTGCCGACAGGAATCAAGGGCTTCCATCCGTTCCTGGTCGATGGACTGGAACGTGAGTTGATCGAAGAGGTGTTGCGGCAACTCGGCGGCACGCAGATCAAGGCGGCCGAACGCCTCGGCATCAACCGCAACACCCTTCATAAGAAGATCGAGCAATACCGCGCGGGCGATGTGAAACCGACCGAGGACGCCAGCGACACAGTGAATGGGGAAGGGAGTTGATAAGATAATGCATTGATCCGAGCCGCGAGCGTGAGCGAGCGATTTTCGGGAACAGGATACTGCTTCCATGCCGCGGTCTGCATTCATCGCGCTCGATGGCCTCGACGGCACCGGGAAGTCCACTCAGTGCGGCAAGCTGCTCGAATGGCTCGCCGAGCAAAACGTCCCGGCGATTGGTTGCACCGATCCGGGTGGCACGCCGCTCGGCCAGGAACTCCGCAAAATCCTGCTGTTTGGCCGCGAGCACTCGTTAGCCACGGCGGCCGAGGCGTTCCTGTTCATGGCGTCGCGGGCACAACTCGTTGCCGAGGTGATTCGCCCGGCCCTCGAGGGCGGCCACAGCGTCGTCTCCGATCGCTTCACGCTGGCCAACGTCGTTTATCAGGGGCATGCTGGAGGCTTGGACCCGGAAGAGTTGTGGGAGGTCGGTGCCGTCGCCGCATCGGGAATCGAGCCGGATTTGACGCTCGTGCTCGATTTGCCCCTGGACGAAGCGATGGCCCGCCGCAATCGCGCCGCCGACCGCATGGAGGCCCGCGACCGCGAATACCACGAAGCGGTGAAGCGGGGCTTCCTTTTTGAAGCAGGCCGCCGCCCGGACAAGCACCGCATTATCGATGCGACGCCGAGTGTAGAAACGGTGCAAAGCGCCATTCGCCGCGAAGTGAGTCGCTTGCTGCTGGATCGCGGTTGGCCACTGCATAATAACTGAGAATTGCGAAATTGAGGGCTCGTCAGAAGAGTTCCTTTTTTTTCGCGGCTCTTGTGCCTTATTGCGGCCGCGATTGAAAAACATCCGGGCCGCAAAAAATCAGGATTGTCGGCGGAAGGCATTATCGTCGCATCTGCGAGGTTTTGACGCATGGGCTGGGAACGAGTCCGCGGGCACGATGCCGTGATCGATACCTTCCGCGCGGCATTCACGCGCGGAAGGTTCGGACAGGCGTACTTACTTCTCGGCCCGGCCGGCGTCGGCAAGCGGATCTTCGCCCTCGAACTGGCCAAGGCGCTGCTTTGCGAAAAGTCGCCGGGCCCCCTCGCGGCCTGCGGCGCCTGCCCCGCCTGCGCCCAGGCCGAAGCCGGCACGCACCCCGATCTCTTCCGCGTTCGCACACCGAAGGATAAACACGAACTGCCGATCGATGAAATTCGAGCATTCTCTTCGCAAATGGCGATGAAGCCGACCCGCGGTTCGAGGAAGATCGGCATCGTCGAAGACGCCGACGACTTTAACCAGGAGTCGGCGAACGCCTTCTTGAAGACGCTGGAGGAACCGCCGCCCGGTTCCGTGCTGTTGCTCCGGGCCACGAATATCGACCAGCAGTTGCCGACGATCCTGTCGCGATCGCAGGTTGTCCGCTTCTCAGCGCTTCCCGCGGACGATCTGCGGGCCATCCTGCGCGAGCACGACATCGACGACGCTGCCAAGATCGAACGGCTGGTGAAGCTGGCGGGCGGCAGCGCCGGCCAGGCACTCGCTCTCAACGACGAGGAATTCTGGAACCTGCGGCAAACGCTCTTGAACGGCATCACGTCGCCGCGGCCGAACTTCCATTCCCTGACCGAGGCGTGGAAGGCTTATTACGAAGGGGCGGGGAAGGAATCGCGCGGGCAACGGCTCCGCGTCGCGCTCGTCCTTCGCTTCCTTGTGGAAACGCTGCAACAGGCCCTCCGGCTCGCACTCGCCGCGGAGACATCGGGCCTCGACGCCGCAGACGCGGCCAAGTTGCGGCCCTACGCCGACCGCCTTGGCCCCGAGCGGCTTCTCGAACTCATCGACAAGTGCATCGAAGCCGATTACAGAATCGATCGCCGCGTCATGACGATCCTCGTCGTGGAATCGGTGCTGGAGCAGTTCGCGGCCCCCGCGCTGGCCGGATGATGCCACTTGGAAGGCCAGCATCCACCCGCTAGCATCACTGGAGCGGAATCCATTCATTTCAACTGTCGGGCACAGCCCGACCTACTCATGTTGACCAAGCGGATCATTCCTTGCCTCGACGTCGACCGGGGCCGCGTGGTGAAGGGGACGAATTTCGTGGGGCTGCGCGACGCTGGCGACCCGGTCGAAGTCGCACGCCGATACGATGCCGAGGGCGCCGACGAACTGGTCTTTCTGGACATCTCGGCCAGCCACGAGGGGCGGGCGATTTTGCTGGACATGGTGCGGAAGGTCGCCGAGTCGATCTTCATGCCGTTCACGGTCGGGGGCGGGATTCGCACACTGGAGGACGCGACACAACTGATCCAGGCCGGCGCGGAGAAGGTGAGTTTGAACTCGGCGGCGGTGAAGATGCCGGAACTCATCACGGCCGTCTCGGAGAGGTTCGGCCGCTGCGCCACGGTCGTGAACATCGATCCGAAGCGCACGAAAAATCTGGCGAGCCGGGAGCGTGAGCGACCGGAGTCTTCGACGGGAACTCCGGTCGCTCACGCTCCCGGCTCGCCAAGATTCGAAGTCCACATCAATGGCGGGCGGGTGCCGACGGGGTTGGACGCAATCGCTTGGGCCAAGCGCGTCGAGGAACTCGGCGCCGGCGAGATCGTGCTCACCTCGATGGATGCGGACGGCACCAAGAACGGCTACGACATTCCGATGCTGGAAGCGATCGCGCGGTCGGTGAACATTCCGGTGGTTGCCAGCGGCGGCGCCGGCTGCCCGGCCCACCTGTACGATGCGTTCCAAGCCGGCGCCGACGCCGCTCTGGCCGCCAGCATCTTTCACTACAACGAGTACAGCATCCCGGATACGAAAGCCTACCTCGCCAGCCGCGGCGTACCGGTTCGATGCCTGTGAAAGCCCACCCATGCAGTGGGTGGGCTTGTTTGGGAGTTTTTCCATGTCCGACGCAGCTTCCGGCCCGCACTACATCAACGCGCAGGGCGGCGGGTTAAAGGTTGCCACCGCCGTTCCCGGCGAACCGCAGATCAATCAGCTGTTCCGCACCGTCATGCTCCACAAGGGCTCCGACCTGCACTTGAAGGCC
>DATNBQ010000496.1:0-4101 GCA_035571955.1 Urbifossiella sp. | reverse complement strand
GTGCTTCTGGATGTGAACTGGGCCGCGAAAAAGCTTGGCCCGACCATCGCCGGCATTCGCCGACTTGGCCAGCGTATTCGGAGCCATTTCGCCCTGTGTTACACCTAAAAACGGATGAGCCGTGTTTCCTTGGCTGGAATCGATTGTTAGAAAAGGCCGGCCGTGCTTCTCAGCAGACGCACCAACGGAGGAATCATCTCGGGCACTGACAAGCGCAGTTTTGCGGCGAGAGGATTCCACCGCCGACTATCTGCGTGTCCGTACAGTAAGGATTAGTGCCACTCGAGCAAGCACACATGTTGGAGCAGACGCTCGTGTCCTGCGGAGGGGTTTTGGTTGGTCTGGCCCGTCTTGATAGCACATCTGTCGTCGTCACATCCTAAGAGTCCCGACGGATCGCCGCCGTTGGCAGTGCATGTTGCGCACCACTGCTGGCAAAGGCTTTGGACATTCGCGAAACACTGCGTTCCAGGGCCGCACACGCTAAAGCCGCCGCCGCCCACCATCACGACATTCCCGGTATTGGGGTCCAGGTAACCGAATCCGCTGTTGACTCCCGTCGATGTGCAACCTGAGGTGCATGCGTAGCAGGGCGGGTCGGCGAGGGCCGTGCCTCCCAGCAGCAGCAAGGCCGCCGCGGTGCTGCCGAACACCATCGACCACAGCTGCGTTCGATTCTTCGATTGCATCACAGGTCTCCACTTAGAAAAAGGGTCAGGGAGTGGAACTCGCGACAAAACCGTGGATCTCGCCGCGGCGATCGCCAATCGTCGTCTTCCAGTTGATGCGGCGAACGAAGGAGCCCGAATCTTTCGGAGGAATCAACTGCAGGCGCACGGACGTCGCCTGTCCCGGCTCGATCCAGGCCGGGACATCCGCCGACACGCACGAGCAATCCTATTGCACGAGGATGACCTGGATTCGTTCGCTCGTGAGGTTGGTGAAGGCGACGTGCGCTTCCATCGGTTCGCCAGCCCGACATTCGCCGAGCGATACCACGACCGGGTCGATGGCGATCGGTTGATTCTTGATGGATGCCCAGGCCGCAGCCAACGAACCAAAGGAAGCGGTCAGGATCGAGACGCCGACCGCGCAGGCGATTCCCGTTCCCAGCATTAACCGGATCGCAAAGCGATCCGCCGGCTGCCAATTTGCTTTGAACCTGAGGAACAGGAGAAGAAGCAGCACAGTCAGATCGAAACCGAATATGATCCACGGACTGATCGTGAGGTTCCCCATGCATCCGCACGATGGCGCACCGGCCACTCCCGCCGAGGCGCTGATGATTGAGAATGCCAAGAAGAGCACGGCTGCCGTCCAGCGTGCCGCCAGCACCGCGACGCCACTGATGAACCACGCGCCCAATGCAAACTCGCCGGTGGCAATCGCGCCTTTGGAGACGAGGTTAGCAAGCCAATCCGCTTGCGCCGCCGCAGACGCCGCGCGGACGCCGGAAACCTTGAGAGTGGCGGCAGCGATGAGAACGATGCCAATGAGCCGGATTAATGTACGCGGATAAACGGAATCTTTGCGCGGGGGGGGGAATTCATCGCGCACCGCGTATGGATTGGGATACCCAATAGAATCTGAAGCGTGAAGAGATGTTAGCCCCGGTCTGGCGCGCGTGTCAAGAGTTAAAACGAGCATCCGTTCTGGAATTCACGAAGTTACTTTCTTCCGCCAGCTGGGTGCAGCAAGATTCTCTTGGGAAAGCAGAAATCGTTGCCATATTTGGGTGGCACCGGCTTCCAGCCGGTGCAAGCAAAGACACACCGGCTGGAAGCCGGTGCCACCCAGAAGCGTCCAATCCTCCCCATGGATTCTGGTTACACCCGTGCCAGCTGGTAGGGTTTGAGTCGGCTTGACGCCAGCTTACCCAGCGGGTATTTGCTTCGCTGTGGCCAGGATGGCCGCGAAAGCCAGGGAGGGCTCTTCATGCCACGGATGGCAGCTTTGCTTTTGTCCGCGCTGGCCGTTCTCGCTTTGCCGCACTTCGCTCAGGCCCAGGAAATCCGCTGGCGGAAGGATTATCCCGCGGCCCGCAAGGAAGCCGCGGCCACCGGCAAGCCGATGCTGCTCGACTTCGGCACCGAAGGGTGCATTTGGTGTCGCAAGCAGGACGCCAGCACCTTTCGCGATCGCGGCGTCGTCGAACTCATCAACGACCGCTTCATTCCCGTCAAGATCGATGCCGACCACGACCCGCGGTTGACGCAGTCCGCCGGCGTCCAGGCATTCCCTTCCGTCGTTCTGGCGATGGCCGACGGTAAGATCGTCGAACGGCACGAAGGTTTTGCCGATACTACGAAGATGATGGCGATGCTGCGGCACGTGCCGGCGCGGCAGGAACCGAAATCGGCGACAGTCTTGCGTTCGCCGGCGACGAACCTGCTCATCGCGGCGCGGGCCGACCACGATGCCGGCCGCTATCTGATGTGCCTGCAGAAGTGCGACCAGCTGGTAACGAGCTACGCGGCGACGACCGAGGGCGGCGAAGCGCGGCGGCTCTCCGCCGCCATCGCGGCCAACCCGGTGAAGTGGAAGCGGGTCGCCATGGAACTCGAGGGCGATTTCACGGCCGCCAAGCGGGAACTGGAAGCGGCTTTGAAACGGTGACGCACCTCGATACACTCGGATTATGATTCCCTCCTTGGCCCTTGCGGTGTTGCTCGTTTCGGCCGCTCCGGAGCGGTTGCCGCGCGACAATCTCTTGCTCTATCGCGGCGAGGACGGTCAGACCAAGACCGCGACAACGGTGGCCGAGTGGGAGAAACGCCGCGCCGAGATCGTTCGCGGCATGGAATCCGTCATGGGCAAGCTGCCGGGCGATTCCAAACGCTGCCCGCTGGATGTCAAAGTCGTGGAGGAAGTCGATTGCGGGAAGTACGTGCGCCGGCTCATCACGTACCAATCGGAACCCGGTTCGCGCGTGCCGGCGTACTTGTGCATCCCCAAGGCCGCGCTCGACGGCAAGAACAAAGTGCCGGCGATTCTTTGCCTGCACGGCACCGATAACACCATCGGCCACGGCACGGTCGTCGGCCTCGGCAAGAATGCGAATCGCGCCTACGCCTCCGAACTCGCCGAGCGCGGTTACGTCGCCTTCGCGCCGAACTACCCGCTCCTGGCCAAGTACCAGCCGGACTTGAAGAAGCTCGGCTGGGAAAGCGGCACGCTCAAAGCCGTCTGGGATAATATCCGCGGCCTCGATTACCTGGAAACGCTTCCCTATGTAAACGGCAAGGCGATGGGCACCATCGGCCATTCGCTCGGCGGCCACAACTCCGTTTACACCGCCGTCTTCGAGCCGCGCTTGAAGATCGTCGTTTCGAGCTGTGGCCTCGATTCGTATCTCGATTACTACGGCGGCGACGAGAAGAACTGGTTCCCGGAGAAGGGGTGGTGCCAGACGCGATACATGCGGAAGCTGGCGGATTATCGCGGCCGCCTCGCCGAAATTCCGTTCGACTTCCACGAGATGATCGGGGCGCTGGCGCCGCGGAAAGTGCTGATCATCGCGCCACTGAAGGATTCGAACTTCCAGCATTCGAGCGTGGACAAGATCGCGGCCGCCGCCCGGCCCGTGTTCAAGCTGTACGGACAAGCCGATCGCCTGCGCTTGGAGCATCCCGATTGCCCGCACGACTTCCCGCCGGCCATGCGCGAAGCCGCCTACAAACTGCTCGACACCCTCGCCGCGCCAGAAAAGTGAGCCTCGATGTCGGTGCCTGACTTGCGCATGACTCAGGGGCTTCTGGCCGCGGACGATCGCGGCATCCGCGTGCTGGCCCAGTCGGATGGCTTCAACGCGGCAGAGGCGGAACGAATCGTCGGACTGTTCGGGCCGCGAACGGCCGCTTGCTCGCTGGCCCACTTCGCTTGTCCCTTCGGCCGCGACAGCGTATGCGTTTCGACCGTTGCCGACCGCCCGGATGGCGCGCTTGGATTCCTCTTCCTGGTGTTAAGCCGCGATCTGTACCAACATCTCGGCGACCCGTTCGCTATCGCTGATCGCTATACACCGGACTGGAATGCGAGGGGAACGCTGTCCGGTTTGGAATGGCCGGAGGAACCATTGCCCAGGCGCCGGGTCGAGGAACT
>DATNBQ010000495.1:0-2782 GCA_035571955.1 Urbifossiella sp. | reverse complement strand
TGGGACCGCTACAACAAACGGCTCGAATTCCCGCTATCGTCCGTCACCGCGATTCTCCTGCACGTGGCGGTCGCCGGCTTCCTGGTGGCCACATTCACGTACTTCATGAAGAAGGAAGACCGCTCGAGCGTGCCGGTGAGTTTGGTGCCGGATATGGGCGGCCTCGACGACGAAGGCACCGGGTCGGCCGGTTCCGGCGGCATCGAAGACCCGCTCAAGGAAGGCAAAACCATGTCGCTGGAAGAGCAATTGAAGGTGCTCCCCGATCCGAGCCAGTTGCCGGTGGTCGTTCAAAACTTGAAGGACACCCTGAAGTACGACAACGAAGGGGACATTACGGTTTCGGATTTCAACGCCCCGGCCTATGCCGCGGTGGACAAAACGCTGCGCGATAAGCTGCTGGGCATCGGCGCGAAGAAGGGGGCCGGGCCCGGCGCCGGCAGCGGCAACGACGGAAGCAAGGGAACCGGTCCCGGCGGCACCGGCGCCAATTCCACAAGGGCCCGCTCGCTGCGCTGGGTCATGCGTTTCAAAACGTCCGGCGGCGAGGATTACCCGGCCCAACTGGCCGACATGAAAGCCGTGATTCTCGTGCCGCTGCCATCCACCGGCAACAAGAACTGCCTGTATTTCACCGATTTGAAGAACCCGAGCCAGAAGCACATGGCGACGGATGCCGATCTGCGGAGCCTCACCGGGCAGATCAAGTTCAGCGATACGCGGCCGGCTTCGGTGCGCGGCGTCTGCGATGCGCTGTACGTCAAGGAAGATGCCACGTCGTTTTGGGCCTTCTTCCCGAAGGGGCTGGAACAAGAGCTGTCCCGCAAGGAGACGGGTTATCGCAATCGCCGCGCCGAGGACATTGAAGAGACGATCTTCCGGGTCATTTCGCGCGGCGGCTCGTACGAACTCGTCGTCGACGATCAGACGCCGAAGAAGTGAGCGGTCGAATTACAGAATGGCGCGGATCGCCTGGCCGCGGCTGGCGGGGAGCGGGCGGCCGAGGGAGTCATGAATTTCCGCGGTCGGTTCGAAGCCGAGGCAATGCAGGGCGGTCGCGGTGAGTTCGGGCGGGGTGGTGCGGTTTTCGCGCGGATGGCCGCCCTGCTTGTCCGAGGCGCCGTAGGCCTGGCCCCCCTTGATCCCGCCGCCGGCCAGCGCCGCCGAGAAGACGTGGCCCCAGTGATCGCGCCCCGCCGAGCCGTTGATCTTCGGCGAACGGCCAAACTCCGACAGACACATCACCAGCGTATCATCGAGCAAACCGCGATCGGCAAGGTCTTGCAAGAGTGCCGCGAAGGCGCGATCCATCGTCGGCGCCAGTGCCGTTCTTAAGCGTACGGCCTCGCGCGTGTGCGAATCCCAACAGGGTGCATCCGACGGTTCTTCCGGCCCTCGGAACCAGTTGACGTGAACGAGGCCGACGCCGGCTTCGACGAGGCGGCGGGCGAGCAGACAGCTTTGGCCAAATTGCGAGCGGCCGTAGGCGTCGCGGGTGCGCGGCGATTCGCGCGACAGATCGAAGGCCGCTCGGGCCGCTGGCGAGCCGAGCAGATCGAACGCTTGATCCGTGTATCGCGTCGATGCGGTGCGGCGCGAATCGGCGCCGGCAGCGATGCCGCGATCGAGCCGCTGGAACAGGTCGTGGCGTTCGGCCAGCCGGTCCGGGGGAACGTCGGCGGCGAGCGTCAGTTCAGGAACGCGGAAGGCGGCGGCGGCCGGCTCGCAGCGGAACAGCCACGGGTCGCTATTGCGGCCGAGAAACCCGGCATCTTGCCCCGGCCACACCGAGCTATCCGTGTTGAAGATGTGCATCGGCAACCGGACAGCGCCCGGCAGGCCGCCGTGGTCGCCGCGAAGCCGGCGGACGATCGCCCCGAGCGTCGGCCAGTCGTTCGGCGGCCCGGGGTTGGCGTTCTCGGAGTTGAGCGGACTGTGCGGCACACCGGTCAACATGGCGTAGCCGCTGGACGAGTGGGCATTATCGCCAGTGCTCACGGCTCGCAGCACGCATAATTTCTCGGCGTGGCGAGCAAGGTGCGGCAAGGTCGCGGCGAACTGCAAGCCGGGCACGCTCGTGGCGATGGGGCCGAACTCGCCGCGGATCTCCGGCGGAGCGTCCGGCTTCGGATCCCAGGTGGAATGTTGCGGCGGCCCGCCCATCAGGAAGAGAACGATGCAGCTTTTGGGCGAACGGGCGTTGGGAGCAGCGCGGGCATGCAGCAGTTGCGGCAAGGAGAGGCCGAAGGCGGAAAGCCCGCCGACGCGCAGCCACTCGCGCCGCGACGGGCCAGGGCATCGACTCGGGGAAGAGGCAAGGGCGGTCATGGTAACTTGACCTTCCCATGCCGACTGGCACGCGTCAAGCGCGAATCCAAAACTAACCACAGAGACACAGAGAAGAAAGAAAAGACAGCAAAAGGCTTCACGCGATTCGAACATCAACTGTTGAAATCGGAGTTGGCTTTTCAACCTCGCTTCGCTTCTCTGTGTCTCTGTGGTAAGTCCCGATCCCTTACAGTGTCGGGCCGATCGACCACGGCGCGAATTCCTCTTCGCCCACGCCGTTGATTTCGCTCTTGGTCCGTTCGCCGCTCGCCGTCGCCAGGATCTTCTCGAAGATTTCCTTGCCCACCTCGGCCACCGGCGTGCCGGTAAGAATTCGGCCGGCGTCGATGTCCATGTCGCCGTTCATGTGTTCGAACAGCGGCGTGTTGGTGGCGACCTTGATGCTCGGGGCCGGCTTGCAGCCGAACACGCTGCCGCGCCCCGTGGTGAAGCA
>DATNBQ010000494.1:0-3629 GCA_035571955.1 Urbifossiella sp. | reverse complement strand
CTGGCCAGCGCCGCCCGTACGAGGAGCAGCGAACGGCTCTCGCCCGCCTCTTGCAGAACAATTACCTCACGGACCTGGACCGCAAGCGAGTGCTGGCTTGCCTCATCAACATGCGGATGATCTGCGACAGCCTGTTCCTGTTCGACAAGCATACGCGGGTGTCGCCGAAGCTGGACGAGTTCGCGGAACTGATGCCGGAACTGCTGTCCAAAAGCCTGCCCGCGGCCGATGGCGGCCTTCCGCACAAGGCGGTCGTTTTCTCCCAGTGGGAAACGATGGTGCTCGAGGCGGCGAAGGTGCTCGAACGGCTCGGCGTCGGCCACGCCATCCTCCACGGCGGCCTCTCCGGCAAGGAACGCAAGGACGCCCTGGCCCGCTTCGCAACCGACCCGGACTGTCTCATCTTCCTGAGCACCGATGCCGGCGGCACCGGCCTCAACCTCCAACATGCCGATACCGTGGTGAATCTCGAACTGCCGTGGAACCCCGCCGTGCTCGAACAGCGGATCGCTCGCGTTCACCGCATGGGCCAGAACCGGCCGGTGCGGGTCGTCAACTTCGTCACTCGCGGCACGATCGAGGAGCGCGTGCTGCGGACGCTCGAAGTGAAACAGGGGCTGTTCAAGGAGTTGTTCGCCGGCGACGACGACGAGATCGCCTTCGAGGCGTCGGCAGCGTCCGGCTTCCTGGATGCCCTGCGCGGCCTGATCAATGAGAAGCCGGTGGAAGCGGAACCGGCGCCGGCGCCCCTCGTGCCAAAACCGAACCCACCCGTCTGGCAGGCCGCGATTCACATGATGGAGGCGATGGCGACGCTGCTCGCGGCCGAGCCGAATATCCCGAATGAGCTTCGCGAGCAGTTGCGCGGACTCGTGAAATCTCTCGAAGCCCGTCTCGAATAATCGCGTAGCCGCGACCCGGCGGGGAGCGCGGTCGGCGCGCGTGCTCGGTTGGGCCGCGGCCACGCGGGGGCTTGTGTTGCTCCCCAGTTTCCCGAAAATGAGGGTTCCTCCCGGAGCGGGTGATGGCCATCGAGTTTGTTTGCCCGTCGTGCCAAGGGGCGCTGCGCGTCCCCGACGAGTCGGCGGGCCAGGTGATGCGTTGCGGCAACTGCCTGACGGCGCTGCGCGTCCCGTCCGCAACGCCGTCGGACCCGGAACCGGTCGAGCCGCGCGAAGTTCCGGAACCGCGGGAGCTGGAACGGCGGCCGCGCCGCGACGACCGCAATGACCGCAATGACCGCGACGACGATTTCGGCGAACCGGCACGGCGGCCGCGCCGCGAGAGCCGCGACGACCGCGATGACTTCGGCGAACCGCGTCCGCGCCGGCGAACCGCCAAAAAAGGCGGCAAGAGCGTCCTCTTCTGGCTCGTCATCATCATCTTCGGCCTCGGCCTCTTTACCTGCCTCGCCTGCGGCGGCATCTGGTTCGCAATGGCCATCCCGCGCTGGCAAACGCACGAATCCCAGGCCGGCGGCTACAAGGTCGATCTGCCCGCGCCCCTCAACCCCGGCATCAACCAGGAAGTGAAGTTGAAGCAACCCAACGAGCACGTCGAGGGAACCGTGCTCGCCGGCCGCCTTGAAGTTTACTGGGTCGGCTACCACAAGGTCGATCTGCAAGCCCTCCTGGCCGGCGACGAAGCCATCCTCAAGGCCACCGTCGAGGGCTTCACCAAGGAGAACCTCGGCACGGTGATCCGCGAGACGCCGAAAACGGTGGATGGCTACCCGGCCCGCGAAGTGGTGCTCGTTCACGAAGGCCTCACGACGCACTGCATCATCGTGGCGGCCCGAGCCACGGTGTACGTGGCCGCGGTCAGCGGTCCGTTCCTGGACGCGGACGGCAACGAACGCACCCGCCGCTTCCTCGATTCGTTCCACATTCTCAAGAAGGACGGCCCGAAGAAAAACCCCTTCCGCGGCGAAGAATAGCTGGCGAGCCGGGATTGTCATTGACGCTCCCGACTCGCCAAAAGGCGCTCCCGGCTCGCCGAAGACTCCGCTCGCTGACATTTCCGATAGATTAAACAGTTCCTTCGCCGCGAGATGCCACCGATGAGTTCACAGCCGGAACCGGAACCTTCCAGCGGATTTGCCACCCTCGGTCTCGACCCCAGTATCGTCGCTTCGCTCACCGCGCTCGGTTACGAAGAACCGACGCCGATCCAGCGCGAAGCGATTCCCCTGCTATTGCAGGGGCGCGATCTCGTCGGCCTGGCCGCGACCGGCACGGGCAAGACGGCCGCGTTCGCCTTGCCCTTGTTGCAGCGCCTCGCGGCCTCCGCGACCAAGCGGCAGCCGGCGGCGCTCATCCTCGTGCCGACCCGCGAACTCGCCATGCAAGTCGCCGAGGCGGTTCACAAGTACGGCAAGCCGTTCAAGACGCAGGTGCTGCCCGTGTATGGCGGGGCCGAGTTTCGCCAGCAGGCGCGCGCTCTCGATCGGGGCGTCGATGTCGTGGTCGCCACGCCGGGCCGAGCGCTCGATCACCTGCGCCGCGGCACCTTGAAACTGCAAGGCATCAGCATCGCCGTGCTCGATGAGGCGGACGAGATGCTCGACATGGGTTTCGCCGAGGACATCGAGGCACTTCTCGGGGAAACGCCGACGGAGCGGCAAACCATGCTGTTCTCGGCGACGATGCCGCCGCGGATCGAGGCGATCGCCAAGAAACATCTGCGCAATCCGGCGAACATCAAGGTGGCTCAGGAAAAGATAGCGGCGGGTGAGTTGCCGCGCGTCCGGCAGGTGGCGTACATCGTGCCGCGAGCCCACAAACTGGCCGCCCTGGCCCGCGTCCTCGATGTCGAAGCACCGGCGGCCGCGCTCGTCTTTTGCCGCACCCGCACTGAGGTGGACGAACTCGCCGAGACCCTTTCCGCCCGCGGCTACCGCCCCGAAGCATTGCATGGCGGCCTTTCGCAAGAACAGCGCGATCGCGTCATGCGCCTCTTCCGCGCCGGCACCGCCGATTTACTTGTCGCGACGGACGTCGCCGCCCGCGGCCTCGATGTCGAGCACCTCTCGCACGTCGTCAACTTCCACACTCCCGCCGAAACGGAAGCGTACGTGCACCGCATCGGCCGCGTTGGTCGGGCCGGCCGCGAAGGGACCGCCATTACCCTGGCCGAACCCAAGGAACACCGCCTGCTCAAGAACATCGAGCGGGCCACGGGAAGGAAGATCGAAGTCGGCCGGGTGCCGACGGTCGCCGATTTGCGCACGCGGCGGCTCGAACTGACCCGGCAAGCCATCGAGGCCGTCATCGAGGAAGGGGACCTGGACCACTATCGCGTGGTGGTCGAAGCGCTCTCCGCCGAGCACGATGTCATGGACATCGCCTTGGCCGCGACGAAGTTGGCCCACCGGCTGGAAACGGGCGAAGACCCCGGCGGCGAAGAAGAAATTCCGGTGGGGCCGCCGCGGTTCGAGCGCGACGATCCGCGCGATCGGAACCGCAGCGACGGCGGATCGCGCTTCGACCGGGGCCGCCGCCGCGGGCCGGCCATGGGCCGATTGTTCCTCACGGTCGGCCGCATGGATGGGGTGTCGCCGCGCGAAATCGTCGGCGCCATCGCCCACGAGACCGGCATCCCCGGCCCGGACATCGGCGCCGTGGACATTG
>DATNBQ010000493.1:0-2431 GCA_035571955.1 Urbifossiella sp. | reverse complement strand
CCAACTGCATCGGCTTCCAGGGCATTCTCCGCTACAAGCTCAGCGACAGCGGCTCGAGCCTGAAGGGCGAGGAACTCGAACCGATCCTGTCGAGCACCGATCCGAACTTCCGCCCGGTGGACGTGAAGACCGGCCCGGATGGCGCGATCTGGTTCATCGACTGGCAGAACCCGATCATCGGCCACATGCAGCACAACCTCCGCGATCCGAACCGCGATCGGAAGCACGGCCGCATCTACCGCGTGACGTACGAAGGCCGGCCGCTGTCTGTGTCGCCCAAGATCGCCGGCGAACCGATCGAGAAGTTGCTGGAACTGCTGAAGCACCCTGAAGACCGGGTGCGCTATCGGGCCAAGGTGGAACTCGGCGGAAGGAAAAGCTTCGAAGTCATTGAGAAGATAGGAAAGTGGCTAAAAGCACAAACCCGAAAGGATCCAAACTTCGAGCGTTACCTCCTTGAAGCGGTTTGGGTCTTGCAGTCTCACGACTTCTTAAGCCCAATGAATGCCTTCAAAATCCCTACCGATTGGGCGAGCATAGCAGTTATTCCTCTCGATGTTCTCGGAGCAAAGGATGCCCGTGTCAGAGCCGCAGGTGTTAGAGTCATCCATTATCTGAGATACAACAGCAACCTTGATACCCTCAAGGACTTGGCTGCTGATCCGTCGCCGCGGGTGAGGCTGATGGCCATCTGGGCGGCCAGCTTCTTCACCGTGCCCGAGGCCGCCGAGATCGTCTTCATTGCCCAGGACCAGCCGACGGATCAATACATCACGCACGAAATCCGCGAAACCATGCGGGCACTTGAACCGATGCTGCGCAAGGCCATCGCCGCCAAGACGCCGATCAAGTTCACCACCGCCTCCGGCATGAAGCACCTGGTGAAGATGATCGACACCGACACCCTCCTGAAAATGGACCGCAGCCGCGAAGTGAACGCCGAACTGATTCACCGGCCGGGGCTCCGCGACGAGGTGCGCCGCGAGGCCATTACCGAGCTGGCCAAGATTGCCGGCCAATCGCAATTAATCACCCTGCTCGACGCCATCCGGGCTCAAGACGTCGACGATCGGGCCGACGAGAGCGTGACCTTCGACCTGTACCGCTTGCTGCTTCCCCAACCGATCCCCGATCTTCCCATCTTGCGGGGCATCGTCGAACCGCTGGCGACCAGGGGAAAGCATCCGATCACGCGGCAACTTTCGTTCGCGACTGTGATCGCGATCGACGGTTCCACCGATGCCGCGTGGAAGCTCGGCGGCGGCTCCGTGCGGGCGCTGCAAGACCTGGTGGCCGCGATGCCGCTGGTCCGCGACCCCGGCCAGCGCGCCGCCCTCTATCCGAAAGTGGTCGCGCTCCTCGGCGGCCTGCCGCCCGAACTCGCCAAGACCATCGGCGCCAGCAAGACCGTCACCGGCCGCTACGTCCGCATCGAGCTTCCCGGCCGGCAGCGGACTCTTACTCTCGCCGAAGTCGAAGTGATGTCCGACGGCAAAAATATCGCGCTCAAGAAGAAAGCCCGCCAGGCGAACACCGCCTACGGTGGCGTGGCGAGCCGTGCCGTCGATGGCAATACCGACGGAACCTATGGCAACGGCGGCCAGACCCACACCCGCGAGGGCACCGACAACGCCTGGTGGGAAGTCGATCTCGGCGGCGAATTCCCCATCGAAACCGTGGTCGTCTTCAATCGCACCGATGGCAACCTCGGCTCGCGGCTCAACAACTTCACCCTCCGCGTTCTCGATGGCGATCGCCAGGAAGTCTTCGTTTCTCAGCGGAACCCGGCGCCGAAGGTGCAGAGCGCGATCGCCGTGGGAACCGAATCGCCGGAGCGGATCGTGCGGCACTCGGCCATGCGGGCGCTGACCAGCGTTCGCGGCAAGGAAGCCGAGGCGTTCGCCGCCATCGCCAGGTTCGTTCCCGATGCCTCGGAACGGCACTCGGCGATCCAGGCCTTGCTGCACATTCCCGCCAAGGACTGGCCGAAGGAATCCGCCAAGCCGCTGTTTGCGGAAGTGGTGAAGTTCATCCGCTCGCTGCCGGTGGCGGACCGGACGACGCCGGCGGCGCTCGACGCCATGCAGTTCGGCGAAGCGCTCGCGGGCCTCTTGCCGCTTGCCGAGGCGCGGGCCGCCCGCAAGGAACTCGGCGACATCGGCGTGCGGGTCATTCGCGTCGGCACTCTCACCGACCAGATGCTTTTCGACAAGGAACGCCTGGCCGTACAGGCCGGTAAACCGGTCGAGTTCATCTTCGAGAACACCGACCTGATGCCGCACAACTTCGTGATCGTGGCGCCGGGTTCGCTGGAGCAAGTCGGCAATGCCGGCGAGGCGTTCGGCACGCAACCGGGCGCCGCCGAGAAGAACTACGTGCCGAGCGTTCCCGGCAAGATTCTGCTGGCGAGCCGGTTGCTGCCGCCGCGGCA
>DATNBQ010000492.1:0-20324 GCA_035571955.1 Urbifossiella sp. | reverse complement strand
TGCTCGGCGGCACGCAGGCGCTCGTCGACGGCAGCGCCGTACTGGTGCAGCGGCAAGCACCCGATGAAACGTTGTTTCGCGGGCTCTGGCAACTTCTCCCCGACCGCACCCGCTGCAATCTGTGGCCGGCGACGTTCGCCTTCAGCAACGCTCTTGGCTTCGACGCCGCCGCGTTGCCCGAACTTCCCGAAGACCCGCGCCGGCTTCGCCATACCGAGGACGGCCTCCGCGATTACCCGCAGGGGCGCTACGAATTGCACCTGCAAATCGCGATCGAGGGCGGCGACCAGCGCGAGGTCGATCGACTGTTCACCCGCCGCACCAGCGACGACACCATCCGCCTTGGCCTGACAATTCTCGTACTGGCGATGGTACTCTCGGTGATTGCGAAGGTAATGTTTTGAAGAAGCCGACATTACCTCGATTCGATGGGAAGGTTCTCCAGCAAGTAGCGGGTCAGCAAGCCATACAAGTGCCGCGTCGTGTTCTTCCCCTCGTTGATCGAATGGCTGCGGTTCGGATAAGCCATCATGCTGAACGCCTTGTTCAACTCGACGAGGCGATTCACGAGTTTTTCCGTTCCCTGGTAGTGCACATTGTCGTCGCCGCTGCCGTGGACGATGAGCAGCTTCCCCTTCAAACCCGCCGCGTGCGAGATCGGCGACCCCTTGCGGTAATCCTCTTCGTTGTCCTGCGGCAAGCCCATGTAGCGTTCCTGGTAGATTGTGTCGTAAAGGCGCATGTCCGGCACCGGGGCCACCGCCATCCCCATGCGATAAATGTCCGGCGAACGGAACATCAAGTTCAAGGTCATGGAACCGCCGCCGCTCCATCCCCAGACGCCGACGCGGGACGCATCGAGATAGGGGCGCTTGAGAAGTGCTTTGGCCGCCGCGGCCTGGTCCTCGGAAGCGAGCACGCCGATCTTGCGATAGACGCATTTTCGCCAGTCGCGGCCGCGCGGAGCGGGCGTGCCGCGGTTGTCCACGCAGGCCACCGCGTAGCCCTGCTGGGTGAGCATCAGGTGCCAGAGATAATTGTTGCCGCCCCAGCGATCGGCGACCAGTTGCCCGGCCGGCTCGCCGTAAACGTGAATGAGGAGCGGGTGTTTCTTCGCGGGGTTGAAGTTGGCCGGTTTCATCAGGTAGCCGTCGAGCTTCACGCCGTTGCCGGCATCGACGCGGAAGAATTCGACCGGCGTTTGCGGCAACTTCGCCACGATGCCGCGCAGCTTGTCGTTAGCGGCCAGTACGCGGATGGCCTTGTGATCCGGCAATGAAACGAGTTCGCTCCGCGGCGGCGTTCCAAACGACGACTGCGAATGGACCGCGGTCGAGCCGTCCAGTGAAATCGAGTAATCGTGCCAGCCCGGTTGGTTCGCCGGGGTGAGGCGGTCGATGGTGCCGCTGCCATTCAATGGCGTTCGATAGAGATAGCGCTGAGTCGGGTTCTCCGGCGAAGCAATGAAGTAAACCGAGTTGCTCTTTTCATCGACGTGCACGAGGTGGATGACGTCGAACTCGCCGCGGGTGATGCGGCGAACGCTGGCGCCGTCGCGCGAAGCGAGATACAGGTGCCGCCAGCCGTCCCGTTCGCTCATCCAGACGAACTCGCTCCCCTTGTTCACCCACTGCAGCACGTCTTCGCGGAGATCGACCCAGGCGCCGTCGCGTTCGGTGAGCAGCGTCCGCACGCTTCCGGTGCCGGCATCGGCGAGCATGACATCGACGGCGTTCTGCAAGCGATTGATGCGGCGCAAGGCGAGTTCGCGGGAATTGTCCGCCCATTCCATGCGGGGGATGTAGAAATCGGTGCGAGTGTCGCCGGGCACATCCATCCACCTGGTGGGACCACCGGTAGAAGCAACGACGCCGACGCGGCACGCCGAGTTCCGCTCGCCGGTCTTGGGATAGGCGAAGGTCTTCACGATTGGGTAGCGGCTGCTGGTGTCGTCGAGGAGCGTGAACGTTTTGACGCCGCGGGTATCGAGTTGCCAGTAGGCGATCTGTTTGCCGTCCGGGCTCCATCGCCAGCCATCGCGGCAGAAGAATTCTTCCTCGTACACCCAGTCGAAGTTGCCGTTGATGATTTCGTTCGTGCCATCAGTGGTGAGCTTGATGGCGGGCCCGCCGGCGGTCGGTTCGACATAAAGGTTGTTGCCGCGGACGTAGCCGACGCGCGTGCCATCCGGGGAGAGCTTGGCGTACATGAGCGAAGCGGCCGGGGCGTCGCTACCGAGTTTCGCGAGCGCCCCGGTGGAGCGGCGGTAGGTCCAGTAGTCGCCGCGCGTGTTGCCCCGCCACACCTTCACGGAGTTCGTGTAAATGAGGGCGACGTCGAAATCCTTGGAGAGTTCGTAACCGTGGATGGCCAGCGGTTGCTTGGCGTTCGGGGGAATCAGCTTGTTCGCGGGAATGAGGATTTCGCTTTTGCCGGCGGCATCGACGCGAACGATGTCCGACCCGCCGCCCTTGGACGGCGCGAGCGTGGTGTAGCCGCTGCCGGGAAGCCATTTCACGGAGATGCCGCGCTGGCCGCGGAATTCGTCCGACGCGAAGATGCGATCGAGGGTAAGCGGCTGGGCGGCGGCCGGCGCGGCTAACAGGAGGACTACGAGTAAAGCGCGGGACATGGCGATCGCTCCGAGGTTGCCTTCAGAGTGGTGAAGAAGCGTCGTTCCGACAAGCGCGAATGCGGCGAAAGAACGGGGTTTGCCGGATCGGGCGGCGGCGCAACCGGACCCCGCGCGGCGTGCTTTCGCGGCTCAGAACTTCGATTCGCGCCGATCCATGCGTTCCGCGTTCAGGGCCGTTTCGCTGCATTCCCGTTAAGGCCAACTGAAACGCGATTGCTCGCGGCGGCCGCGATGCTTTCTGCGATGGCGACATGCCGCCGCTTCCGATTCGGGAGAAGAGCCGCCACGGAAGCGGCGCATTCTGATAGTTCCAGGTTCCAGGTTCCAAGTTCCATGTTGAAGAATCAACACCCTTGGAACTTGAGAATTGAAACTTGAAACTGCTTCAATCCGAAAGGACATCACCATGCGTTCTGGAATGTTTGCGGTGGCGGCGGCGCTTGCCTTCGCCGGTTCCGCGTCGGCTCAAAATGCCGGTTCTTCCGCTCAGCCGGCCCCCGGCCCGACGGCAATCACGGTGCCCGCCGCCGGTTGCTCGACCTGCGGCGCCAGCAGCAGCAATGGGCCGCGCGCTCACGGCTGTATCCGCGGCTTCGTCATGCAATCCACCGGCGGCTACTGGCTTTCGAATTGCCCGAACGGCCAGCGCTGCAACAACGGGGCGGGCTCGTTCCGGGCCGACCTGGGCTTCGCCTTCGGGCCGAGCAAGTCATTCTTCGATCCGTGCGGCCCGCGCATTCTCCCGGATTGCGGCGCCGGCGGCGGCTGTGGCAAATGCCGCACCCCGATCCTCGGCCGCGGCCCCGCCGGCCCGTGGTCGCCCTGCGTCTACGACGTCTACCAGAACCATTGAGTTACGATCCCGTTTAGCCGCGACCCGGAGTCCGCGGAGGGGAGCGCTCCGCTCCGCGGACTCCGCGCCGCGGCTAAACAATTGATTGGCACTCCGGTAAACTGAACGGAGAATCCCCGGGATCCCGTTCATGCTTCCTTCCGCGAATGGTCTGGCGGCTCATCCGTTCATTGCCAACGCCGAGCGATTGCGGCTCGTCGCCAATCGCGAGGGGCGCGAACCGTGGCACAAGTGGGGGCCGTACCTTTCCGAGCGACAATGGGGCACCGTCCGCGAAGACTACAGCCGCTCCGGCGACGCCTGGGATTCCTTCCCGTACGAACACGCCCATTGCCGCACCTACCGTTGGGGCGAAGACGGCCTCGCCGGCTTCTCCGATCACGAACAACGGCTCTGCATTTCGCTCGCTCTCTGGAACGGCCGCGACGACACCTTGAAGGAACGCCTCTTCGGCCTCAACAACGCCGAGGGAAACCACGGCGAGGACGTCAAGGAACTCTACTACTACCTCGACGCCACTCCCTCGCACAGTTATCTCAAATTCCTTTATAAGTACCCGCAGCAGCCGTTCCCCTATGCTCGTTTACTCGAGGAGAACCGCCGCCGCACCACCGCCGATCCCGAATTCGAACTGCTCGACACCGGCATCTTCGACGGCGACCGCTACTTCGATGTCTTCGCGGAATACGCGAAGTCCGGGCCGGATGAACTGCTAATGCGGATCACGGCGCACAACCGCGGCCCAGTCGCCGCCGAACTTCACCTGCTGCCGCAAGTCTGGTTCCGCAACACGTGGCGCTGGCAGCATGGAGCGCCGGTGCCCTCCATCGCGGCCGCCGGACCGGACTTGCTCGCCATTTCGCACCACCACCTCGGCGACCATTACTTCCACGTCCACGGCGACGCGGAACTGCTCTTCACGGATAACGAGACGAACCCGTCCCTGTTCGGGCAGCCGAAAGAAGGCCACTGGAAGGATGCATTCCACGAATATGTGGTTCACGGCGACCGCGCGGCGGTGAACCACGACAATCGCGGCACCAAGGCCGCCGCCCACTTCCGCTTCATGGTGCCGGCCGGGAAAGCCGCTGTCGCCAAGGTGCGGCTGACCAAGGCCAACAATCCCTCCGCGTGCGGCAGCGGCACCCAAGGCGCCGCCTGCCCAGTCGGCTACTTCGACAGCGTCTTCGCCGAACGCCTCCGAGAAGCCGATGCTTACTACGCCGACTTGCAGAAAGAACTGACCAGCGACGACGCTCGCCTCGTGCAGCGGCAGGCCTTCGCCGGGCTCATCTGGTCCAAGCAGTTCTACCACTACGACGTGCCGCTCTGGCTCGATGGCGACCCGAACCCGCCGCCCCCGCCGCAGGAGCGCAAGCGCGGCCGCAACAGCGATTGGGCCCACCTCAACAACGCCGACATCATTTCGATGCCGGACAAGTGGGAATATCCGTGGTACGCCGCCTGGGACCTGGCGTTCCACATGATCCCCTTCGCGATGATCGATCCCGACTTCGCCAAACATCAACTGCTCCTGTTCACCCGCGAATGGTACATGCACCCGAATGGGCAGCTTCCCGCGTACGAATGGGAGTTCGGCGACGTGAACCCGCCGGTGCATGCCTGGGCCTGCTGGCGCGTTTTCCAGATCGATCGCAAGCATCCGCTCGCCGGCGGCGGCCGCGGCCCTGGCGACCTCGCCTTCCTCGAAAAAGTCTTCCACAAACTGATGCTCAACTTCACCTGGTGGGTGAACCGCAAGGATGCCCAGGGGCGGAACATCTTCCAGGGCGGCTTCCTCGGCCTCGATAATATCGGCGTCTTCGACCGCTCCAAGCCGCTTCCCACGGGTGGTTTCGTCAACCAGTCCGACGGCACCGCCTGGATGGCCATGTACTGCCTCAACCTGATGCGGATGGCCCTGGAACTCGCCTTGCACAACCCGGTCTACCAGGATGTCGCCACCAAGTTCTTCGAGCACTTCCTGCACATCGCCCAGGCGATGACGGCGATGGGCAAGAAGGCCGGCGACGGTTCCACCGGCCTCTGGGACGAAACCGATCAGTTCTATTACGACGTGCTCAATTTGCCGGATGGCCGCGAGGTTCCGCTCAAGGTGCGGTCGATGGTCGGGCTGATTCCGCTCTTCGCCGTGGAGACGATCGAACCGGAGATGCTGGAGCGTTTGCCGGAGTTCGCCGGCCGCCTGAAGTGGTATCTGAACCATCGCCCCGACCTGACGCAACTGGTGTCGCGCTGGCACGAACCGGGCAAGGGCGACCGCCGCTTGCTTTCCTTGCTCCGCGGCAGCCGCATGAAGAAGCTGCTGAAGCGGATGCTGGACGAAACCGAGTTCCTCTCCGATTACGGCGTGCGGGCCTTATCGAAATACCACGCGGACCATCCGTTCGAATGCTGGGCCAACGGCACGCGGCTCTCCGTCGGTTACCAGCCGGCCGAATCGGGCAACCGCGCCTTCGGCGGCAATTCCAACTGGCGGGGACCGATCTGGTTCCCCGTCAACTACCTCATCCTCGAAAGCCTCCAGCGCTTCCATCACTATTACGGACCGGATTTCCGCGTCGAGTGCCCGACCGGCAGCGGCAAGATGCTGACCCTCGAAGGCATCGCGACGGAACTCTCGCGGCGCTTGACCCGGCTCTTCTTGCGCGACGAGCGCGGCCGCCGCGCCAGCTTCGGCGATTGCGACAAGCTCCAGACCGATCCGCACTTCAAGGATTACGTTCTATTCTCCGAGTACTTCCACGGCGACACTGGCCGCGGCATCGGCGCCAGCCACCAGACCGGCTGGACGGCCCTCGTCGCCAAGTTGCTGCAAGCCCGCACTCCGGACCACTTTGGCATCTCGGCTTCCGTGGTCGATGCCGTCGCCGAGGCCACCCGCCTGGCAGCGGTGTAGAGTCATTGATCAATGAGCGAGGTTGGAAATGGCACAAGAGAATGCCCCACTGCGTTTTGCGTGGTGGAATCTCCAGGATTTCGCGCATTATGATCCGAACCACGCAGCCGAGCATCGGTGGCCATTGGAAGGTGCGGAATATGAAGCGAAATGCAAAGCTGTCGATGCTGCATTGGGCAGTCTAATCGCCCAATATCCCGTAGACATCTTCGGAACCTGTGAGATTACTCCCCAGGCCGCGAGCGATCTCCAAACAAGACTCTTCTCCGAGTATACCCTGATTTATCCCGATCCCGCGCCCGGGGCTTCATTCCAAACGGCGGTCTTTTACCGCCGAGGAATGGGGTTCCGCAATCGGCTCCCCCTGCATGCCAACGATGTGCCCCGAACAACTCGCGGGATGGCCATCGTTGACTTCTACCGTGGCGAACACGCGATCCGCTTCATTTTTTGCCACTGGACGTCGTTTGGAGAAGGGAGCGCGATATATCGAGAACGCCTTGCGGAGACCGTGTCGGGTCACATCTACGAATTTCTGGAGAACGCGCGGCGGAAAGCCACCCAAAGGCATGCCATTGTCATCGGCGACCTGAATGTGGAACCGTTCGACGAGTTGTTCGAAAGACGTTTGCCTGCCTCTCGGAACCGCGCACGCGCGCGCAGCCCGATGCGTCCGGCCGATCACGATACCCGCCGAGTGAAAATGTATAACGCGGCCTGGCGTCATCTGGGTGAGAAGCACCCTCACAACGACCCCACCAATCCTCTCCACATCGCCGGAACGTATTTCAGTTCCTCGAGTAAAACGTGGCACACTTACGATCAGATTCTGGTGACCGGCAGCTTGCTCGGACCAGAGCCGCCCTTCCTGGAAGAAAACTCGCTTACTATACTGCCGATGTCGGAGTCGTTGGGCAAAAGCGGCTATCCCGAAAAATTCGCCTGGAAGAATGGGCGGGATTCGGGTCTCTCCGACCACTTGCCGATTGTTGGGCGAATAGTTCTTCCTTCGCTGGGAGGAAAATAGTGAGCGATCTTGACACTATCCTGAAGAATACGCTCAAGGGAGTCACCGAAAAGTTCGATACCGCGCGACACGATCTCCATGAACAAGTAGCGAAACTGGCGAAAGCAGTTCAATCCGTTACCGATGGAATGGCTTCTGTGGAGTTGGTACCTTCGACTAATCCAGCGACGAATAACGAGAAGGCGATTCTTTATCACCTGTCATTTTTCAGCCCTGGTCAAGGTGAACGGCGTGCCCTAAAAAACCTACGAATTTCGATGGATGGGTATCCCATCAGCGTGACGACACAAGACCCTCCGGAAGTGGCGAACATCCAGAATCGGCAACAACTGGAAGAGATGATGCAGAAGATGGTTTCCGGCAAGGACAGTTCCCTTGTTGCAATGATTGCGTTTGTTCTTCGAAATAAAGCGATCAGCACTGTCGAGAGTATTCCAGCTTGATGTCGAGACAGCTCGCTCGTCCCCTCTGTCGCGGCATCGGCGCCAGCCACCAGACCGGCTGGACGGCCCTCGTCGCCAAGTTGCTGCAAGCACGCACTCCGGACCACTTTGGCATTTCGGCTTCCGTGGTCGATGCCGTCGCCGAGGCGGCTGATTCCTGGCGAGCGGATGCAAGGCCCGCGCCGACGCGGGTCGCTGGCACTCCCGGGTCGTCATGAAATCGCGATCTGAGCTCAAGAAGAGCACAAAAACATTTTGATAATGGAAGTGGCTTCAAGAAGTTACGAATTTTTTCGCCGGGGCTGAACTGCCGTCCGGAATGGAATAATTCCAGCGGATGCGCCTGAAAAACCACGCAAACTTTGCCCAATAAGCCGCCCGCCGCGGCAAATTGCGTTGACACAGCGGTGTCATTTTCTCTAGGATGTTGGGAACAAACGGGTTCGTTCGATTGCATGGAAGTCTATCGATTTGATTGAGACGGTCTTCTCATTCATAAACTGCCCGCCTTGGTTCGCCTTTGCCGGCTTCTTGCCCGGCGCACAAAGGTCTTTTTTGAGTTTCTCCGTCGCGGAGTGCGGCGGTTCCTCGGTTAAACCCACGGCCGGGACTTTTCCCGGCGCGGCCGGGCCCCCTACAATGGGCGGCTCGATCGTTGCGGTTTTGACCCACGGGATGGACCCGCCACGACGCACGGAAGCCAGACGTCCCCCATTCGCCGGGGTTCCGGCGCAGGGAGTGGCTGCACGATGAGTACCGCTAGCTCGCTGAACGACCGGTCGAAGAAAGAACTGGCCGAGATGGCCCGCCGCAAGGGGGTCAAAGGCTTCGACGGCATGAACAAGGACCAATTGGTTCGGGCCTTGAATCGCGTCGCCTCGCCCCCGAAACCGAGCAAGCCGAAAACTCCCGCCAAGCCAGTGCACGGCTCGGCCGCCAAGGTCACGCGCCCAATTAAGCCCACCCCCAAACCAACGCCAGCACCCATCGCCAAGAGCAGCCCGAGCAAGCCGGCGCCAGCCAAAGCGCTTCCCCCGGCCCCCAAGCCGATTGCCAACGGCAGCCATAAGCCGGTCAACCGTCTCAAGGACGTGCTGCCGTTGAAGGCAACCGCCCCGGCCAAGCCCACGGCGCCGGCCCCAGCGCCCCCGCCGATTGTGGTTTCCACTATTCCCATCGAGAAAGATCTCTCCGGCGGCAAGGCGTCCAGCGGCCTGCACAAGGACAAAATCTACCTGATGGTTCCCGATCCGTACTGGTTGCACGCCACCTGGGAACTGACGCATCAATCGGTGCAGCGCGCCGAGGCGGCCCTCCGCCAGGACTGGCACGGCGCCCGGCCAATCATTCGCCTGTTCGACGTGACTTCCACCGATACCACGAGCACGTCGGAAACGCCGGTCCGCGACATCATCGTGCACGGCGGCTGCAACAACTGGTACATCGATATCCCGCAACCGCCACGGCAATATCGCGCCGACATCGGCTACCTGTCGCGGCGCGGCGACTTCTTCGTCCTGGCCCGATCGAACGTCGTCACGCCGCCCAAGGCCGGCACCACCGAGGCCATCAACGTCGGTTGGTCGGACATCGATTCCAAGAAGGCCGAACGCATTCTGGCCATGTCCACGGGGTTCGAATCGCCGACGCATCCGGAATTGAAGGAACTCTTTGAAGAACGGCTGCGGCGGCCGATGGGGGCCCCCAAGGAGACGGGCTTCGGCACCGGCGCCGTGCCGCCCGCGAGCATCAAGAAGTTCTTCTTCGAAATCGACGCCGAACTGATCGTTTACGGCAAGACCGACCCCAGCGCCCACGTCACGCTGCAGAACGAGCCGGTGAAGCTCCGCCCGGACGGCACCTTCACCATGCTGTTCAGCCTTCCCGATAGCCGGCAGATCATCCCGGCCGTAGCCACGAGCATCGACGGCGTGGAAGAACGCACCATCGTGCTCGCCGTGGAACGCAACACCAAGCACCTCGATCCGATGATCCACGACCAGATGAACGAAGGGTAGTCGCTCGTTGATGGTCATCGGGAAGGCAATGACATCAAGGCAACCACCTTTCTGACCTCTCCCTAGGGAACGGGGAGAGGGGCTGGTTGGCTTCAACTGCTGGCTTTCTTGGCTGCTGATGGCCGCGAGTCGAAGACGAGCGCGAGCCGCCGCTTCCCATGCGCAATCTGAAGATCACCATCCGTTACGACGGCACGGAGTTCTTCGGCTGGCAGACGCAGCCCGGCCGCCGCACGGTGCAGGAAACGCTCGAACGGGCCATCGCCGCGATCACCCAGGAAAAGCGTGTTCGCGTCAATTGCAGCGGCCGAACTGATTCCGGCGTCCACGCCGTCGGCCAGATCGCCAATTTCTATACCGCGTCGAATCTCACTTGCGATACGCTGCTCAAGGCCATCAACGCCAAGTTGCCGGAAGATGTCTGCGTTCGCGACGTGGTCGAGGTTCCGCAGAGTTTCTGCGCCAACAAAGATGCCGTGCGGAAACTCTACCGCTACGTGATCCAGGACGGCCGATTGCTCGATCCGTTCATGCGCCGGCATGCGTGGTTCGTGCGGCAATCGCTCGACGCCGCGGCCATGCAGCGGGCCAGCCGCTGCCTGCTCGGCCGCCACGATTTCCGCTCCTTCGAAACCGAGTGGCCGAACCGCCTCACCAGCGTTCGCACCATCACGCACCTCGCCGTGAACCGCTTCGGCGAGTTTATCTGGATCGACGTGGAGGCGGACGGCTTCCTGTACAACATGGTGCGGGCGATCGCCGGAACGCTGGTGCAAGTGGGCCGCGGCTTCTGGCCGGAATCGCGGGTAGAAGAAGTGTTGAAGGCGATGGATCGTCGGCACGCCGGGCCGACCGCCCCACCGGAAGGGCTCTTCCTCATGCGCGTGACTTATCCCACTCCAGCGAGCTTGTCATGAATCGCCCGCGCGTCTGCGTCGTCGGTTCCTCCAACCTGGACATGAACGCCTATGTGGAGCGATTGCCGCTCGCCGGCGAGACGAGGACTGGCCAGCGCTTCACGACGGGCTATGGCGGCAAGGGAGCCAACCAGGCTGTTATGGCGGCCCGCCTCGGCGCCGAGGTCCGCTTCATCGGCCGCGTCGGCGACGACATCTTCGGCCGCGACATGCTCGCCAATTTCCAGAACGAAGGTATCGACACGACGCATGTCCTCGTGACCGAATCGACTTCTTCCGGCGTCGCCATCATCACCGTGGACACCGTGGGACGGAACAGCATCGTGGTGATTCCGGGGGCTAACGGCCACCTCACGGCTGCCGATGTGGGAGCGGCCCGCGCGGCGATTGAAACGGCCCAGGTACTCGTGTGCCAGATGGAGGTGCCATTGGAAGCGAACCTGGCGGCGCTGCGGATCGCGGTTGAGGCCGGCATTCCCGTTATCTTTAACCCGGCCCCCGCGCCGACGACGCTGCCGCAGGAAGTTTACCGTTCGTCCACGGTCCTTTGCGTGAATGAAACCGAGGCGGCGCGGCTCGCTGGCCGGGAAGTGCAATCCATCGAGGATGCCGAAATCGTTACCCATCTCTTCCAGGAACGCGGCGCTAAAAACGTCATCGTGACGTTCGGTTCGAGCGGCTGCCTCCTGGCGACGGCCAACGGCACAGTGCACATCCCCGCGCCGCAGGTGCTCGCTGTGGACACCACCGGCGCCGGCGACGCCTTCCTCGGTAGCTTGGCGGTCGACCTGGCCGGCGGTCTCGATCTGGCCGCCGCCGCAGACCGCGCCTGCCGCATCGCCGCCATCACGGTGCAATCAGCCGGCGCGCAAACCAGCTTCCCACGTCGAACCGATTTGCCGGATTAGCCGCGACCCGAAGGGGAGCGCGAAGCGTTTGCGACCATACAATCATCTCTCTATCAGCGGAACATCCCAATAGGTGAACGCTTATCCCAGGGCGTTGCCCGGCGTTGCCCTGGGCTATGGGCTGCCAGCCCTTCGGGCTGAAAACTATTGCCACCTATTCTCGGTTCGAGCATGCGTTAGGACATGGATTTCCCGACGAATAACTACGGTGAATCCTCGTAGATCGTGCGGCCGCCGTCGACCGGCAGGCAGACGCCGGTGATGAAATCGTTGTCCCAGAACGACAGCACCGCCAGGGCCACGTGCTCCGGCGTTCCCTCGCGCTTGACCAAGGTTCCGGCGATCGCCGCGAGTCTTTCTTCGTCGGTCAGGCTCGGCGGCAACAGCACCGGTCCGGGCAGGATCGCATTGACGCGGACGTTGGGATTGCGGCGGCCGAGCTCCACGGCCAGGCAGCGAGTCATCGCGTTGACCGCTCCCTTACTGGGGAAATACGCGGCGTAATCCGGGTAAGGTCGGGCCTCGGCCCAGTCGCCGAAATTGACGATCAGGCCGCCTTCCGGCTGCTTGACCATGGCCAGGCCGGCCTGTTGCGAGCAGACAAATGTGCCGAGGGCATTGATTTCGAAGTGGCGGCGAACGTCCGCGGCGGTGACCGCTTCGAGTGGCTTGCGCTCCCAGATGGCGGCACAATTGACGAGCATATCGATGCGGCCGAAGCGGGCGAGCACGGCGTCGATCAGTGCCTTGGCAGCGATCTCGTCGGCGAGGTCGGCGGCGAACGGTTCGGCTTCCACGCCCAGTTGGCGAAGGTCGGCCGCGGTTTGCTGAGCCTCCGCAGCAGAATGATGGTAGTGGACGGCGATGGCGAAGCCGCGGCGGGCGAGCGCTTGGGCCACGCCGGCGCCGACGCGGCGCTTGCCGCTCCCAGTTACGAGTGCGACGCGCTGAACCCTCGGCTTCGCGGACTCCGCATCGCGGCTAATCGTCATGGGTTTTATGCTTTCCGGCGAATCAATCGCGTTACGCCCAGGAGCGGCACGCCCAGAAGCGCCAGCACCATGGTGGCCGGTTCCGGCACGCTGGGCGGCGGCGTCGAGGCGGTCGGCACCGGCACGATCGTCTCCGTGATATTGCTATCGGGTTTGCCGTCGGAGGTTCGATGCGTGCTCGCCGTGAAGAACGAATCGGTGGCGAGCGAATCGGTCGAATCGGCCCAGAAGTTCCCGAGCCCCGTCTGTCCCGTATTGATGGTGGCGCCGCCGTACGTGAACGTCAAGTTCGGCAAGCTGGCATCGTCGGCGGGATCGACCCGGTTCGGCGTGGTGCCGACGTTGGCGACGGCGACTGTCCAACCGCTCGGCGCCTGGATCGTGCCGTTCACCATACCGCCGAAATCGTAAATGGTGAAGTAATCGCCCGATTGCAGTTGCGAATCGGTAGGGAGCACGATGGCGTAGGTCCAGCGATAGTTGCCGCTATCCGGCGTGACGGAGACTTGAACGGGGAGCAGTCCGGCGCGGGCCGGGGTCGGGGCCGCGATGGCGGCGAGGAGCGCGACTGCACAAAGCCGGCGGGTCATGATTTCCTCCGTGAGAATGCCTGCGAAACCCGCACCATCCGGGGCGGCGATCGTCCTGGCAATAGTTTGAATCCGCGAATGACGGATGCTACGCCGATTTTCGCGAACCGGTCAAGAGGGGTTGCTGAAAACGCGGCGATTCCTTGCCCGCCCATTCATTTGCGGCTAAAACTCACGTCGATTCCTTTCCGGAGCGATCCATGCCTTTGACCAAAGAGACGATCGGCGTCGGCTTCATCGGCGCCGGCGATATCGCGATTCTGCACGCCGCAGCCATCAAGAAGTGCCCCGGCGCGAAACTCGTCGGCCTGTGGAACCGCAGCCAGGACCGCGCTCAGCAACGTGCCGCCGAGTTCGGGTGCAAGAATCACGCAACGCCGCAAGCTCTCGTCAACGACCCGGACATCGACGCCGTCTTCATTCTGACCAATCTGGAATCGCATCTGGAATACGCGAAGTTGGCGCTCGCCGCGGGTAAGCACGTGCTGGTCGAGAAGCCGGTGGGCGGCTCGGTTGCCGAGATCGAACAGATGATCGTGGCCGCCCAGGCCAAGAAGCTCGTGTGCATGCCGGGGCATAATTACATCTACGAAGCAAGCATGATGCGGACGCACGATCTCGTGGCCAACGGCGACCTCGGCCGCATCGTCTCCGCGTACGTCATGTACAACATCCACCACCCGGAGGAAGTGGCCAAGCGCTATCCCGGCGTCGTGAGGCAGATTCTCACGCACCATTCGTACATCCTGCTTTACCTCGTCGGCAAGCCGGTCGAACTTTGCGCCATGAAGGCCGTGCTGCATTACAAGGAATACGCCGAGGAGGACATCGCGATGGTGCAGATGCGGCTCGGCAACGGGGCGCTGGCGCACTTCTGCGCGAGTTTCGCCGCCGATGACCATGCCGCCGACCCGTGGACCGTGACCGTGAAAGTGATCGGCACCGCCGGCAGCACTCGGTACAGTTACCGCGATCACGTCGAGATCAAGCCCGGGCTCGTCCACAGCCAGACCTACACCGCGTATCAGGGTTCGGTGATGAACGAGGTGAAGTATTTTTTGGTCGATTGCCTGCGGTTGGGGGCGAAGCCGCTGAGCACACTCGACGACGCGGTGACGGCGCAGCGGATGATCGAGGCCGCGGAGGAATCGATCAAGAACCGCAGCGTGGTGAAGTTGGCGTGATTACTGATGGCCGGAAAAATAGTGACATAAAGGCAATCAGCCCCACGCCTCTCCCCGTTGGGGAGAGGCCGCAATCTCGCGCCAGCGAGATTGCGGGTGAGGGGTCTTGTTTACGCATATTTAACCCCTCACCCGGTTTGCTCGCTACGCTCGCAAACCACCCTCTCCCCAGCGGGGAGAGGGTCAGAAAGGTGGCTGGCTCGATGCCATTCCGTTCCCGATCGTCAGTAGCCGCGAGTCGAAGATGATGGCTCAGCGATTGTGGAAAATAGTCCGCAGGCGGCGGGTGATTGGCCCTTCGGTTCCCGAGCCGATGGTGTGGCCATCGACTTTCACGATGGCGATGATGTCGCACGCCGTGCCGGCCAGGAACGCCTCATCCGCGGCAAGCAGTTCCTCCAACTTCGCCGGACGCGACTCGAAGCTGGTTCCGAGTTCGCCAATCCACTTCGCCGCCGGCCCCACCACTGCGCCATCGCGAACGCAAAAAACATCCCCTTCGGTGGCGCCGCTCACGCAATCGTCCCGGTCGAGGAAGATCGCTTCGAGGCAACCGGCGTCGAGCGCCGCCCGCTTCGCCAGCACGATCTTCGGGTTGCCAAGCACCCGGTAGCGATCGCAAGGGTTGTCCCGATCGACCCGCACCGGCGCCACGATTGCGTGCAGCCCGTGGTCGTAAAGTTCGCGCGGGTACGGCTGGTATTCCTCGGCAATAATAATGACTTGCGGATCGAGCTTGCGCGGATCGGGGCCGAGGGTGCCCGGCCCGCGCGTAATAATGACGCGCAGGTAACCTTCGACGCGGTTATTGGCGCGAATCGCGGCTTCGATCGCCGCGAGCAATTCTTCCGGTGACAATGGTATGTCAATGGCGAGCGCCGCGGCGGCGGCAAATAGCTCGTCCAGGTGATCCGCTGCGCGAACCAGCTTCCCACCAGCTATGCGGAACGGTTCCCACACGCCGTCGCCGTACAGAAACCCGTGGTCAAACGGGCTGACGCGGGCCGCGGCCTTGTCGATCAGTTCGCCGTTGATCCAGAGCAGCGACATCGCTTTTCCCGTGGAAGCGCGGTTCCGGGCACCGTATGTTATCAGCACTTTCCCACGGTTTCCTTCGAAGCGGTATGATTATGAAACGCCTGGCGCCGTTCGGCCTGCTCTTCGGTTTCGCCTTGCTCGGCGTCGGCGCCGAGCCGGCCACGACCCCACTGGAAGGGAGCTACAAGGCCGTCGCAGTGACCCGCGAAGGGAAGGACGAACCGGACTCCGTCGTGAGCACTGTATCGCTCAAGGTGGCTGGCAACGAACTGACGTTCTCCGCCAAGGGGAAGAGCTATCCGGCCAAGTTCAAGCTGAAACCGAAGGCCAGGCCCGCGGCCATCGACATCGAACCGTCCGATGGACCCGAGAAAGGACATACCTTCCTCGGCATTTACAAGACCGAAAAGAACGGCGAACTGTCGATTGCCTTCGCCGAGCGCGGCGACCGGCCCACCGCCTTCAAAGGCGAAGGCAAAGTGCTGCTCATCCGGTTGAAGAAAGAATAGAGGACCAGCAAGCCCACCCTGGCCACGGTTTCGATTGCGTGGGAGAATTCGCATGGCAGCCACTCACAGGCGTTACGGCAAAGAGGAATTCGCTCGCCGCGGCGACGAAATCTATGCGCGCAAGGTTCAATCTCATCTCACGAGTGCGGACGAGGGGAAAGTCGTGGCGATCGATATCGAGAGTGGCGCTTACGAAATCGATACCGATGAACTGGCGGCCTGCGATAAGTTGAACGAGCGACTGCCGGAAGCGCAGATTTGGTTGGTGCGCGTCGGTTCGCGCTATCTTCATCGGTTCGGCGGCCGAGGTGCGACATGATTACCGGCCTGGTTCGAGAAGGCGAAGGCCGCATACGGTCGCCATTCGCGGGGCCAATAGGAAACGCAAGGTGCTGGATGCGGTGGTCGATACGGGATATACCGCCTCGATCTCCTTGCCGCCGACAACGATCCTCGCCTGGGCCTCCGCTGGAAAAGCTTCGGACGTGGATTACTCGCCGACGGGAGCGAGTGCCTGTTCGATGTTTACACGGCCGAAGTGGAATGGGATGGCATCTCGCGGAGAGTATTGGTCGACGAAGCGGATGCCGACCCATTGATCGGCATGGCATTAATGGACGGATATGAACTGAGAATGGAAATTCGAAGTAACGGAAAGATCACCATCAAACGCTTGCCGAAGCGTTGATACATCCCAGGAGCATCCCATGCGGCTTTTCCTTGCCTTGCTCGGAGCGTTAGCCGTGGCCGTTCCCGATCTTGCAGCCGATTTTCCGGCGCCCGACCAGCTTCCCGCCAAGCCGGGGTTGCCCGACCCCACCGTCGCCTTCGACGGCGCCAAAATCGCTTCCAGTGCGGACTGGGAAGCGAAGCGGCGGCCCGAACTGAAGAAGCTCTTCGAACACTACATGTACGGCCGCTTCCCCGCCGCCCAGCCGATCTCCGCCAAGGTGCTCTTCGAAGACGCCAAGGCGCTCGACGGCAAGGGAACGCTCCGCGAGGTGGAAATCACTTGTGGCGGCGAGATCAAGATTCACCTGCTCATCGCCATGCCCAACGGCAAGACGCCGGCGGCCTGCTTCGTCGGCCCGAACTTCGGCGGCAACCATCTCATTCTGCCGGACGAACGCATCCACCTGCCCACCGCCTGGGTTCCCGGCAACGGACCCGGCGTGAAGAACAACCATGCGACCGACGCTGGCCGCGGCAAGCAGCCGAATGTGTGGCCGCTCGCCGAGGTCATCGGCCGGGGCTACGCCGTCGCTACTTTTTATTGCGGCGACGTGCAGCCGGACCGCCCAGCCGTGGCCGAGGGGTTCCGCAAGACGCTGACCAAGACCGATGCCGCTGAAACCGCCACCATCGCCAGTTGGGCCTGGGGCATCAGTCGCGCCGTCGATTACTTGCTGACCGACAAGAGCATCGACGGTAAGCGGATCGCCGTGGTCGGCCACTCGCGCCTGGGAAAAACGGCCCTTCTCGCAGGCGCCTTCGACGAGCGCATCGCCGTCGTGATTCCGCACCAGGCCGGCTGCGGCGGCACCGGCCCGAGCCGCCATGCCGACGCCAAGGCAGAATCCGTCGCCCGCATCAACAAGAGCTTCCCGCACTGGTTCTGCGACAACTTCAAGGCCTTCGGCAACGACACTTCCAAGTTGCCGTTCGATCAGAATTGCCTGGTTGCGTTGTGCGCGCCGCGGCCGGTGCTCTTTTGCAACGCGGCGAACGACCTGTGGGCGAACCCGAGCGGCCAGTTCGAAGTGCTCAAGGCCGCCAATCCGGCGTACAAGTTATTCGGCCACGAAGGGATCACCGCCACGAAGGCTCCTTCCCCCGGCGACCCGCTGATTGATTCGCGGCTCGGTTACTGGATTCGCCCCGGGGCCCACTCCATGACCCAGGACGATTGGAAAACCTGGATGGCGTACTGCGACACGTGGCTGAAGCCCTGAGCTATTGACCCTAGGAAAGAACTGCTGTAGCCATTCTGACCCTCACCCGTTGGGCGGCGCCATCAGGAGTTTTTCCGTGCGTCGTGCTGAGATTGCTTTGATGAGATTGGCGCTCAGTCCGACCCTTTGAGGGTCGGACAAAAACCCTCACGGCGTTGCGCCAGCAGGTAGAGGCGTGGGCTAGTTTGCTCGATGTCACTACGTCCCCCGCTCGCCTTAGTGACGGTGAACCGCATGCTCACAGGCAATCTCGTTCGCGTGAAGTTCGTCAAGAACAAGATCGCGCCGCAATACCTGCCGACGAATCACGGCGGCTGGATTGGCCTGGCCGAGCAGTTGCTCCTGGGGTTCCGCGCCGCTGCCGGCCGCACCCGCGGCGAAATCTACGGCGACCTGGCCGAGGTCATCGGCGAAGGGCAACCGGCCCTCGTGCCGCGTGGCCTGGCCGACCTGCTCGAAGACCGCTGCGAATTCGAAGTCAACTCGGACTTTCCGCCGGATACCATTCGCGAGGCGGTGTTCCGCGAGGCGGCGAAGCAGCGGATCGCCGCCGCGCAACCATTCGATCGCACCGCCGTGCTTGCCGCCGCAAGCAAGGAACTCGCGCTCAGCACCGAGTTAATCGAACAGGGACTGTTCGCCGATTTGAAGGACGAAAAGCGCGTCCTGAAGTTCGAGGATTGCGCGGCGGAGTTCTTGCTCGAACGCTACAACGTGGCCCTGGCGCAGGCGGTGCTCTTGCGCTGTACGGCGATGGAAGCGCGCATCTGGGGTGAGACGCCGGCCCGCTTCAGGCAACTCTTCCGCATGGTCAAGTTCCACCGGCTCATCGCTACCATCCACGAATCGACGAACAATTCTTACGTCCTGAAACTCGACGGCCCGCTGTCGCTCTTCTCGGCGACGAACAAGTACGGGTTGCAACTCGCGCAGTTCCTGCCGTCGCTCTTGCACTGCAAGGCGTTCGACTTGCAGGCGAGCATCCGCTGGGGGGTGGAACGGAAGGAGAAGCAGTTCGCCTTGTCGTCGGCGGACGGCCTGCGTTCGCACTTGAAGGATTTCGGGGTTTACACGCCGCCGGAGGTGCAGCAGTTCGCCGACAGCTTCGCGGCCAAAATTAGCGGTTGGCTGATCGCCGGCGATCCCAACCCGATATCGCTTGCCGATGGCATCTGGGTGCCGGACTTCAAATTGACGCATCCCGGCAGCGGCAAGGAAGTGTTCGTCGAGATCATTGGCTTCTGGCGCAAGCTCGATGTCGAGGCACTTTACAAACGGCTGAAGAAGCAGATGCCGGGCAAGTTCGTGCTGTGCATTTCCGAGCAGTATCGCGCCGACAAGGAAGATGAAGTTTCGTTCGGCGACGGCGTCTACCGCTTCAAGCGGACGCCATTGCCGGATGAAGTGGCGAAGATCGCCGCGAAGGTCGCCGGCTTGAAGTGACTGCTTGCCGGGGCGTGGGAAGGGCATAGCATCGCTCGATATGAGAGCGATTGCATTCGTATTGCGCGGTTGCCCGGCGGGGTGGCTGGGAACCTATGGCAACGAGTGGGTGGCTACGCCGTATCTCGATCGCGTCGCCGCCGAGAGCGTCGTCTTCGACCAGCACTATAGCGATTGTCCGGACGCGGCGGCCGCCAGCCGGGCCTGGTTCGCCGATGGAAAGCTGTTCGACGAACTTCGCGAGGCCAACACGCGCACTGTGCTGGTTCGCGCCAACCATCCCGATACCGATCTCCCCGATTCTAATTCTGCCGCATGGGGCGAAGTGGTCGACGCCCGACCGCAGGCTGAGGATGCGTCGCCGCTCGGGCACTTGGTCCGTTCGCTCCCTTCGGTTTTGGACAAGCTGGCAACAGTGCCGCGCTGGCTGGTCTGGATTGAAATCGATCGGCTGTTGCCGCCCTGGGAAGTGCCGCAGGACGTGTTCGAAGCGTACATCGCCGACGAGGATGATCCGCTGCCCGAAGAAGAGACGATCGCGCCGTGCGTCGATCCGCCCGTTGGGCCGTTCGATCGAACAGACCTGGCGGCGTGGGACTGGCTGCACAGCAGTTTCGCGGCGGTGGTCACGGCGCTCGATGTCGAACTCGGCGCCCTCTTCGAGGAACTTCGCGGCCGCGGCCTCGACCAAACCGCCGCGTGGATTCTTACGTCCGATTTCGGTTACCCGCTTGGCGAACATGGCCAGGTCGGCGTGCATCGCCCGTGGCTGCACGAGGAACTCGTGCATCTGCCGCTCATCGTGCGGCTACCCGGAGCAGCGGACGCCGGGAACCGGATCGCGGGGTTCACGCAACCTGCCGACGTGGCTGGATTGATAAGAGAGGTCGCGCTC
>DATNBQ010000491.1:0-6629 GCA_035571955.1 Urbifossiella sp. | reverse complement strand
AGGGCACCGGCGGCACGCAGATCAAGGGGCTCATCACCTATCCGACCGCAACGGCCTGGACCCAGAACGTCGATTCGCTGTTGGCCTACACGGTAGCGGGTAACAAGTTCCAGCCGACCGACGTGGCCGGGATGTGGGGGCTGTTGCCCGACGAGATCACCGATGGCCTTACGTGGGTCATGCGGAAGCAAATGTGGACGGCGATTCGCAATCGCCGCGCTGACGGGCCGATTCCGGGTGACGGTGCTGGCGCGTTCGTGTTCAACGGGTTCTCGCGCGGCATCGCCGAGGGCGGCTTGTCCCAGGCCACGGAACTCGATTCCTCGAAGGTCGTGTGGTCCAGCCAGGTTTCCGCGGCGCGCGGCAATGGCTCGCAGACGTTCATCATCCTCGGATACTTCCCGGATTGGTTGGTGGGTCGTCTCGGCGTGATGGAGTTCATGACGAACCCATACAACCTGATGTCCACGATGACGACCGAGATTTATTGCTTCCAATTTATCGATGCCGGCCCGCGCCACGCGGCCAGCTTCGCGTTCGCGGATAACGTCAATATCGCGTAAGGCGACGGCAATCCTTCGATCACCTGCTTTTAACTCGGAGCTCCGAACATGGCGATGTACTTTCACGATCCCTCGACGAACCTCATCGCCGTTGGTTCGATTGTCGAGGGGGCGCAGATCACCGCGACCACGAACGGTGTCGGCGCGGACATGCTCCAGGGCGACGGCCTCTGTTCCGTTGAAGTCTCCAACGGCGTCATCACGGACGGCACGCACACGATCTCAGTGCAAGAGTCCGCCGACAACGTGACGTTCTCGACGATCACGATTCCGGATGATTCCGCCATCGTGCTGACGAGCGCCACGGTAAGCGGCTCAGTGCAATATGTGAGTTTCCAGCGGACACTCCGCTATCTGCGGGTGGTTTCGACTGTCACCGGTGCGCCGGGCACTGGCGGCTACTACTCCGCGCGAGCGATGGAGCAAAAGAAGTATATTTCGCAGTAAATCGCTGCGAAGGCTCAAGCACTTTCTTCTCGGGGGGCCACGCCGTGGCACAGGACAGCAAGACGACGACGAACATCACCACGTCTTCGACGGCGTGCCCGACCACCCTTGCCGCGACGGACACCGAGGCCATCTGGTCCGCCGGGGCCGGCACCTGGAGTGGCGTGACCGGCAAGACTCAAGTTTCGTTCGACGGCACCAGCTATATCGATTGTCCGTCGTTCGACAGCACTGGTGCTTACGTTGCGGCCGGCACCACGATCACGCTTTCGGACAGCACGCCGAAGTTCGGCCGCATTTACAACATCGAGGGTATGACCTCCGTGCGGTTCCTCGCCACGGGGTTCGCCAGCGGCTCGTGCCCGATGACTGTGGCCTCTGGCGTATTCAGCACGGCCCCGGTGGCCCCGATCACCGGCGGCCAGCTGAATGCAACCCCTGCGTCGGTTGCGGCGTCCGGAGCGATCACCACGTCCAGCCCATCGGCTTCGTTCGGCTATGCGGCCGGTGCCGGGGCGGCCGTGACGCAGATTACCGGGCGAACCACGGGCGTCACGGCCAACGCGAACACCGGTGCGATAACGCTCATTTCCGCAGCGGGCTCCGCAACCCCGTTCTCGTTCACCGTCACGAACTCTTCGGTCGCGGCGAAAGATACCGTCATCGTGAGCCAGAAGTCCGGAACGGATGCCTACAGTGCGGTGGTCTCGGCTGTCGCCGCTGGTTCGTTCAAACTCACGATTACCGATCTCACTGGCACCACCACTGAATCGCCGGTGTTCAACTTTGCGGTCATCAAGGGCCAGAGTTCTTGATCGATGCTCGCCACTCTTCCGCAGTTGAAATCCTTTATCGGCATCGCAACCACTGACGACGACGCTCAGTGGTTGTCTTGTCTAGCGGCCGCCGATGCCGCTGTGAAAAAATATCTCCATTGGAACCCTGAACAGACAGTAGGCATCGTCAAGTTCCTGGACGGCAGCGGCGTTGCCGAATTGGTTATCCCCGGCCTACCGGTCGCTCTATCTGTCTCCGAAGTTCGCGTGGACATAAACGGCGGTTACGGCCAGGTGCCTGCGTCCTTCGATGACACGACGATTCTAACCGTGGGCGTCAACTACATCGTCGATACGGCGGATGGCATCTTGCGGATGTACCAGATGCCTAACCTCGGCTGGTGGCTGTTCCCGCAAGGGGGTCAGCTCGGCCCGACGATGTATTGGGGCGGGCTGTCACGGTGCGGCGTTGTCCCCGCGTATTGGCCCAGGATTCCCGGTTCCGTCAAGGTCACGTACACGAACGGTTACGTTGCTATTCCTGCCGACTTGCAGATGGCGACGTGTCAGTTGGCGGCGGCGATCTTCCGCAACTCGCCGCTCGGCGGCAACCTCATGGCCACGAGCGATTCCTACATCGACGTGACCGAATCGTACTCGCAAATTCAAGTTGAGGCGTATGGGTTGTTGCAGTTGCCAGCATTGGGAACGACTCGCCAATTGCTTGCGGCTTACCGTGAGCCGGTCATCGCCGGGGGTATCCGGTGAATGCTTCGCGACTGCGGAATCTGTGGTCGATCATGCCGGATAGGGCGACCTTGGGTTATCAGGTCCAGCCCAGCCTCGGGGTGTATGCAGCGGCCGTGCCGGTCAATGATTGTTGGTGGCGGCCCGCCCAAACGGATGAACTCTTGCCATCCTTCGGCGTGGCCGTGCGGTCGCTGCGAACGTGGTTCATTCCGAAGACAAAGACTACTATTGTTCCGGCTATCGGCGACCTGATTACGAATGCCGTTACCGCGATTGATCCGGTGGTATATCCCTGGGTCGTGACGGGTCTGCAAGATGTTGGCGCGCTCGGCACCTGGCGGCTCGATTCCATTTCGCTGAGTCTGCAAGCGAACCTCCGTGGTTCGCTCACGTTTTCGCGGCCGGATGATGCGGTCGATTCATCCTATCGTCCATTCCCGATCTACACGGAGTACGCAACGGCCATCCCGAGCCGCGTTCAGCCCGAGGATGGCAGCGCCGTTGAAGTGTTCGACCGCATTACCCTGCCGAGCAAGTTCACGGCTGTACTAGGCGTGCGGGTGGCCGTGCGTGCGAAGGATCGGGCCGTCGATGACAACGGGAACACGTACACGATCTTGTCATCCGAGATGCCGGAGCGGTTGGACGAGATGCAGAGGCTTGCGCTCGAGGTAATCTTGTAGTTCGCGGTTTGGGCAGGCAACGGGCAACCGAAAATCCTCTACATGGACTTCGCGGCACTCATCGCGCGATTGCAGGCGGAAGCGAAGCAGCGACTAGCGAAGGCCGCGAGCCACCTGGCGAACCAGCTGAAAGAAGTCCTGAGCGTACCGGCCCCGCGGGTGAAGAAACGCGGTCGGCAAGCACGGGCCGCAACGCCAGCTATCCCCGGTGCGCCGCCGCGAAAGCTCACCGGACGACTACGGGCTAGCATCGCGTGGGTTGTGTCCGCTGACGGCATGACGGCGACGGTCGGAACGAACGTGATTTACGGGGCTGTGCACGAGCACGGATTGCATCCCTGGCTCATGGTGACGTTTCAGCGGGAGAGGGCGGCAATCGATGCGATCCTGAACGGCGGCGGGGCATGAGTGCTTTCGTCCTCGATGACGTGGCGAAGTTGGTTGGCGATCGCTGTACGAGTTCCACGCTGTTCACCGGGGCGATTCCCGGCGGCTCGTTTTACGGTCGTGCTCCTGACGCACCTGCGGCTTATCCCTATGCGGTGTTCTGGTTCGAGCGGCGGGGTGAACCGCAGCGGCAGACGGACGGTTCGAGTTGGCAACTGTACACGCTGCGGATGGCGGCGTATTGCCCGCCGAGTTCATCGGGGCAAGACCCCGGCAGCGTACAAGCGGGCATGGACGACGCCTTGACGAAAAATCCGACGACCTGGGCCACGATGCCGGCGGGAAGCGTGGTTCATTGTCTCGCCGAACCGTTCGACGGGAAGTTCGCGAAGGAACTGCGGCAGGCTCAAGACGTGTTCGTGGTTGGTGGCCAGTGGGTAATGGCGCTGGCTCAGTATCTCCCATAGCGAGGTTGCGATGGCAGACGTAACGATCACGGCCGCGAATGTCCAAACGAGCAGCGCCCAGACGAAATCCGGAATCGCTGGCGTTGCCATCACCGCCGGCCAATCGCTTTACCAAAGCGCCGCCGACAGCAACAAGCTTCACCTCGCGAAAGCGGATACGAGCATCGACGCGGCTTGCGTCGGCGTCGCGCTGAACAACGCCGCCGCCGGCCAACCCGTGTTCTACCAGGCTCAAGGGCTCATCACCATCGGCGGAACGGTAGTCATTGGTACGCCCTACGTGGTGAGCGGCGCGAACGCAGGCGGCATTGCGCCGTGGTCCGATCTCGTGACGGGCAACAAGGTGACGTTCATCGGCTACGCGACTACGGCCGGCATCCTGAACCTCGCGATCCAGAACACCGGCGTCGCCAGCCCGTAATCGGTCACGACATCGCGAGAAGTGAATCCAGTTACCGGGAGCCCGCGCAATGCCGCTTACTCCAGTTACCCCCGTCGGCGGTTCGATCAAGGTCGGCGTCGTTACCATTCCCGATCAGCAGTGGGAGGGGAACTGGACGGGGCCGCTCGCGGACGTGACGCAAACAGACGGCGCAGGCGGTTCGTCATTCCGCGGGTTCGTGCAAGTGCCGGAATGGTCGTTCACGCTGTTTTACGATACTACGGATGCGGCCGTGGCGGCCGGCCTGGTGTTCGGCGCGGTGGTGACAATCGAGTTCTTGCTTGGCGGCAGCGGGCTCGCTGATATCGTGACAGGAACGACCGTCGCGGGCGTTCGTCGCATTCTTGACGCGAAAGGGGAAAGCGCGATCGGCGTTACCATCACCGGAAAAGGCGGCACGGTGGCGCTCGGGCAAGCGGCCTAATCATGGACACTAAACAAGTCAGCAATTCCGGCGGCGTCGTTCGCCTCGGCGACCTCAGTCTCTACGTTCAACAGCTCGAGTTGCGGCTGGAGCAATCGCTGCTCGACGGGCTCCGCAAAATCGCCAAGGAAGCGTCTGGCGACTATCTCCGGGCGGTTGAGCCGATGCTCGACCGGCTCGCGCGGATGAAGACTACCGAGGCGGCGGCGCGGTCGGCGATCATCATCGAAACCGTGGCGCGGATGGAAGCGAAACAGGAACTCCAGGGCATCGACGCCGTGATTGCCGCGAGCAAGACGCCGAAGGGCGCCGCGCTTGAGTTGTGGTATCGGGCGAGGGCCGGGAATCCGAACCTTCAACTCCGGGACCTGGAAGCCGTTATCGTTGATGCCGAGATTGCCTTGGACGTGCATTTCCAGATTCAGGAAGCGCTGGGTGCGAAAGACGACACCAAAAGCGAACCCGCTGGTTCTGGCAACCGCGCTGCTTGAACACGATCTCTACGGCGTGTGGGAATCGCAGTACCAACCGAAGAATAAACCGAACGGGTTAACGCTCGCGGAATTCTTCTCGCTCACGCCGGCTCAGATGATGCGGATGTTCTTCCGCGACCGCAACCCGAATCGGAAGTTGCCAGACAACGACGCCGTGGCGCTGCTCCGCCGCGTGAATCAACACCTCGGCGAACAAGGTAGACGGCCGGTAACTCCGGAATGGTTCGTGAAGAAGGTGCGCGATGGCAAGTAATGAAACCTTCGTGGAGTTCGTCAAGTTCGAGGCCGCCGGACTTGAAGACATCATCAAGAATGTCGGCGAATTGGAAGAGTTCGTCAAGAAAGCGGCGACCCGGTACGTCGAACTGAACAACATCGTTAGCTCCCCAGCGGTTCGTGCCGCTGCCGAAGGCATCGCACGCATGAAGTCGGCCAGCGATGCGCTCGCGGCATCCGAGGCGAAGCATATCGAGAACGTGGTCCGCCGGAGCCGTCTGGAGAGCGGCAGTTATCTCCGCGATCGCTTTGCCAGCGGGCAACTGAATCGCGAAACGAATCGACTCGGTTATCAGGAACGCCAAGCGGCGTTGGCATCGGGACTGTTGGCCAAGGAAGCCATCCTGGAGGGTCGGCTACGCGCCGACATTGCATCGCTGGCCCGCGCCGAACGGCGAACGATGCTCAGCTCTGGCGCGTTCGCCGAGGGCGTGCATTACCGCGAATTAGGTAAGCACGAAGACGCTCAGATCGAACGGGCCGAACGGCGTGCCGAGTTGAGGGTAACTCACGGACGGCTCGGCGGGGCAGCGGCATTTGCGTTGGAACGGATGCGACCGGGCTTGTTAGCGGCGGGGGCCGTGGGCGGGGCTGGCCTGGCGGCAGGGCGTGCCGGGTTGGCTGGGACCGTGCAAGGCGAACGATTGGCCTTCGAGATTCACTTGTTGAATCGCGAGATCGCTGGGGCGTTGCTGCCCGTCGTACGAGACTTGACCAACGTGATTCGATTCTTCCGAACGAAATTGGAAGGCTTGAGTGGGACGCAACAGAGCATGCTGGGGTACGGGATCGCTGGGGCTGCTGGTCTGGGAGCGATCGGTTTGGCTACCTCGGGAATTTCCAAGGCCATCGGTGGGCTATCGAAAATCATGGGCGCGGTCGGTTTGCGGGCTACGGCCGCGGCGGGGGGTTCGCTCGCA
>DATNBQ010000490.1:0-2079 GCA_035571955.1 Urbifossiella sp. | reverse complement strand
ACTTGCCCAGGCTGCTTCGCGCCGACGCCACCCGCACGACCGCTCCCGCCGCCGATGCCTGCATCATCCTGTTTCTCAACGGCGGCCCCAGCCACCTCGATATGTGGGATCCGAAACCGGGCGCCCCGGCCGAAGTACGCGGCGAATTCAAACCGATCCCAACCAGCGTTCCCGGCGTCCTCTGGGGCGAACACCTGCCGAAGTTCGCTCGCCACATGCACCGTTGCACGCTGATTCGCTCGGCCCACCACAGCGTCAACAACGCCCATGCCGCCGCGGTTTACTGTGGCCTGACTGGCCACGATCGCGGCGAGATTGGCGGCGGGGCCCGACCCGACGATCACCCGGCCATCGGCTCCGTCGCCGGCATGATGCATCCGCCGAAAGCCGCCGTGCCGGCCAGCGTGATGCTGCCATACATCACGAAGGAAGGGGCCGGCGGTCCGCCGCAACCCGGCTTCTACGGCGGCTGGCTCGGCAAAACCCGCGACCCCATGATCGTCCTTCGCGATCCGAACGCCGCGGATTTCGCCTTGCCGGAACTGACGCTCGGCCCAGATATCGATCCGGGCCGCTTCGACCGCCGCCGGGAACTCACCGCGAAGTTAGCAGCCACGCGCGCCGCTGTCGCCGATGGTGAAATGGATGGCATCCGCGCTCGCGCGTTTGATCTGCTCACCTCGCCGGCACTCCGCGAGGCCGTCCGCATCGATCGCGAGGCGCCCAAGGTTCGCGACTCCTACGGCCGCAATATCTATGGGCAAAGCGTGCTCCTGGCACGGCGAATGATCGAGGCGGGAACCCGCGTCGTCACCATTTCCTGGGCCCCGGACGCCAACGCCACCTGGGACACGCACGGCAACAACTTCAAGAAACTGAAGAGCGAACTGCTGCCGCAACTGGATGCCGCGGTCGCGAGTTTGTTGAACGATTTGGTCGATCGTGGCCGACTCGAACGCACGCTGGTCTGCGTGATGGGCGAGTTCGGCCGCACGCCGAAGATCAATGGCTCGGGCGGCGGCCGCGACCACTGGAACTTCTGCTATTCGCTGGTGCTGGCGGGCGGCGGCCTGAAGGCGGGCTACGTCCACGGCGCCAGCGACCGCATCGGGGCCAAGCCGAGCCGCAACCCGGTGACGCCGGCCGAAATCGTCGCCACGATTTACGAATGCCTCGGCGTGCCGCACGACCTCGAACTGCGCGATCGCTTGCAGCGCCCCTTCACGCTCGTTCCCTGGGGCAACCCCATCCGCGACCTGACGGCGTGACGATTTCTCGGCTGACTGAGTGCCTTGAAAACTCATGGCCTGCCCCCTGAAGTTTTTTGTTGGTCGCGATTGCTGCTTTTCCCAGGAAATATGGGGTTTCCCGCGACCGCGCGCGGGCCATGCTGGCCAAGCGCGGCAAAAATGTTGTCGCAACTGCTGAATGATTGAAGGATTCGGACAATCGCGCGTTTGGTCAGACTGGCCATGCGCCAAGCAACCACCTTACGACGGAATCGCGATCGCTCGCAGCGGAGATCCGGGGCCTGGGAAAGATAACATCCGGATTGGCACTGGGCACGCGGCGAAGGGGATTGCTGCGCCACCCGCTGTTCTGATCGTGGAAAAATCACGCTCCAGCTCACGCTAGACAATTCTTGCCGGATTTTGTCAAATCCATTTGACTTCTGGCGCCCCCCCCCCGCTAGACTCATCCCGTAATCACTTCGCCCAGCACATTTCCAAGAGGCCATCATGTCGTTCGCCGATCTCGCTCGCCGCACGTTCCGCCGCGCCGTTTCGAGCAGCACAGTTTCGGCTCGCAACAAGGCCAAGCTTGCGGTAACTTTACTGGAAGACCGCGCGGTGCCGGCGACCGTGGAAGGCACGATCTTCTACGACGCGAACGCCAACGAAATACAAGATTCCGGAGAAGGCTTTGCGGAAGGGATCGGCGTGATGCTCTCCCCCTTGGGCGGTTCATCCATGTTCGCCACGACGGATGTCAACGGCCACTACGCCTTCACAGGTGTTTCGCCGGGTTCTTATGGCATCAACGTGAACTCGATGCCGAGCGGCTACACTGCCGAAGCGA
>DATNBQ010000489.1:0-11750 GCA_035571955.1 Urbifossiella sp. | reverse complement strand
GGCGGCTTCGGAGGCGCCGGCATGGGCGGCGGAGGAGGGGGCCGCGGTGGAGGCGTCGGCGGCACCCGCGGCGGCGGCGGGGGCGGACGAGGAGGCCGAGGGCGACAGGCCAATCTCGGAACGGAGGGCCCCTTAAATTTTGACGACCGGGGCATGGATGCCCCTTCGGCCCTGACGAGCACGATCTACGACCCCGAGACCGATCCGAACGCCTGGTATCCGCAACCGTACGCACCGCCGGCGCACCGGCGGATGAGCGACATCCTGCAAGTGGGCGCGCAGCAGCCGGTTCCCGGCGGGCTGCAACCCCCGCGACCCGCCCCGACCGGCCCAACTCTCCCGCCGATTCCCGGCGCCAACAGCGGCATCCGCGCCGCCGCTCCCAGCGGCCCCGTTACCGCCATACCGCAGAGCGAGCTCGGCGTTGCCGTCATTCGCACCACCAACGCTCGCGACATGCAGATCGTTCTCGAGATTCTCGAGTTCGTCCGCCGGCAGGCGGAAGGCACGGAGCCGGAACTCCGCCTCGTGCCGCTCCGCCACCAGGATTGCACCACGGTCGCCGGCATTTTGAACTCGGTGTTCGCGCGGGTGCAGGTCGGCCAGCAAAGCAACGTCATTCCTCAAGCCGTGCGGCAGCAAGCCGGCAATCCCTTCGCCGCGGTCGGCCCATCGGTCACGCAGAACGTCTATTGCATCGCCATGCCGCGCTACAACGCCCTGCTCATCGCCGGGCCCAAGGGCCGCTTCGCCGACATCATCAAGGAAGTCGAAAAACTGGACATCGACAACACCTTGAAGGTAAAGGCGTTTCCCTTGAAGAAGGCGTCGGCCCAGGTGGTGGGCATGCAACTGCGCTACTTGTACAGCCAGCGCTTTCCTCAAGAAGGCCCGCCGTTCAATCTCTTCCGCGTCAACTTCGATCTGTCGAGCAATAGCGTGCTGGTGACGGCAAGCCCCGCCGACATGAAGGACGTGGAGGAATTGATCGAGATTCTCGACACGATGGTGTCGAACTCGAAGAACGACCTGCGGATCTTCGCGCTGAGAAACGCGTTCGCGGACGAAGTGGCGACGCTGTTGATCCAGTCGATCAGCGCCAACGTCGTAAGCCCGTTGATCCAGAGCCAGGGGCAGCCGTGGTACTTGCAGAGCGTGACGGGGACGAACCTCGGTGCGCTGGGCGGGATTCAGGCACTTTTGGGCGGGGCCGGCGCGGGCGGCGCGGGCGGCTTCGGCGCCGGCGGCGGCGGCGGCCAGGGGCTCGGCATTGGCCTCGGCATCGGCCAGGGACAGGGCGCCCAGAACGCCGCCAACGCCGTCAACCTCAACGCACCCGTCGCCACCGTCGGCTCGGCCGCGTCCGGCGGATTGACCACCAAGACCAACGCCCTCCGCTTCTATTCCACGCACGACGGCCAGGTCGTCGAGACCGGCCTGCTCGAAGACGTGCACATCGTGCCGTATGCCCGCACTAACTCGCTGCTCGTTGCCGCCAAGCCGGAGACGATGAAGCTGATCGAGAAGTTGCTGGAGAACCTGGACACGGTGGCGGCGGCCCGCGCCTACATCAACATCTTCCAGTTGAAGACGGCGGACGCGGCGATCACGGCCCTCATGCTGCAGCAGTTGTTCACGGGGGCCGCGCGAACGGGCATCACCCCGCAAGGCGGCGGGGGCGGAGCCGTCGCGCCCGGCGCCGCGCCCACCAGCACGACCACCAACGCCCGCCCCTTGCTCACGCTCTTCGATCAGGTGTCGCCCGGCGCCCAGCTCATCGACCTCCGCATCAGCGTGGACGACCGCACCAACAGCCTGATCGTCGCCGGTTCGTTCAACGACCTCGAAACGATCCGCTCGATCATCGCCAAGTTGGAAACGTCGCCGGTGGACGATCGGCAATTCCAGGTCTACAAGCTGCGGAACCAGGCGGCCGCGGACATCGCCACGGCCCTGACTTCGCTCATCACGGCCTACCTGGCGGCGTACAGCGGGCCGGGTTATTACAGCGCCTACCTGCAGATGCAGCGGAACATGGTGATCGTCGCCGAGCCGGTGAGCAACACGATCCTCATCAGCGCGACGCCGCACTATCTCGCCGAGTTGAAGCGGATCATCGAGCGGCTCGACGCCCAGCCGCCGCAGGTCGTGATCCAGGTGCTGATCGCGGACGTGCAACTGTCGAACAACGAGGAAATCGGCGTCGAGTATGGCGTGCAGAGTCCGATTCTGTTCCAGCGTGGCAGCACCTTGAACTTCAACTCGACCGCCGCGCTGCCCACTGGGAACGTCTCCTCGGGAACGGTCGGCTTCCAGGGGCTGGGTAACCTCGGCGTCGGCCGGGCCAGTTCCCTCGGGCCGGGCGGGTTCGTCTTCTCCGCCCAAAGCGAGGCCTTCAACCTTCTCGTCCGGGCCCTCAAGGCCCAGGGGCGAATCGAAATCTTGAGCCGCCCGCAGATCCACATCACCGACAACCAGACCGGCTACATCAACATCGGTCAATCGTTCCCGACGCCGTCTACCAGCACCTTGACGGGCACCGGGGCCGCCCAGACCGGCGTCAATTACATCCCGGTCGGCGTCACCATGCGGGTCACGCCGCGCGTCAACCCGGACGGCAAAGTGCTGATGCGCGTCGAACCGCAAGTGTCGAGCGTCGCCACGACCACGATTTCGCTCGGCAGCGTCAATGCCCCGATCATCAACAACGAGACGGTCGAAACCACGGTGCTCGCCTCGGACGGCGAAACCATCGTCATCGGCGGCTTGATCAGCAAGAGCGATAGCCGCAACGAGACGGGGATTCCGTTCCTCAAGGACGTGCCGTACGTCGGGGCGCTATTCCGCTACCGGACGCAGGCGACGACGCGGCGCGAGATTCTCTTCATCATGACGCCGACGATCGTTCGCTCGGAGTACGATACGGCGAAGGTGCTGGCGGAGGAATCGCGGCGGCTGAGTTGGTGCGTGCCGGAGATCGGCCGCTACCACGGCCACGGGCTGGAAGTGATCGGGCCGGCGATGCAAGGGGCCAACCCGATTCCGGTGGGCGGAACGCCGCCAGGCCAGATTCCGCCGGGGATGCTGCCGGGCGGCGAAGGCCCGGGGTTCGTGCCGGTGGAACCGCTGCCGGGGCCGGGGCTCGGCACGCTCCCGAGCTACGGGCTGCCGGGCGGGCCGATTCCGCTATTGCCGCCGGGGCCAGGCATTCAAAGCAATCCGGCGATTCCCGGAGCGCCCATGATCCCCGGCGGGCCCGTGGGCATCAATTACCCTGCGGGCCAGTTCCAGCAACCGGTCGCCCCGTTCCAGCCGCCGATCGCGGCGGGCAATGGCGTGCCGATCGTGATGCCGGGCGGGACGATCTCGCCGGCCTCCGCACGAGTCTTCCCCGGCGCGACGCCGTTCATCGTTCCGGCCGTCAGCGGCACCGTTTCGCCCGTCAAGAACGGATACTTGATGGGTTCGCCGCTGCAGCCCGCGCTGCCGGCGCCGGATAGCAATTCGAAGCCGAGCAAGGAGGCTCAACCGTGGGCGTATTCCCTACCCAAGTGATGCGGGCTGCGGCGCTCGCGCTGTTCGCCGCCGGCAGCGGTTGCGTCCACGTCAACCGCGACGCCGATGGCCGCTTCGAATCGGTCAGCGTCTCGGCGCCGCACGCCAAGGCCAAGCCGGCCACCGACGTCATCGTCGATCCGAACGTGCAGCAAGCCGCCGCCACGATGCCCGCCCCGGATACCGCTTCCATCAGCAAGCTGGCGAAGTACGTCGGCAAGGCAGTGCCGCGCGGCGCCGCTTCCGAAATCGCGCTCACCTGGCAACACCAGGTCAAGAAACTCCCCGACCCCGTGCACAACGGCGCCATGGGCTACGGCATTGCCGGGCAAATGTTCCTGTTCGGCCCCGGTTTCAAGCCCGTCGACGCTCATGGGAAGTTGGTTGTGGAGATGTACGACAACACCAACAAGAGCAACGAGGAGACTGGCCCGCTGCTGGGGAATTACACGTTCAACAAGGAACAATTGCGGCAGATGGTGGCGATGGACGAGCGCTTCGGCAAGAGCTACACGCTGTTCTTGCCGTGGCCGGAGTACAAGCCGGGGGTCACCCTGTTGAAGTTCGTGGCGCGGTACGAACAGGATGATTGCTTTCCGCTTTACCCGCCGGCATCGTGTTTAACGCTTGATGCGGGGTACAAGAGCCCCATCCTGAAGCATTCGCAGAGTCTACCGGGCCAGCTGGGTGCGAACTCGGTGAATTCGGCCGGATTCATGAGCCCGCCGAGCAATTTCCCGGGCCTGCCGGCGAGCGCAGCGCCAGCATCGCTGCCGCCGCTGGATCCACTGCCGATCGGCGGCCGCAGCGCCACCGGCGCTCCGGGCGCGACCAATACCGGCATCCCCGCGGGCCTGCCGCCGCTGGTCTACACGATCCCGCGGCGGTAGACCGCGGAGAGGCTTTGCATCCGGACCTCGTCCCGGTTCCTCTGCTACCGGTTGATTCGCGTCCAATGGAGCCGCCCTCATTCCTCCTCCGGGCGGGGGCGGTTGGCCCAGTGCGGCGGCGGGTCGCCGGCCACCACCACGCCCTTGTCCTGCCAGCCCATGTAGGCCCGCACATCGCCGGGCGTATATCGCAGCGTCAGGCCGCAGCGCCGGCGATTCGAACTATTCGCCTCCGAGCCGTGCAACAGCAAGTCCGAATGCACCGATGCCTCGCCGGCCTTCAACTGCACATCCACCGGCTGGCCGTACTTCTCCACCTCGGGCACGGTTTGATTGAGCACGTTGCTCGGGTCGGTTTCGCTGAGCTTGTAAGTGAGGTGGCCGAGCACGTGGGTGCCGGGAATGAAGCGCATGTTGGCGTTGCCGGGGTCGGCGTCATCGATCGCCAGCCACACCGTCACGGCCTTGCTCGGCGTCAGCGGCCAGTAGCTCGAATCCTGATGCCACGACACCGTTTTGCCGTCGCCCGGCATCTTGCAGAAGAAATGCGAACCCCAGGCGATGACGCTCGGGCCGAGCAAATCCGCCACGATCCGCACCACCCGCGGATGCGTCAGCACGTCCCACACGCGGCCATGCCGCAAATGGGCTGAACTGATCGAATAGCTATCCTTGCCCTCGGCGACGTATTTTGCCAGCAGCCGATCGAAGTAGCCGCGAAGTTCGGCGATCTCGGCGTCGTCGAAAATGCGGAACGGCTTGAGATAACCGTCGCGGTTGAACCGCGCGATCTGTTCCGGTGTAAGGAACCGCGGCGCAGGGTTAACGCTGGGGTGGAACGACAGGTCGCGCTGGATTTCGGCCAGGTCATCCTGGCCGGGGATGGCATTGAAACTGGTCGTCGGATTCATGACTCGTTCCGGCGGAATGATCCTGTGACGCTGTCAGAATAGCCAACGTCTGCCGTCCGGGGAACAGTCTGCCAATGTCGGCCCGGCGGGTTGCCGATGGCCCCTTGCAGCCGGACAATCCCCGCATGAGCCGCGAACGCGATTTGCAGCGAGTCATTGAGTCGGGGATTGTCGCCGTGGTCCGCTTCGCGGAACCGGGGTCGCTGGTGGAAGTGATGCGGGCGCTGGCCGACGGCGGCGTCACCGTCGCCGAGGTCACGTTTACCGTGCCGAACGCCATCGACGTGATCCGCGAGGCGAAGCGGCAACTCGGCGACCGCGTGCTGCTCGGCGCCGGCACGGTGCTCGATCCGGAGACGGCACGGGCCGCCATCCTCGCCGGGGCCGAGTTCCTGGTGTCGCCGTGCGTGAACCTGGAAGTGATCAAGACGTGCCGCCGCTACGACAAGCTGGCGATGCCGGGCGCATTCACGCCGACGGAGATCGTGGCGGCGTGGGAGGCCGGGGCGGATATCGTGAAAGTGTTCCCGGCGGACATCGTCGGCCCGGCGTTCTTCAAGGCGATGCGCGGGCCGTTGCCCCAGGTGAAGTTGATGCCGACCGGCGGCGTCGACTTGAACACGGCCGGTGAATTCTTGAAAGCCGGCGCGGTATGTCTGGGCGTCGGCGGGCAGTTGGTGGAACCGCAGGCCGTCGCCGCCCGCGACTTCGCCCGCATCACCCAGCTGGCCAAGCAATACGTCGAGATCGTAAAGAAGCACCGCAATTGAAAGCCCGCCCACGGCAGTGGATGGGCTTCCTGGAGCTTTTCATGTCCTTTGATGTGGTTACATTCGGCGAGGCCATGATCCGGTTGGCGCCGCCGCAGTTTCGCCGGCTGGAACAGGCGCAATCGCTCGAAGTGCAGGTCGGCGGCGCCGAGTTGAACACGGCGGTCGGCGTTGCCCGGCTGGGTCGGAAGGCAGCCTGGGTGTCGCGGCTCACCCGCAACCCATTCGGCCGCCTGATCGCCAACAAGGCCCGCGAAGCCGGCGTCGGCACCGATCACATCGTCTGGACGGACGACGATCGCGTCGGCATCTACTTCGTGGAATTCGGGGCGGCCCCGCGCGCCAGCAGTGTCCTGTACGACCGCAAGGGTTCGGCCATCGCCGCGATTCAACCGGGCATGGTGCAATGGAAGGCCGCATTCGCCAGCGCGAAGTGGTTCCACGTGACCGGCATCACGCCGGCGTTGGGAACCGGCGCCGCCGAGGCGACCCGCGAAGCGCTCCAGGCGGCTCGCTCCGCCGGCCTCAAGACCAGCATCGACCTCAACCACCGCGTCAAGCTGTGGAGCAACGCCGAGGCCGGCAAGTGGATGGCCGAGTTCATGCAACTCTGCGACGTGCTGGTGACGACGGAAGAAGACACCGAGCGCGTGTTCGGCATCACCGGCAAGGATTACGAGGAGATCGCCGCCCAGCTGGCGCGCCGCTTCCCGCTCTCGGTCGTGGCCATCACGCTCCGCGAGAACCCGCTCGTCTGGAAGAACAACTGGACGGCCATCGCTTACCGCGACGGCAAGGTGCACCGGACGCGCAGCTACGAAGTGGAGATCGTCGACCGGTTGGGGGCCGGCGATTCCTTCGCCGCGGGCCTCATCCACGGCCTGCTCGATGGCGATTTGCAAAAGGGCCTCGATTACGGCACGGCCCTCAGCGCCGTCAAACACACGATCCCAGGCGACTTTGCCTGGGTGACGGCGGAGGAGGTCGAGATGGTCGTCAAGGGCGGCGGCCTGCGCATCAGCCGATGAGGATGGTCGGATGCTTGGCGAGCCGGGAGCGTCAGCGACCGGAGTTTTCCATGTCACAATTCTGGCTTTCCCGCGACGAAGTGCGCGAACTCGACAAGCGGGCAATCGAGGGATTCGGCGTGCCGGGCATCGTGCTCATGGAGAACGCCGGCCGCGGCTGCGCCGAACTGCTGATGCGCCTGAATCCGGAAAAGAAGACGGTCGTGATTCTCTGCGGCCCCGGCAACAACGGCGGCGACGGCTTCGTAATCGCGAGGCATCTCGACAGCCACGGCTGGCCGGTCAAGGTTTATGTTGTTGCCAAGCAAGAGCGCACCGCCAGCGACGCCGACATCAACTTCGACATTATGTTCGCCGCGGGGATTGAGTATACACAGTACCGCCCGGACCGGTTCGACCAAGGACACCGCGACCTTTTTCTCCGTCACGGATTGAAACCGGCTGGATGGGTGGTCGATGCGCTATTCGGCACCGGGCTGTCGCGTGCACTCGACGATCCGTTCGACTGGCTTTGCGAAGAGGTGAACCGCTCCGGACTTCCGATCCTGGCCGTTGACATTCCCTCCGGACTGGATTGCGACAGTGGCGAACCGCTCGGTCCGACGATTCGCGCCGCCCACACCGCCACTTTCGTCGCCCACAAAAAGGGGTTTCTCAATCAGGCATCGCGGGCGTGGACCGGCGAAGTTCACGTCATCGACATCGGCGCCCCGCGATCTCTGATCGACGAATATCGCACGCGCCGCGGGTAGCGAACTCTAGCTTCTCGATTTCGAACAGGGTACGGCAATGGTTCGCGTTGGCATCGGTTTCATCCTCGCATTCGTTTGTTCCTAACAGTGCCATCCCTGATCTCCGTGGTAGAATTGATTTCTTGTCCGTGGTCAAGCGGAGTTCGGTCATGCGATACGCGATCGGCGGTGTACTTCTGTTGGCTCTGGCGTCGGCCGCCGCGGCGGAAGAGAAGATCGACGCCAAGAAGTTGCTCGGCAAGTGGGAACGCAAGGACTCCAAGAAGGAAACCGCCTTCATCGTCGAGTTCGCCAAGGACGGCAAGCTGATCGTCACCTCCGGCAAGGACTTCAAAACCGATGGCACTTACAAGCTGGACAAGGACAAGCTTACCATTCAACTGAAGATCGGCGAAAACGAGGTCAAGGATACCGTGACGATCACGAAGTTGACCGATACCGAACTGGAATATGAAAGCGGCTCGAAGAAAACTCGGGACACGTTCCTCCGGTTAAAGCCGGGTAAGCGTCTCAATTGTGGGTAACGCTAACGAGGCTCAGCCTGCCGCAATCGGTTGACCATTCTTGCGGGAATGTTACGCTTTTTGCGGCTCGATTCCCGGAAGGAGCATCATCATGCAAACGACCCACCCAAAGGCCGGTTTTCGGCCGCACGCGGCCTCGATTGGTTCAAGGCGGAAGCTGAATAATAATCGATGGTTGCGTCAAAATGGGAAGGTGAATGATGGCCGCGCGGCCGCGCCGCGGCGAAGCGAAAAAAGTCGCGAAAGGCATAGACATCATGGCACTTACGGCGAATGCGCGACTGCCTCGAAAAAAAGAAAAGCGGCCTCCAATTTTTATTGCCGCGAAAAGATCGAGGATTTCCGCAGTGGGGATTTTGTCAGCGGCCATTTTACGGCCGGGGAATCGGCTTGACTGGCGGTTCCGATTTGACTCAAGAATGATGAATTCGGCTCGATCTGTTTGGCGTATAAAAATCCGCCCCACTTTCCAGCTGCTTACCCGGGTAAAGTCGCCATGATGCGATCCTTGCTTGCCATTCTGTGGATCGGCTCCGGGTTTACGACCGCCGCGGACCGCCCGGACCTGATCGTCGCCGACTTCGAAGGCGAGCGGTACGCCGCCGGATGGAAGACGACGGGAACCGCCTTCGGAAATGGCCCGGCCAAGGGAACGCTGTCGGGGCAGATGGCCGTCACCGGGTTCCTCGGCAAAGGGCTCGTCAACAGCTTTCGCGGCGGCGACGACAGCACCGGCACCCTCACGTCCCCCCAATTCAAGCTGGAACGGAAGTACCTCAGTTTCCTGATCGGGGGCGGCCAGCATCCCGGCAAGACCTGCATCAACTTGATCGTGAACGGCAAGACGGTCCGCACCGCGACCGGCCCCAACGACCGCCCCGGCGGCAGTGAACGCCTCGACTGGCATACCTGGGACGTGGGCGAACTCGCCGGCCAAAAGGCGACTCTTCAGATCGTCGACGAGCAGAAAGGCGGCTGGGGGCACATCAACGTCGACCACATCGTGCAAAGCGATCGCAAGAAGCAAGCTGCTCTTGTCGTCCGCGAGTTCGCCGTGAATCAAAGCTACCTCCATCTTCCCGTGAGAACCGGCGCACCGATGCGTCGGATGAAGTTCCGCATTGGTAAGGACGTGGTCCGCGAGTTCGACATCGAACTGGCCGTGGACGTCAAGCCGGATGCCTGGACGTTCGCCGAAGTGGATGCGTTCCGGGGCAAGAATCTACTCGTGGAATGCACGCTTCCGGCCGACGCGACTCTCGACGCCATCAAACTGGCTCCCGATCTTCCAAATGCCAAGAGCCTTTACCGCGAGAAGTATCGGCCGCTCGTCCACTTCACCAGTCGCTTCGGCTGGCTCAATGATCCCAACGGTCTCGTCTTCGACGGCAAGGAGTATCACCTCTTCTACCAGCACAATCCGTTCGGCGTGAACTGGGGGAATATGCACTGGGGCCACGCCGTCAGCCCCGATTTGATGCACTGGGAAGAACTCGGCATCGGCCTCTATCCGAAGAAGTACGGCGACTGGGCCTTCTCCGGCTCGGCCATCGTCGATACGGGCAACACCTCGGGATGGGGAACGAAGGAGAAGCCGCCACTCGTGCTGGCCTACACGAGTACGGCTCGCGGCGAGTGCATCGCGTATTCGAACGACAGCGGCCGCACCTGGACCGAATACGATCAGAACCCTGTCGTGAAGCATGCCGGCCGCGACCCCAAGTTGCTGTGGTACGAGCCGGGCAAACACTGGGTGATGGCCGTGTACGACGAGTTCCAGGCGAAGCGGTGGATCGCGTTTTATACTTCGCAGGACTTGAAGAAGTGGTCATTCGCGAGCCGCATCGAAGGGTTCTTCGAATGCCCGGACCTGTATTCGTTGCCGCTCGATGACAATCCGGCCCACGGTACGAAATGGGTGCTCTCCGCCGCCGACGGAAAGTACCTGGTGGGGGACTTCGACGGCAAGGCATTCCAGCCGGATTCCAAGGAGAAGAAGCAACTCTGGTACGGCAACTTCTACGCGGCCCAGACTTTCGAAAACGCGCCCATGCCGGGACCGAACATCGGATCGGGCGCCATCAATCCGCCGCGGCCGCCGCGAATTCAGATCGGCTGGGCGAGCGGTACGACCTTTCCCGGCATGCCGTTCAACCAACAGATGACCACTCCCGTGGCCCTGCGCCTGAACAACACGAGCGGCGGGCCGCGTCTGTCGGCGTGGCCGTACGCTTTGAACAGCGATAAAATCTCTGCCGCCGAGATCAAGATTCCGGGCACTCGCTTTGGCAAGGACAACAAGCCCCGCAAGGGAGTTTATCGCCTCGCCGACAAACTCGATGCCTTTAGCGTGTTTGCCGAAATCGACGTTCTCGATGCCGAGACGGTGGGCTTCGACCTCCGCGGCGCCAAGCTGATCGTCGACGTGAAGAAGAAGACCATTACGTGCAAGGGCGTCTCGGCGCCGATGCTATTCACTTCACCCTTCAACGAGCATCTGCCGAAACGGCTAGTTTTGAATGTGGTGGTCGATCGCGGTTCGGTGGAAGTGTTCGCCGATCATGGGCTCGTCGCCATGTCCGTGGCCGCCCTGCCGGAGGCTTCCAATTCGGCCGTCGAACTGCTCTGGACCGGCGGCGAAATCACTGTCGTGCAACTGAAGGTCGAGCGACTGAAATCCGCGTGGCCCAATCATTGAGATGTCTTCGCCGCCGCTTCCCAGGCTTCGCTGGCGTCGTACAGTTCGCGGAAGACCTCCGCCAGGCGGGCCGGTTGATAATGCGCGTTCAGGCCGCTCGGGTTCGGCAACACCCACAGCCGCGTCGAGCCGAGTGTCTCCTTTTGCAATCCAATCCCGGCCTTTGGCTTGTCGAACGCCACTCGGTAAGCCCCGAGGCCAAGCACCGCCAGCACCCGCGGTGCGAGCTTCTTGACCTGGGCACGCACCCGCTTGCCGCCGGCCACGAGCTCCTCCTTGCTCAATTCGTCCGCCATCGCCGTCGCCCGCTTGACGAGGTTGACGATTCCATAACCGAGCGGCAGCAGTTCGAGCTTTTCGGAAGGGTCGAACAATCGCGGGGTGAAGCCGCCGGCAAAGAGGGCGGGCCAAAAGCGGTTGCCGGGGCGGCCGAAGTGGTGGCCGATGGCCGCGGTGTAAAGCCCCGGATTGATGCCGCAGAAGAGCACTTTCAGCCCCGGCGCGGTAAAGTCGCGGACGGTCTTGTTGGCCGCGGCCTGCACTTCGGCCCGCGTCGGTCGGTAGCGTTGCATGTCGGCATTTTACCGGCGCACCCAAATCGGTCGCGGCTACGCGGGGGAGT
>DATNBQ010000488.1:0-3248 GCA_035571955.1 Urbifossiella sp. | reverse complement strand
GCCCCGAACCGGGTGTGCGTACCATGCTTCACTTGATCGCTTGCAACGTGGCCTGCCTCGTGATTGCCACCTTGTACTACTCCTGGCGCGATATGTACGTGCATCGCAAGAAGCGCGAACGGCTGCACGAGCGGGTCGCCTACATGCTGTGGGTCGCTGCGGCCCGCGCCTGAGCAACGCCGAATTCCCTTGTCGAGCCGGAAGCGTCAGCGACGCTCCCGGCTCGCTGCGTTTTTGGAGAAGGCGGCGATCCCTGAGCGGTAAGGGCTTGCTAAGTTATACCTTAACTGGCAACATGGGGACAAATTGCCCCAAAGGAAGCGGTCAGCTCCAAAACGCTCGAAATCGTTCCAACCGACCTTTTTTTATTCGACTCGCGGAACTCTTCGTGGAAAATAGCCGTCAGATTAACAAGAAGGCTCAACCCACCGGGAATGAAAACACCCCCGTCGCGCCACCCCCGACCCGTTGTTAGAGCCCCGAACACTCCACACTAGCCCAGCAAGCCGCTTAACTTCGAGAAAAGAGCGAGCGGCGCCCACCGGAGCCATCAATCATGTTTGGAACGACCGATCGCCGGCATTTCCTCAAGCACTCGATGGCGGGCGCCGCCGTCGCCATCCCCGGGATGTCGTTCCTCGCCGACGTGCGAGCGAAGGCCCCGGAGATGAAGAAGAAGCAAAAGAGCCTCATCATTCTGTGGATGGGCGGCGGCCCGGCCACCATCGACCTGTGGGACATGAAGCCCGATAGCCCGAACGGCGGGGCCCACCGCCCGAAGCCGACCGCCGCCAGCGGCGTTCAGATCACCGAACACCTGCCCAAGGTTGCTTCCCAGTTCAAGAACCTGTCGATCGTTCGCTCGCTGAGCACCAGCGAAGGTGACCACGCTCGCGGCACGTTCCTGATGAACGCCGGCCGCCCGCCGAGCGCCCTGCTCAACTACCCGTCAATCGGCTCCATTCTTTCCTACTACCAGTCGATGGACGTGGAAGCGATGAAGAACGCCGATCTGCCGGCGTTCATGTCGGTGGCCGGCGGCCCGGCTTCCGCCCCCGGCTTCCTCGGCATGAAGTACGCCCCGTTCCAGATTCAGAACCCCGGCCAACTTCCCGAGAACGTCTCGCCGCCGGCCGGCGTGAATGCCGACCAGATGAAGCGGCGCGCCGCCCTGTTCGGCCGGCTCGAAGTCGGCTTCAGCTCCGGCGCCCAGATGGATCCGGCCCGCGCCCACCGCGAGGTTTACGAGAAGGCCCTCAACATGGTCGTCTCCACCCGCAAGGACGTGTTCAACCTCGATAAGGAAGTGGACGGCAAGCCGATCAGTGCGAAGCTGAAGGAAGAGTACGGAGCGGCCGGCCCGGGCGCGAGCGCCTTCGGCCGCGGTTGTCTCCTCGCCCGCAAGCTCGTCGAAGCCGGCACCGCCTGCGTTCAGGTCAGCCTCGGCGGCTGGGACAACCACCAGAACATCCACAGCATTCTCGCCAATCAGCGCCTGCCGGTTCTCGACAAGGCCATGGGCACGCTCGTCCGCGATCTCGCCGACCGCGGCAAACTCAAGGACACCGTGATCGTGTGGATGGGCGACTTCGGCCGCACCCCGAAGATCAACCAGAACGCCGGCCGCGACCACTATCCGCGGGCCTGGAGCGTCGTCATGGGCGGCGGCAACATCAAGGGCGGCATCGCCTACGGTTCCACCGACAAGGACGGCACGGCGCCCGCCGACAAGCACGTCGGCATCCTCGATGTCTACGGCACCCTGTACAAGGGCCTCGGCATCGATCCGACGCCCGAAACCAACGCCAGCGTCCGCGACAATCTCGGCCGGCCCTACTACGTTGCCGGCGACAAGAATGCCGACAAGGCCCCGCAGAAGTACCTCACCGATTCCCTCTGGATTCCCGAGCTCGTGTGAGCATCCACCCTGGGGTCACGCAACAATTCCGCGGCCGCTGGAGCAATCCGGCGGCCGCGGTTTTTTTGAGAGGCAACTCACGTTTTCGGCTTCACCACGCGGATCAATCGACCTTCGAGTTCGTCGTTCGCTCCCAGGCCCGTGTCGATCCGCTCGGCAAGCGCATTGGCATCGATGTCGGTTGTGAATGTCAGGATGCCGAAATGATCGTGATGGATTTTGTGAAGGCGATGGAAATGCTTGCGGTTGTTGGTGAGGACGCACCGCGCGAGCTGGATCGACCGCTCGAGCACAATCTCATCGTCAATGCTCTTGTTGGCCCGCCCGTCCTCAAGGGCCGTCAGCACGTCGTGGCCCAACTTCCTCAGCCGAGCGATGACCCGAGCGGGAACGTTTTCGTCGGCGTAGAGCCGCGCCACGTCAATCGGCCTCGTTGTCCTGGATCGCCTTGTCGATTTCCTGCCGATGTTCCTCGTAGTAACTCCGGGCCGCTTCAAGATCGACCGCTGTTAGCGGCTTCTCGAAATAGACGCGGATTTCGCGGTCGCTCAATCCGTGTCGTTGCAGTTGAATCACATTCCAGACGGGAATGCGCGTGTTGCCAATCCGCGCTTCGCCGCCGACGACTCCGGGTGTTTTTTGGATCGGCGATGCGCTCGCCAGCGGCTTAACGGCCATCGGACATCCTCTCGCTATGGTTGGATTCTAAGCGAAGGCGGCAGTCGCCTCAAGCGCGAGTATTGCTCACGGTGCACCGCCGGACCCGTACCATGAGTGCATCCGCAGGAGGAGCGATCATGGCGTCGGCCGGTTCCGTTTCCCACTCCCGGATTCTCGCCGGGCTCCTGCTCGGGGCGGCCGCCGGTTGCATCGTCAATGCCGTCACCGCGGCCGAAGCCGGCCCGCATCCCGCCGTCGCCGCTGTCGTCAATTACGTCACCAAGCCCGTCGGCGCCATCTTCCTGAACTTGCTCTTCCTGGCAATCGTTCCGCTGGTGTTCGCTTCCATCGCGCTCGGCATCGCGCGGCTCGGCGGTTCGGGCAGCGTCGGCAGCGTCGGCGCCAGGACGCTCGCCTACTTCCTCATCACCACGGCCTGCGCCGCCGCCATCGGCCTGTCGCTCGTCAACGCCATTCAACCGGGGAAGTACGCCCGCGACCAGAAGGACGGCCTGATGGCCCAGTTCGGCGCCGAAGCCAATAGCAAAATCAACGACGCCCAGAAGAAAGAATTCGGCGTCCAGACCTTCGTGAACATTATCCCGGCGAACCCGTTCAAGGCGTTCGTCGAAAAAGACATGCTGGCGATCATCTGCACGGGCTTGCTGGT
>DATNBQ010000487.1:0-3837 GCA_035571955.1 Urbifossiella sp. | reverse complement strand
TTGGCGTCGGCCCCGGTATGCAGGCCGAAGTAAATGATGGCGGTTTCGCTCGGCTTCTTGAACTTGCCGGAATGGCGGGCTTCGCTGACCGCCCAGTTCGCCAGGTCCTGAGCCGTCTTGATGGTCTCATTGTTCTTGAGGATGTCGCTGCCGTCGCTGGCGCGGGGGACGTGGCGCTTCTTGTCCTCTGGGGCCTCGCTCTCGTAGCGCTGGCTCCACTTGACGATCTCTTTGCTGGAGAACCAGCCGTAGGGGTCGATGGGGGTGGCGAGGTCGGCGGCATCGGCGGCCGGATCCGCGGCAATTACGAGCAGGACCGGCGGGCTCGGCGGCAACAACAAGTAGTACAGCCAGATGCCGCAGCCGATGATGGCGCCGAGCAGCCCGATGAGGCCGAGTTGCTTGATGCGGCGCGTGCGGCGAACGGGTGTATCCGTGGTGGGCGCCCAGTCGGGGCGCGCTCCGCGCCGCACCGGACCGCTGGCCCCTCCCGGCCGCCAACCGCCTTCGCTCTTGCCTGCCATGACGAGTATCCTTGTCGCGAACCCGCAAGCGCCGCGCTCGAATCGAATCATAATTACTTACTGACGTCAGAAAACGAATGGCATCATTCCGGTGCCTTTCTGCCCCTCTCCCCGCTGGGGAGAGGGTGGTTTGCGAGCGTAGCGAGCAAACCGGGTGAGGGGCAGAAGTTGGCAAACCAAGACCCCTCACCCGCCATCTCGCTGGCGCGAGATGGCGGCCTCTCCCCAGCGGGGAGAGGCGAGGGCTGGTCGGCTCGATGTCATTACCTTTCTGACTCCCCAATAGCCGCGAATCGCGCTCGGCTCCGCGGACTCCGCCTCGCGGCTAATCCTACTTTGCCCCGATCATGCGATCGAGCGAATCCGCCGTCTGATAAACCAGGGCTTCCGGGTAGTGCATGTACGGATGAAAGTACTCGAAGGTAAGATAGCCGCGGTAGCCGGTTTGGTCGAACGCTTCCAGGACGGCCGGCCAGTTGGTCGTGCCGTCCAGCAGCGGCCGGAACGATTCCAGCGACGCGTCGGTGCCCTTCTTCGTGAACTCCTTCAAGTGTACGTTCTTGATCCGCTTGCCGAGAAGTGCGATCCAGTGCTCCGGGAATTGATAGAGCATGATGTTGCCGGTATCGAAGTGGACTCTTACTCGCTCGCTCTGGAACGAATCGACGAAGTCGTTCATCTCCATCGGCGTCATCAGGTAGCCGTTGAAGAAGATGTTCTCGACGTTCAGGAACACCTTGAGCTTCTCGGCCTGCGGGATGAGCTTGCGAATGGCCTCCTTCGCCCGCTTGTCGCAGACGTCGTTGGGCACGGGTTCGTGATCGGTGCGCCACGGGATGTGCACGGCGCCGGGCACGACCAGCACGTTTTCGGTTCCCAGGTCCGCGGCGCAGGCGGCGATCTTGCCCGCCAGTTCCAGGCCCCGGGCCCGCTTCATCGGGTCGTTGCTCGACAGCGGATAGGGCCAGAACAGGAATGAACAGACGCCGCTGATGGCGATGCCGATCTTGTCGGCGGTGCGGCGAATGGCGGCGAATTCCTTGGTCCCGTTCTTCGGCGACAGGTCGTTATCCAGGTCGTAGTTGAGTTCGATGCCGTCGAAGCCGGCGTCCTTGGCCAGTTTCAGGCACTGCTCCAGGGACATCTTCTCGGGATAGGGGAAGGCCCAGAGGTTGATCGATTTCTTGAAGGGATATTTTTTGCGGGGCGGCACACCAGCGAGCGGCGGGCGTAAGCCCGCTGTTAGAGCGCCGGCAGCGGTGAATGCCAGCAGTTCGCGGCGATCGGGGTACGGGCCGGACATGGGGCACCTCAAGAAACGAGCGACGCGGAGCCCGCCAAAGCGGAACGCTCCGCTCCGCAGACTCCGCGTCGCGGCTAACCAATTGGCCTTTCGTTAATCGCGTCGGGGACCGCGGTCGCCGCCACCGCCACGGGGTCCGCCCCGGTAACCGCCGCCGCCACGGGGCCCGCGATCGCCGCCGCGATCACCTCCCCGGTCGCCGCGATCGCCTCCCCGGTCTCCACCTCGGTCGCCGCGATCTTCGCGCGGCGGGCGGTCGCCCATCTCGCCGCCGCCCTCCCCTTCCGGCGCTGGCGGCAATAAGGCCTTCCGCGACAACTTCACCCGGTCCTGGTCGTCGATGGCGATCACTTTCACCGTGACCTTGTCGCCGACCTTGACCACATCGTCGACGCGGCCGACGTAGCCCGAATCGAGCTCGGAGATGTGGCACAACCCGTCGCGGCCCGGGGCGATCTCGATGAACGCCCCGAATTCCTTGATCGAAATCACTTTCCCTTCGTAGATCGAGCCGACCTTGACCTCGGCACAGAGCGCCTCGACGGTGCGGCGGGCGGCTTCCACCCCTTCGCCGATCAGGCCGGAAATCGACACGGTGCCGTCGTCCTCGACGTCGATCTTGGCGCCGGTCTCTTCTTGAATCGCCCGGATCATCTTGCCGCCGGGGCCGATCAGCTTGCCGATCAGTTCGGGGTTGATCTTGAGGCTGACGATGCGCGGGGCGTGCGGGCTGATCTCGCGGCGCGGGGCGTTGAGCGTGCCGAGCATCGTCTTCAAGATGGCCAGGCGCCCTTCGCGGGCTTGCTCCAAGGCGCCGCGGACGATGTCGTCCGGAATGCCATCGAGCTTGATATCCAGTTGAATCCCGGTGACGCCTTTTTGGGTGCCGGCGACCTTGAAATCCATGTCGCCATAATGGTCCTCATCGCCCTGGATGTCGGTGATGAGAACGTGCTTGTCCTTCTCCATGACGAGGCCGATGGAGATGCCGGCGACGGGGCGCTTGATGGGTACGCCGGCATCCATGAGCGACAGCGTGCCGCCGCACACCGAGGCCATCGAACTGGAGCCGTTCGACTCGAGGATTTCCGACACCAGGCGGATGGTGTACGGGAACTTGGCGGCCGGGGGAATCACGGCTTTGAGCGAGCGTTCGGCAAGCATGCCGTGGCCGATTTCGCGGCGGCCCGGCCCGCGGATCGGCTTGCATTCGCCCACGGAATACGAGGGGAAGTTGTAATCCAGCCAGAACTTCTTCGAGTATTCTTCCTGGATGCCCTCGACGCGCTGCTCGTCGCCGACGGTGCCGAGCGTGGTGAGAACGAGGGCCTGGGTTTCGCCGCGCTGGAAGACGGCGGAACCGTGCGTTTGCGGCAAGACGCCCACATCCGCCGAGACGTGGCGCAGGTCCTTCGGCCCGCGGCCGTCGATGCGCGTGCCGGAGAGCGTGATCTCGCGGAAGACGCGTTCGCGGATGGCGCCGATGGCCGTGCTCACCTGGGCGGACGTGTACTTCGGGTTCGGCTCGCCTTCCGGGGCGTATTCCTTCTTGAGTCGATCCTTGAATTCGTCCAAGGCCGCGTTGCGAGCTTTCTTACCAACCGTGAGGTAGCGTTCGCGGAACTCCGTCCCGTGCTTCTTGTAAAGCTCCTCGGCGAGCGGGTCGTCCGGCACTTGCGGCGGCAGCTGCTTCGGGCCTTGACCCGTCTTCTGCCGCAGTTCCTCGATCCCCTGGATGACGAGCTTGCAGGCGCGGTGGGCCTCGACAATCGCGTCGCCGGCCTCGGCCTCGGGCATTTCGCGGGCGAACCCCTCGATCATCACCACGGCGTCGTTGGTGCCGGCGACGACCAGGTCGAGATCGCTTTCCTCCATTTGCGCGAACGTGGGAAGTACGACGAGGTGGCCATTGACGCGGCCGAGGCGGACTGCTCCATAAGGCTTCAAGAACGGGATGTGCGAAACGTGCAGGGCGGCACTCGCGCCGATCAGGCCGAGGACGTCGGCGTC
>DATNBQ010000486.1:0-6258 GCA_035571955.1 Urbifossiella sp. | reverse complement strand
TCGGTGCCATCCGTAGTCGGATTTTGAGAAATCGACCACGAAGGCACAAAGATCACACAAAGAAGCCGATTTGGAATTCCGGTTCTTCTTCAGTGTATCTCTGTGTGACCTTTGTGCCTTTGTGGTGATCCTCCGCGGAGGCCAAAGGAAGCGCATGGCGGATTGCTGGCTGCTGTTGGAGACATCGGGGCGCACTGGCCAATTGGGGCTCGCTCGCACCGGTGGGGTCGTCGCCAGCTGGCGGCTGGACGAACCGCGGCGGCTGGCCCGCGACCTGGCAGGCATCGTTCGCTCCATGCTGGACGAGCAGAAACTGCAGCCTCGGGAACTTGCCGGCGTCATGGTCAGCGTTGGCCCGGGTAGTTACACGGGGCTGCGCGTCGGCATCGCCTCGGCCAAAGCTTTCGCCTATGCCGCCGGCTGTCCCCTGATTGCCGTGCCCACTTTCGCGGCCATTGCCTTGCAAGCGCCGGCCGCGGCGACGGACCTCTGGGTAATCGCCGACGGCCTGCAGGGCATGGTTTACTGGCAGCGGTTCGCTAGCACAGGCGAGAATGCCTGTGCCACCAATACATTTCACAGCGACAAGCTCGAGATCGCGCGGGCCGCGGACGTGCTTCCCATTGCGCCGCCAGACGCCTGGTTCACGGGCCCAGGCGTGGCTGCGTTTGCCGAATGGATAGGAAGCCGGGCCACAGTTGTGGAAGTGGACCGTGAGCCATCGCTATTGAGCCTCTACCGCGCAGGATTGGCGCGTTCGCCAGTGTCGCGCGAAGAGCTATTCGCACTCGAACCGCTTTACCTGCGCGGTAGTTCCGCCGAGGAGAAGGCGCAAACGAACGAACCGCGGGGAACGCCCGCGGTTCGCCGTTGACACGGAGATGTCACTCACTGCTTGGTGGGCATGTTGCTGGGAACCGAGGTCGGCCCGTGCAGGGGCATCGGCGAACCGATCGTCGGGGTGCTGCCGGGGATCGGCGTCATCATCGGCGGTCCCTGATAGACGACGCTGGCGCCGCCCATGCCGCCCATGCCGGGACCGCAGGTGGAGCAACCCGCCGGGGCCGCCATCTTGTACGCCGGCGTGCAGCAGGCGCCGCCGTAGCCGATGCCGCACGGATGGTGGGCATTCCACCGGTTGGCGATGCACTGGCGAATCCGGCCGCAACACCCGGTCGAGAACGCGGAGAGCGCGGCAAGCAGGCACAGCAAAAGTAGTCGGGGTCGGGGCACGCGAACCTCCTTCCTTCCATTTACGGGGCGATACACGCGATAAACGCGGAACAGACGGAAGTCCGATCCATCGGAGGGTCCGGGCCGTGGCTGTTCCTCAACCTTCTCGGGGAATCGTGCGCTCCGACCGCGCGCGAGACAAATGGGAAAGCGGCGATTTCGCGGCAAATGGGGGGATTGGCGGCGCGTTGGGGCGCGCGGGAAAAGTCATCGGGATGTAATTGGAAGTCGCGGGGGACCGAGGAATTGGATTAAAGGCGGAGGATGTGCGGCGCGGGATGTTCGGACCGAACGCGTCCCGCGCGTTAGACGAGTTGCCGCAGACAGTCCGCTTAGAACTGCGCGGGCGGCAGCACCGGCGGCGGTCCCGGCGGAAGAGTCGGGCAGCACCCCGACGAACTCACCGGAGCCTTCTGGCAGCAGCGGTGCCGACAGCCCACCGGCAACAGAACCGACAACGCACACAACACCAGGAATAAGCGTTTGGTCAACATCGTTCACTCCTTCAGCAAGAAGCCATCCATGGTGGGAGATTCTCTCGCGACGTTCGCTTAATGCAAAACTAAGCTCCCCTTGCGGCGGCCGCAACGCGGCACTTGAGGGAAAAACCATGCGACGACGATTTCGCCGGGAGGTTGTGCCGATTCCGCGGAGAGGACCGGTCGGCGAAGCGAGGCAAGAAAATCCGATCGTAACGGTTGTAGAGCCCGGAGTGCTGAGTGCTGAGTGCTGACTTTGCCCTCTGCCCTCTGTCCTCTGCACTCAGTAATCTGCACTCGGGAGGCCAACATGTCCGCCGCCAAATTGAACGCCCGCTTGCGAACTCAACTCGACGACCTGAAAACCAAGGGGCTTTACAAATCGGAACGCCGCATCGAAACGCCCCAGCAGGCGTCGATTCGCGTGAACCGCAAGGACGTGGTGAACTTTTGCGCCAATAACTACCTCGGCCTGGCCAACCATCCGGAGATCGTCGCGGCGGCCCATCGCGGCCTCGACGACTGGGGATTCGGCCTCTCCTCCGTCCGCTTCATCTGCGGCACCCAAGACATCCACAAACAGTTCGAGCGCGAGATTGCCAACTACTTCCGCAAAGGCGATAGCATTCTGTACATCGCCTGCTTCGACGCCAACGGCGGACTGTTCGAACCGCTGCTCGGCGAAGCGGACGCGATTCTTTCGGACGAATTGAACCATGCCTCGATCATCGATGGGGTGCGGCTCTGCAAGGCCCAGCGCTTCCGCTACAAGCACAACGACATGGCGGACCTTCGCGCCAAGCTCGGCGAAGCGAAGGGATGCCGCTTCAAGCTGATCTTCACCGATTCGGTCTTCTCGATGGACGGCGACTTGGCGAAGTTGCCGGACATCTGCGCGCTGGCGGACGAGCATAATGCGGCCGTGGGAATCGACGATTGCCACGGCACGGGCCACCTAGGGCCAACGGGGCGGGGCGCGGCCGAGGAACTCGGCGTGCTCGATCGCATCGATATCATCACGAGTACCCTCGGCAAGACACTGGGCGGCGGCAGCGGCGGCTTCACGGCCGCCAGCGCCGACATCGTCGATTGGTTGCGGAACCGCAGCCGGCCCTATCTGTTTTCGAATTCGGTGCCGCCATCGCTGGTGATGGCCGGGATGAATGCTTTGAAACTGGCGGCGAATGCCGGCGAACTGCGCGACAAGTTGCGGGCCAACGCCAGGCGAATGCGGGCCGGGCTCGAAGGGGCCGGCTTCACCATTAAGCCCGGCCCGACGCCGATCCTTCCCGTCATGCTCGGCGACGCCGCCCTCGCCACCCGCATGGCCGACGAACTGCTCGGCCGCGGCATTTATGCCATCGGCTTCAGCTATCCGGTGGTGCCGGTTGGCCAGGCGCGGATTCGCCTGCAAGTCTCGGCGGCGCATACCGAAGAGCAAATCGATCAGGCCATTGCCGCGTTCAGGGACGTGGGCCGCCAACTCGGCGCGATTAAGTGACTTGCTATTGCCAGTGGCTGTGGGTCCACTTCACGCGCTGAAGCACCTGGAAGCTGTAGTAAGCCAGCAGGCCGAAAATGATCGCCGTCCACAACGTGCCTTGATAGTCCACGGGAAGTTGGTCGATCCATTCGATGCCGCCCTGCCGCTTGTTGACGACGCAGACCAACGAATAGAGGGCAATGACGGTGGCCAGGGCCATTGAGATTTGCAGGGCGATTTCCCGGCCGCGCCGCGGCGAAAACGTCGTGCACACTTCCTCGCAGATCTGCCCACCGTCGAGCGGCCAGATCGGCAACAAGTTCAGCACGCCCCACCACAAGTTCACGAACAGCAATTGGAAGTAAAGCAGGGCGACGAACTCGTTGCCGCCGGCCCACGGATAAATGCGGTTAGATCCATAGACGATGCCGTAGAGCAGAAAACCGGCGATCGGTCCGGCCAGCGCGACGACTATGCGCTGCCGTCGTAATCGAAGCGCAGCCCAGGGAATGGTCAGTCCGCCGAACGCATGCAGCACGATGTGCGAATCGGCGCCGAACCAGCGGAATGCCAGCGCGTGGCCGAGTTCGTGAACGAGAATCGAGACGAACGCCACGGCGATGACCGCCAGCAGGGAAAGGACGCCATTCTCTTCGAGGGCGCCGGCGCCCAGGACGAGCGTCATGATCCAGAACCACGGATGGACGCGGACGGGGAAGCGCAGCAAGCGGAACTTGAGGTCGTAGCGCGTGCGTTCCGGTTCGGCGAGCATGGAGCGGACTCGATTATGGATTTTCGATTTTAGATTATGTCCCTAAAACAGGCGTCGGTGAATCCTAAATCGAAAAACGGGGGGCGATATGTTCGTATTGCCGATGCTTCTTTCGTTCGCGGTGGCCGATGCGCCGAAGGCCGAGGTTATTCCGCTGTGGGAAGGCAAGGCGCCGCACGCGGTCGGCGATTCGCCGCTGGATAAGCCGAGTGTGTCCGTGCACCTCGCCCCGAAGGGGAAGGCCAACGGCGCCGCGGTCGTGATCTGCCCCGGCGGCGGGTACGGTTTCCTCGCCGACGACCACGAGGGCCGGCAGGTCGCTGCCTACTTCAACGACCTCGGCGTGACGGCGTTCGTTTTGAAGTATCGCATCGTTGGCAAGGATCGCCCCGGCCCGCTGCATCCCGCGCCGCTTGAAGACGCCCAGCGCGCCATTCGCTTGGTCCGCTTCCACGCCAAGGATTACGGCATCGACCCGCAGCGTGTGGGAATCATGGGCTTCTCGGCCGGCGGGCACCTGGCCAGCAGCGCCGCCACTCACTTCCATGCAGGGCCCAGTTCCGTCGGCCACGGCAGCGACGCCATGAGCGATCGCCCCGATTTCGCCATTCTCGCGTATCCCGTCATTTCCATGAAGAACGGCGTGACCCACGGCGGCTCGCGCAAGAACCTGCTCGGCGACAAGCCCGACGACAAGCTGGTCGATCTCATGAGCAATGAACTGCAAGTGACGAAAGAGACGCCGCCGACGTTCATCTTCCAAACGAGTGCCGACACGGCCGTGATTCCGGAGAACGCCATTCGCTTTTACGTGGCACTCAAGAAAGCAGGCGTGCCGGCGGAGTTGCACATTTACGAGAAGGGACGGCACGGCGTGGGTCTCGGCCGTGACCCCAGGTGGACCGGCGGGGAAAAATCGATCGCCACCTGGCCGGACCGGCTGACGGACTGGCTGAAAAACCGCGGCCTGCTGACCAAGAAGTAGACTGGACCGCTAAAGCCGCAAGCGGCTTCGCGGCTTATGCCTGACTATAAAATCCCTGCCAATCCGGCATTTAGGGGCAAAGCCCGCCGCGCGCCTCGGCTCTTTAACAGTGAGTAGCGAAGCCGCTTGCGGCTCGCTACGCCAGTCACTGATTGAACAGGAACGCCTTGCTGTTCAGGAGCGCCCAGAGGATGTTCTCATAAGCCTGCTTCTTGGACTTCTCGTTCTTGGCGAGGTGGTCCAGGGCCGCGTGCATTTGATCCTTGGTCGGTTTCTTGGCGATTGCCAACAAGAAGAGTTCCTCGACCTTCTCGGCGTCGGGGCGGCGGTCCTTGGCCATGTCGTCGGCGCGGCCGCTGGCGCGAGCCAACTTATCCTGCACCTCGTTTGAATTGAGCAAGTGCAGGCTCATCGCCAGACTCGCTTCATTGACGCGCTCGCACTCGCAGGCACTGATCCGCTGCGGCCGACCGGATACGTCCAGGAAGTACGAGGCGAAAGATTCGTCCGGCAGCATGATGGCCCGGCTCGGCGCGAACTTGTCCGTCGGCAAGCCGTTGAATTGGCCGGGGCTGTCGGTCAGCTTGCACACCGCGTCGAAGAGCACCTCGGCCTGCAACCGCTTCGGGTAATAGCGGGCGTACGACTGCTTGTCCGACTGGTTGAACTCATTTGGCGAACTGGAAAGCTGGTAAGTTCGGCTCTTGCAGATCGTCTTGATGAGGGCCTTCAGGCTGTACTTGTTCTCGACGAGGTTTGTGGCCAGGGCGTCGAGGAGTTCGGGGTTCGATGGCGGATTGGTGACGCGCATGTCGTCGAGCGGGTCGACGATTCCCCGGCCGAAGAAATGGGCCCAGTAGCGGTTGGCGACGGCCTTGGCGAAGAACGGGTTCTTCGGACCGACGAGCCAGTCTGCGAACAGTTGCCGCGGGTCATCTTCCGCGGAAACCGTGACGGAATCCTCGCCGAGCGGCTTCATCGGAGCCGTCTGGTTGTTGCGCTTGTTGGTGACGGAGCCGTTGGCCTTGACGAAGAGAATCTGCCGGCCGCCGCGATTGCCGCCGCCGTTGGTTTCGCCGGGGATCGGCAGGTTCTTCTTGCCGACGCGGGCGAAGAACGCCGCGATCCCCCAGTAGTCGTCCTGCGTCCACTTCTCGTAGGGATGGTGGTGGCAGTTGGCACACGCCAGCCGCTGGCCCAGGAAGACCTGGCTCACGTCGTCCACGAAGTTCTCGGGGGTCTGCACTTCGCGATACCAGAACAGTTGCGGCGTCTTGGTTTCGTCGCCGACGGCGCAGACGATGTC
>DATNBQ010000485.1:0-12123 GCA_035571955.1 Urbifossiella sp. | reverse complement strand
TTCTGCGGATCCTTGGCCAGCAACTCGGGCGTCACTTTGGACGATTGCCGATATGTCGCCGAGGCGACGATCGAGCGGTGCAAGTGCTTGATCGACCATGCCGTCGAGTCGTCGCTCGGTTCCATGAATTCGCAGGCGAGCCAGTCGAGCAGTTCCGGATGGCTTGGCTTCTCCCCTTGCGTGCCGAAATCCTCCGGCGTGGCGACGAGCCCCGTGCCGAAATAGTGCTGCCAGACGCGGTTGGCGAACGCCCGCGCCGTGGTCGGCGACTTCTTATCCACGACCCATTTCGCGAATGTGAGGCGGTCCGGTTTGGCGTGGTCGGGCAAGGGATGCAGGAAGGCGGGGACGCCGGCCACGACCTCGTCGCCGGGCTTGAGGAAGTTGCCGCGCTTGAGCAGGTGCGTGGTCCGTGGCGTCGCCCGCGCCTGCACCACGAGGCTCGTCGTCCCGGCGGGCCACTCCTTCCATAAGCCTTCAATTTGAGTGTTGGCGTCCTTGAACTCCGGCACCGTTGTGCGCCAGTGGGAGAAGAGCGTGGCGGTTTGGGCCTCGGTGCGCTGGGCCATTGGAATGGCAAGCGCTTCCTGGATACGGAGCGGCAACGGGTCGGCCGGGGGAACCGCGGCCTCGGCGGCGCTCAGCCGGAAGCGGCCGAGGTTATTGTTCATGTGGTCGTCGCTGTTCCAGCCGCCGTGATTCTGCTTCAAGTTGAAGTGGAGCGTGCCGCCGTCGGGAAGTTCGATTGGCTTCTCGGGAATGAAGATCGCTTGCCGCGGTTGGTTTCGGCGGCCCGGCCCGGCGTCGATGCCCCACGCCGTGTCGTCCTTGCCGTCGATGGCGAACTTCACCGGCCCGGTTAACCGCTTCTTGTTGCTCTTGTCGTCGAAGTTCTTTTCGAGGCCGCGCTCGGGGTTGGCGTAATCGGCGAAGGCCTGGATGAACTTGATCTTCTCGCGCTTGCCGCTCTTCTCCACATCGAGGTTGAACTCGCTCAGGGCGCAGGTGCCCATGAAGGAGCGGCCGGGGCCGTTGCAAGGCAAGTTCGGATCGTTGAGCAATTCGATGCGCAGCGCCGCGATGCGCTTGACCGGGCTCTTGCCGCGCATCAGCGTGCTGAACTTCGTCGGGGCGTACCCCTGAGCGAGGATCGAGCCGTCTTTTTGCGGCAGGTAGCGCTGCGAGTTGTCGCCGGCATTCTCGACGGCGATGGTCTTCCATTGCGGCAAGCTCTTGCTCGCCTCCGTTTCCCACTTCTCCATCCGTTTGGCCCAGTCGGCATTTTTGTGCTTCAGGTCATCCTCAATGGCGCGGATGCGCTGGAGGAGGTCCGCCGCCTTCATCCGTTCGGCAGGCGTGTAGACCACGCGTTGAGCTTCCGAATCGTTGTTGAGGAACGCGAAGATGCGATAATATTCCTCGTGCAGCAGCGGATCGAACTTGTGGTCGTGGCACTGGGCGCAAGCGATCGAGAGGCCGAGGAACGCCTTGCCGACGGCGTCCATGCGGTCGAACATCGCATCCATGCGGAACTGCTCCGGATCGACGCCCCCTTCTTCATTCAGCATCGACATCCGAATGAATCCGGTGGCGACGATCTGATCCTGGGTGGCATGCGGAAGCAGGTCGCCGGCCAGTTGCTGGATCACGAACTGGTCGTAAGGGAGGTCGTCGTTGAACGCCTTGACGACCCAGTCGCGGTACATCCACACGTCGCGCGACATATCCTTTTCGTAGCCGTCGGAATCGGCGTAGCGGGCGGCGTCGAGCAAGTCGCGAGCCCAGCGTTCGCCGTAATGCGGCGAAGCGAGCAACTTATCGACGAGCTTGCCGTAGGCGTTCGGGCTCCTGTCGGCGAGGTAGTCATCGACCTGTTTCGGTGTCGGGGGAAGGCCGATCAGGTCGAGGTAAAGGCGGCGGCAGAGGGTGACCTTGTCCGCCTCAGGAGATGGCAAGAGCCCTTCGCGCTTGAGGCGATCGGCGATGAACGCATCGATCGGATTCTTCCCATTGCCGACTTGAGGAACGGCGGCTCGCACCGGGGTCTGGAACGCCCAGTGCTTCGCCGGATCGGCATGAACCGCGGGAACTGCGAGAGCAAGAATCGCGAGGGGAAGAATGCGCAGCATGAGGAACCCGAAACGCGGAGGAAGGCGGCGTGCAGTTCGATTATTCTACAATGCCAGCCCCGTTCCTTTCACCCGGTAAATTGCCATGCGGCATCTTTTCACCTGCCTCGCGGCACTCCTGGCCACAACTCCCGTAATGGCCGCCGAGAAGCCGAACGTCCTTTTCATCGCCATCGATGATCTCAACGACTGGGTCGGCTTCCTCGGCGGGCATCCGCAGGTGAAGACGCCGCACATGGACGCCCTGGCGGCGCGCGGCACCGCCTTCACCAATGCCCATTGCCAGAGCCCGCTCTGCAATCCGAGCCGCACCAGCGTTCTCACTGGCCTAAGGCCCAGCACCATCGGCGTCTATGCCCTGGCTCCGTGGTTCCGCACTTCCGAAAAGTTCCAGAACCACGAAACGCTCTTCCAGTATTTCCACAACCGCGGTTACCGCACGATCACCGGCGGCAAGATTTTCCACGATGCCTACCCACCGAAGGCGGCACTGGCCAACAGCGTCGAAGTCGATGTCTGGGGTGAGCACGGCAAGGCGCTGGCGCGGCCGAAGCAGAAGTTCGTGCACACGCCGGCCGACATCGCAGCCATGGACTGGGGAGCGTTTCCCGAACGCGACGACCAGTGTTTTGACTCCGATGTTGGCTCGTGGGCCGTGGAGCAGTTGAAGCATCCGCCGAGTGGGCCGTTCTTCCTGGCCGTCGGCTTCCGCCACCCGCACGTGCCGTGCTTCGCGCCGGAAAAGTGGTTCGACCTTTACCCGGACGCCAGCCTGAAGATGCCGGTCGTAAAGAACGACGATCGGGCCGACTTGCCGCGATTCGCCTCGTACTTGCACTGGAAATTGCCGGAGCCGCGGTTGAAGTGGCTCAAGGAACACGAGCAGTGGCGGCCGCTGGTGCGGGCTTACCTGGCGAGCATCAGCTTCGTCGATGCGCAGGTCGGTCGCGTGCTGAAGGCGCTTGCCGACAACGGCCTGGAGAAGAATACCATTGTGGTGCTGTGGAGCGACCACGGCTGGCATCTGGGAGAAAAGGGGATCACCGGGAAGAATACGCTGTGGGAACGATCGACGCACGTGCCGCTGGTGTTCGCCGGCCCCGGAGTTGCCCCTGGAGCTCGCTGCGGCCAGCCCGTGGAACTGCTGGATATGTACCCGACCATTGCGGAACTCTGTTCGCTTCCACCGAAGGCCGGCTTGGAAGGCGTGAGCCTCACGCCGCATCTGAAAAATGCCCAGGCCGCGCGAATCCAGCCGGCCATCACCACGCACAACCCCGGCAACCACGCCGTCCGCACCGACCGATGGCGGTACATTCGCTATGCCGACGGCAGCGAGGAACTGTACGACCGCAGCGCGGACCCACACGAATGGACGAACCTCGCATTGGAACCAAAGTTCGCTGAAGTGAAAGCCAAGTTGGCCCGCTGGTTGCCCAAACGGAGTGCGGCCCCATTGCCCGGCAGCGCCGGCCGTATCCTGACGTTCGACAACGGCATCCCCGTCTGGGAAGGCAAACCGATCGGCAAGAACGACCCCTTCCCCAGCGAATAAAGATTAGCCGCGAGGCGGAGTCCGCGGAGCCGAGCGCGATTTGCGCTACCGGTTGTAACGGCTGGTGCAGATCTGCCGAACGATTCGGCTGGTGGGGATGTGACGAGGGGGGCGGCGCAATTTTCACCCGAATGGGTTTCCTGCCTTGCCTGCTCTGTTGACCCTGCCCGGTTTCGCTACTCCACTTTATATGTCCTAGCCGGATTAACCGCGCCCACAGGTCGGAAATCCGCGAACTTTGGTTCAAGACCGGGACACGCTCGCCTTGAATGTCTCCGGCCACGGACGTAGAGTTGTGCCGAGCACCACTCACAGGTCGCCCGCGCGGAACTTCTGACGCCCCGCCCGTTTGCCCCGGGCCATCCCACCGATCGATTGGACCGACCATGCCGGAACTGACCCAAACCCACTGGCGGATCGATCGGCCGGCCGAGGGGTTTTACACGACCCAGTTGCCGGCCCATCACGGCCGCCTCGTGCGCACCTTCCTTCCCACCGATTACCAGCCGAGCTATCCGTACCCACTGGTGGTGCTGTTCCACGGGGCGGGCGGCAGCGAGGAATCGGTGGGCCGGCTGGCGCCGCGGATGAGCCGCCGCAACTACATCACCATTAGCCTGCGCGGGCCCCAGGGGCTCGGCAAACGCCCCGACGGCCACGAGGCCTTCTCCTGGACCTCCGACAGTTGCGAAGACGAGAATCTCGAGGAATATCTGGTCAACGCCGTGGAGCAGACGCGGCGGCTCTACCACGTGCATTCGGAACGCGTTTATCTCGCCGGCGTGAACGAAGGGGCGGAAGTGGCGTATCGCATCGGCCTGGGCATGGCCGACCGCATCGCCGGGGTGATTGCCTTGAACGGCTCGATGCCGAGGGCGGCCGGGGCGCCGCTGTTCCGGCTCGGCGCCGTCCGCGATCTGCCCGTGTTAATGGGGCACGGCACGACCAATGAAGTGGTGCCATACGCTTCGGCCCAGCGCGACTACCGCCTGCTTTATGCCGCCGGGGCCAACGTGCGGCTCATCGGCTACTCGACCAACCACAAGATCCATCCGAACATGCTTCGCGATGTGAACCGTTGGATCATGCACGGCGTGACCGCCGAAGCCCGCGTCCTCGCCCGCATTTCTTGATCTACAATTTCGGCGGCGGCAGTTCTTCGTACCCCGGCAATACCGGCGGCACTCCCGGCGGCGGCACGCCCGGCGTCAGCGGTTGCCGCGGCGCGGCTGGTGTCGCGGGATAGGGCACTCCCGGCGAAACCGGATAAGGGAGCGTCGGCGGCAGCGACGACGCCATTGGCCGAACGCTGATGTCCCGATCCGCTTCATACACCCGCCCGTCCGGCGTCGTCAGCCGAACGGCCACGCGCAACCGCTCTACCGTCGGATAATTCTGCCATTGCAGAGGCACGAAGTAGCCCGTCGCCAAAAGCCCCGATTTCCACGTCGCCCGAAGTTTCTCCGGGCTGACCTCCCAGGTGCCGATCAGTTTCTTCAAGCCGTCCGGCGAATATTCCCACGCGGCGATGGAAGCCCGGCCCGGCGCCTTGACCGCCGAGCGATCCTCGTCCGTCGGCACAATCACAACCATGAGGTATTCGTCGCCGGGAATGGCATCGTCGTCGACGCCGCCGGTGCCACGGGCGAGAACGATCTCGCGAATGGCGCAACCGATCGGCGAACCCTGGGAGACGGGAATGGCGCCGGGCAGCGTTCCGCGGCTTTGTTCGTAGGCGCGGTTGAGTTCGGTGGCGCGAGCAAGTGCCTTTTGGGCCTCGGCCAGTTCGCGGTTGCGGGTGCGGAGTTCCGCTTCGATGCCGTCGTAGCGCTTATCCGATTTGCACCCGATGGCGCCGAGGGAAATGATCGACGATGCCGCGATGAGGCGGACCCACCGGCCCAAATTGCGGCGTCCAAATGGCATCCTTGCACTTCTCACACACCAGAGCCACGACCGTCAGGGAGCGGTCGCAACTGCCGCTCCCTGACGGTCGCGGCTCTGACGTTACTCCACAATCGTGCGGGCGTTCAACTGCTCGATCGGCATCCGCGTCAGCACCGTGTCGATCAGACCGAAATCGCGGGCCTCGGTCGCCGACATGAAGTTGTCGCGATCGGTGTTCTTCTCGATCGATTCCAGCGTCTGGCCGGCGTGCTTCGCCAGGAGTTCGTTCAACGTCTTCTTGGTTCGCAGGAACTCTTTGGCGTGGATCAAGATTTCGGTGGTCGTTCCCTCGGTGCCGGCGAGCGGCTGGTGGATCATCACGCGGGCGTTGGGAAGGGCGAACCGCTTCCCCTTGGTCCCGGCGGTCAGGAGCATCGCTCCCATGCTCGCCGCCTGGCCCATGCAATAGGTCGCCACGTCGCAATTGAGGAACTGCATGGTGTCGTAGATCGCCATGCCGGCGGTGACGCTGCCGCCGGGGCTGTTGATGTACAGGTGGATGTCCTTGTTCGGATCATCGAACTGCAAGAACAGCATTTGGGCGACAATCAGGTTGGCCATGTCGTCCTGGACCACTCCCTGAAGGAAAATGATCCGGTCCTTGAGGAGCCGGCTATAAATGTCGTAGGCGCGTTCTTCGCGGCCCCGGCTTTCCACTACGATCGGTACGAGCGGCATGGTCGATACTCCCTGGTCTTCGGAGGCAGACCGCCGCACCCTCTGAATCGGGCGGCGCGTCCGCGGTCGTTGAGCGGGCCCGGACGTGTCGCGGCGCTTTCCCGCGAGGTCGTCCGGACTTAACGGCGATAGCGATTAAACATCCCGCGCTCCCCGTTGGGTCGCGGCTAATCGATAATTCATTTGCCCACCTCGGGCAGCACCTTCTGCAACACCTCGTCCACCAGGCCGAACGCCTTGGCTTCCTGGGCGCTGTAATACTTGTCGCGATCGGTTTCCTTGGCGATCGTTTCCAGAGGCTGCTTGGTGTGCCGGGCGAGAATCTCGTTGAGGCGCTCGCGTTCCTTCAGGATTTCCGCGGCCTGAATCTCGATATCCGAAACCTGACCGCCGACTTGCCCGTACGGCTGGTGGATCATGACCTTGGAATTGGGCAAGGCGTAGCGCTTGCCGGCCGTTCCCGCGGCCAGGAGGATCGCTGCCCCGCTCGCCGCGATCCCCATGCAATACGTGATGATCGGGCATTCCAAGAACTGCATGGTGTCGTACATGGCCAGCGTGGCAGAGACGGAACCGCCGGGGCTGTTGATGTACATGTGAATGTCGGCCGTCTTGTTCTCGTATTGCAAGTAGAGCAGTTTCTGGATGGTGATGTTCGAGAGGTAATCGGAGATGACGGGACTGCCGCCCGTCTCGGGGCTGGAACCGACGAAGACGATGCGATTCTCGAGCAAGAGGTCGCCGAGCGTCAGGGTGCGCTGGCGGGCGTACTCGCGGTAGCGCTGGAGGACCGGTTGCACGGGGCCGGCGCTCGGATCGAATGGGGGAAGCATCGTCGAACCCTTCGTGGTGAAATGATTCAATAACTCAGGGGCCTTGCGGCCCCGCTCGCGCCTTAACTACTGTATACATCCGGTCAACAGCCAGAATCGGTCGTCGGAGCCGCATTCGTCGGAGCCGCGACCGTCGGGGAGCGGTCTTCGGGACAGCCAACTACCGCTCCCTGACGGTCGCGGCTCGGAAAGGTTCAAGCTTGCGTGGCTTCGCCTTCCGGTTTCGCTTCGCCTTCGGCGGCCTCGGGCTCCGGCGGCGCCGACGATTCGGGCGCGGCCTGCGCCGACACCGTCGCCACTTCGCCCGCCTGTTCCGCCGTCTGTTCCGGCGTCAACTCGTAGTCCTCGAACGTCGCCTCGGCCAGGACAAGGTCGAGTGCCTTGCGTTCGAGTAAATCCGTGGCCAGCGCTTCCATCAAGTCTTCCTTCTCCAAGCGGGCGCGAACCTTGCGCGGGCTCTCATCCGAACGATCGGCGATCCGTTCGATCTCGTCGTCGATGTCGCGGTCCTCGATCTCGATCTTCTCGATTTCGGCGACTTTCTGAAGTACGAAGTGTTCCTTGAGCGCGGCTTCGGTGCTGCGGAGCACGTCCTGTTCCAGCAGCCGCTGCTTGCCGCGGATTTGCTCGTCGGACATGCCGGAATCGCGCATTTCCATGACACGGCGGGCCAGCGTGGTGCGGGCTTGCCGCCGCAGCAGGTCTTGCGGGAGTTCCCACTTGGCGGCGTCGGCCAAGAGCGAGAGCACCTCGGTCCGGGCCGCTTGCCGCTGCGCGTATTCCAGGCGGCGTTCGAGCAGCACCCCGACGAGCATGTCGAACGCCTCTGGCGTGCTGACGCCGAACTCCTCTTCGAGCAGTTCGCGCGTCAATTCCGGCAAGCGAATCGCCTTCACGTCCTTGATGGTGAAAATGCCCTGGACGACGCGGCCGCGCAGCGATGGAACGTTCAGTTCCTGCGACAGCGTGATGTCAATGGTCCGTTGGTCGCCCGGCTTGGCCCCGACCACCTTCGAGCCGAAATCCTCGGCGATGCCGTCGGCCAGCGCCAGTTGCTTGTCCACCTTGGAACGAACCTCAGTGAGCGTGTTCAGTTCGCGGTCGCCGAACTTGACGGTGATGTCCGAAGTGATGACGTCGTCCATCTCAACGACGGGCGAATCGCCTTCTTTCGGGGCAAGCTGCCCGTGCGGTTCGAGCAACCGCTTCTTCTCGCGGGCCTTCTCCTCGTCCGAGTACACGTGGACCGGGCGCCGCAGCCTCAGCCCCTTGTAGGTCGGCAGATCGAACTCCGGGCGCACCTCAATGTCGAACTCGTAAATGAACGGCCCTTCCTTGGGAATCGTGATCGCGCCCGGATTGAGGTCGGGTGGGCTCAGCGGCGAAATCGATTCTTCCTCGGCCAACTGCTCCAGGCTGGCCATCAGCACCTGCGTCTTCACTTCCCCCGCAACCTGCTCGTAGTAACGCTTCTCGATCATCTTCCGCGGCGCTTTGCCGGGGCGGAAGCCACGGACCTGCGGTTGATCGCTCAGCGTCAGTTCCGTGAAGCGCTCGTCGAAGCGCTCGTCGATCTGTTCGCGTTCGACCGTGACTTTGATGTGCTTCTTGCACGGTCCGGCGTCGCGGATTTCGACGTGCTGCTTGAGCTTTTCGGGCGCCTCGGCATCCAGCACGGCGGCCGCCGTGGCGGCGTCCAGGTCGGGCGGGGCGTCGGGGTTGGTTTCGTCGCTCATCGTGGTGTTTCCGCTGAAAGAAAGAACCGGGGAAGCTTATGATTTTGGCCCGCCGCGGCAATCGGTGACCGCCAAACTCGTTTAGCCGCGACCCGGCGGGGAGCGCGGTCGTAACGCGTTCCCCGTCGGGTCGCGGCTAAACGAAAAAACCCGAGTCAAGTCGACCCCGCTACTATGCATCCTTCCACTTCACGAAGGCTTCCAGGGCATAGTATTCCGGCAATCCAAGCGCGTCGTAAGCCTGGGCCGTCTCGATGTTCCGCGCCTCGGAGCGCTGCCAGAACTCGCGCCGATCCGTGCCGCCCGGGAACATCGCCTTGTCCTTCTGCGACTGGTGTCGGAAGATTGCCTGTTTCTTTTGCTCCAAAACGTCCGAACTGAGCGGCACGGCCATCTCCACTTCGTAGGCTTCCCACTCTTCCCACGCTCCGCGGTAAAGCCAGACGTCGAAGTGCTGCCCCTTGGCACGCACCAGGCGGACCGCGGCAAAGATGGCCTCGGCGCAGATGCGGTGCGTTCCATGCGGGTCGGACATTTCTCCGGCGACGTAAATCTGCGCCGGCCGCAGTCGCTCGAGGAGCGCCACGATGTCGGCCACGTCGTCCGGGTGGATCGGTTCCTTCTCGACGGTGCCGGTGCGGTAGAAGCGGAGGTCCATGAATTCGAGTTGCCCGGCGGGGATGCCGCACGCGAGCGCCGCGGCTCGGGCCTCCGTCGCCCGGATCATTCCCTTGATCTTCAGCACCTCCGGCGTGTCCGGCTGCCCCGGCTTCTTCGAATCGAGGAACTGCTCGACCCGCTCCTTGATCGATCCGGCACTCGATCGCTCCGCCAGGCTGCCGAACTCGCCGAGGAACTCATCGACGTAATCGATGAAGCGGCGGGCGTCGTGGTCGAAAACCGCGATGTTCCCGCTCGTCATGTAAGCCACGTGCACGCGATGTTTCTGCTGCACGAGGCGAATGATCGTGCCCCCCATGCTGATAACGTCGTCGTCCGGATGCGGGCTGAAGACGAGGATCGCTTGCGGGTTGGGCCCGGCGGGTAGCGGCGTGATGGTTTGCATGCGGTCGTGGAAGACCGTTTCGCCGATGCGTTCGGCCGGGCCTTTTTCGCGCAGCAGTTCGAAGAGGTGATGCTCGCGAAAATCGTCGTCGTCCAGTTTCTGCAGCCCCTTCTTGGCGGTGAGGGCAAGGCCGACCACGGCCTTCCGCACCAGTTCGGGGGTCCAGTCGCACGGCCCGACTTCCCAGGGCCGCTTCATCGCCGTCAGTTCGGCGGCGGCCGCTTCATCGACCACCACCGTGGCATCCGGATGTTCCTGCAGGAAACTCGCGGAGATGGCCTCGGTCGGAGGTTGCTCAACGGCCTTGGCCAGCACGACGGCCTTGTGTTCGCCGAAGGCCATGAGAAACATTCGCCGGGCGTCGAGGATGCTCGCCACGCCCATGGTGATGGCCTGGTTGGGCACGTTCTCTTCGCCGAAGAAGCCGCCGGCCGCATCGCGCCTCGTAATGCTGTCCAGCGTCACCATGCGCGTCCGGCTATTTCGCGGGCTCCCCGGTTCGTTGAAGCCGATGTGCCCGGTCCGACCGATCCCGAGCACTTGAATGTCGATGCCGCCCGCCGCCTTGATCTTCTTCTCGTAGTCGGCGCAGAACTCGTCGACCTCATCCACGTCGAGCGTGCCGTCTGGAATGTGGATGTTCTGCCAGCGGATGTTGACGTGGTGGAAGAACGTTTCGTGCATCCAGCGGTGGTACGAATGCGGATCCTCTTTGGGCATGGGAAAGTATTCGTCGAGATTGAACGTGACGACATTGGAAAGGTCGAGCGATTCTTCTTTATGGAGGCGAACGAGTTCGCGATAGAGGCCCACGGGAGTGGAGCCGGTGGCGAGACCGAGAATGGTGGGCTTGCCGGCGGCATTGCGGCTGCGGACGAGTTTATCGATTTCGCGTGCGACGTACTTCGAGGCGGCGAGGGCGTTGCCGAACCGCAGGACCGGCGTGCGCGTGTGGGGAACCGGATGCAGAGAGGCCATGATTTCACGTTCGCGGAGTGCGGAGTTGGAATGGCTGTTGTAGCGGGGAGGCAGGGAAGCGTCAGCGGATCGGGCGCGAACCCACTTCTTGGCCCGCGGCTCGCTTGCCAGTAGAAAGGAAGAGACGCGGCGAAGTTGCCATGCACCCGTAGCTCAACTGGATAGAGCAACGGTCTTCGGAACCGTAGGTTAGGGGTTCGAATCCCTTCGGGTGCAATAGTTTATGGAGAATGGTATGTCTTGCTTGCACCCCTGCTTGCACCTCGCGGCCGGGTAGTCGGCGAATGAAGGCGTGTCAGGGGACGGAGGGTTATCGTCTGAGCCAGAAGTGCCGCAAGAAGGTGGAGGAATGTTTTGGATGGCTGAAGACGATCGGGGGCCTGGTTCGGAGCCGGACCGTGGGTCGGTGGAAGCTGCAGCAGTTGTTGGAAATTGGGGCTGCGGCGTTTTATCTGGTGCGGTTGCGGACGCTGAGGCCGCGTGAGGCGGACGGAGGGATTGGCGAGCCGGCTCCGATGAGCCGGGGAGAGACTGTTTTGAACGACGCCAGGAACGATAAACCGAACGGCCAGGGGGTTATTTTTTCAGCATCCTGCTAGTGTCCCGAGTTGAAAGTTCGTTAAAGAAGTCATAGATCGAAAATCGCCTGAAAACACGCTATTTTCGGACTCAAGATATTCAACGAACTTGTAATTCAGGACAACTAGGTGAACACAGACGATGAGTGGTATCTTTGATGAACCAAACAAGTTAAGAATCCTTATCCCCCTGGAGATCGAACCCCGATGGCAAAGAAGAAAAACTCCTCGTCGAAACTGTCCAACTCTTCAGCGGATAAAAAGAAGAAGACGTCAGCAGAAATCCAGGCGATGATTGATGACCTTGAAAAGGAGAGGGACAAGGTCGAGCAGCAGGAGCAAGAAGCGGCAGCGCCGAAACTTACTGAACGGCAGATAAGGGAGAAGAAGGAGCAAGATGAACTCTACGAAAAGCATAAAAGAGAAATCGATCTGGAACTCAAGCGATGCACTGGCCACCTCAGAAAGTTGGATTCTCAAGTTGCCCAGGAAGCTATCCGCCGTTTGAAGATGTACTATCTGAGTTATGGATTGCCTATGCTAAAGGAGTAAGTTCTCGTGTACACAGCGTGGAATGGTTCAGCGTGAACTGGAAGAATCGCTTTGTCGAGTTACTATGGTGA
>DATNBQ010000484.1:0-2850 GCA_035571955.1 Urbifossiella sp. | reverse complement strand
GAGTACGATCGCTACTCGGAGGAAACATGAACCGCGGCGATGTTTTTCTCGCGCGCTTCCCTCACCCTTCCGGGGGACGCGGCAAGAAACGCCCGGTCGTGGTCGTCAAGGCGGACTCGTACTTGCAGAATCTGCGCACGGTCATCGTTGCGGAAATAACCAAGAATCTCTCGATGGCGAACGATCCGGCCTGCGTGTTTATCGACGCGGCCTCATCCGATGGAAAGGCGACGGGAGTCGTCCAAGACTCGGTGATTTCGTGCCTGACGCTGGCGACCCTTCGGGTGGATCTCCTGGATCAATCCATTGGCGTGTTGTCCATTGCGCTTCGGCAGAAACTCGACGACGGCCTGAAGACGGCACTCGGGATCGCGTAACTGAATCCAGATCGAGGAGCAGCCATGTCGCGCCGGTTCAGCGTAGGATTGGTTCTTCTTCTCGCGATCGCGCCGGCCTCGGTTCGGGCCCAGGAACCACCCGAGCGGTTCCTTTCGCCCAACACGCAGGTTTACATCAAATGGGATGGCGTCGCGGCCCATGCGGGGGCGTACAAGAAGTCGCCGCTCGGCGCCGTCATGGCCGGTCCCACCGGCGACTCGATCCGCGCGCTCATCGCCAAGGGGCCGAAGTTGCTCGGCGCCAACTTGCTGGCCGAGCCGCTCCTGGAAGGACGATCGCCCACGGAACTCAAGGCCGTCCACGAGGACTTGAAGAACGCCGAGAAACTGCTCGACCTCTTGCTCGACCAGGGCATCGTCGTCGCCGCCGAGGTCAAGGAACCCTCGGCCACGCTCGGCGGCCTGACCAAGGTCCTGGGCGGCCTGCTCAATGGTGAAGCACCTGGCTCGAGCAACTTCCTCCCAGACGTCCGCGCTTACGCGATCGTTCCCGATGCCGGCCCCCGCGCCGACGCCATTTTCAGCGCCTTGCAACTGCTCATGCACAAGCAGAGCATTTATCCCGTACCACTTCCCGCAGCCAAGGCGCGCGGCTTCTCCATCGCCAGCGCGGATAAGAACAATCCGATGCATGTCGGCTGGTGGCTCGAAGGAAAGCACTTCATTTACTACGTCGGCACTGCGGAGATAGAGGCGGCGATGAAAGGCCTCCGCGACAATGCTTCTCGAGGCGGCATCTTGAACAATCCGCTCTATCGCCGTTGCCAGAAATCGGGCGAGTTGGAGTCGGTGGCCCGCGGCTACGTCGATTCCGCGGCAATTATCCAGCTGGCCGTCCGCCTCGCCGGCCCGTTCCTGCCGGACCTTGCACCGAAACTCAACGCCATCGGAATCGGCAACCTCCAGTCCATCGTTTTCACTTCCGGGTTCGACGGCAAGGAATCGCGGGCCGTCTATGAGTTCGACCTGCCCGGCCAGCGCCAGGGGCTGGCCAAGATCATCAAGGCGAAGCCGATCGCGCTCGCCGATTTGCCGCCGTTGCCGCCGGACGTGAGCCGCTTTTCGATGCTGCGGATCGACCCGAGCGGGGCTTACGATGCCGGCCTCGTCGGCGTGGAGATGCTCGCGGCGGGGGATCAATTCGGGGTGGAAGACAAGGCCAAGACGCCTGCCGAAGCGGCTCGCCTGCGCCGGGAATTCATCGACCGCGAACTGACCAAGTTCCTCGGCTTCGACGTTCGTAAAGACCTTCTTCCCAACCTCGGCGATAAGATCGCAATCTTCCAGTCGCCGAGCGAGGGCGTCTCGGTGTTCGGCACAGTGGTCTGCATCTCGGTAAAGGACGGACCCAAGGTGGAAGTGGCGCTCGATCGCTTCCAGCGCGGCCTGCAGACGCTGGCCTCGAACCCGCTCAAGGTCCGCCGCAAACTTCTCGGCGGCGTCGAGATTCATGAAATCTACTCGCGCGGCTTCGGCGTTTTAACGCCGACCTATGCCATTGTCGGCGATTGGCTGGTGATCGCCGGGGCGCCGCAACCGGTGCAAGGGTTCGTGCTCCGCCACCAGGGCAAACTGGCGAAGTGGTCGCCCGACGCCGACACAGCGGCCCGGCTCGCCAATATGCCCTCGGACGCCATCGGCCTCCAGTATTGCAACCCGAAATCGACGGTGCAGAATCTCTGCTGCATCGGGCCGCTTGTGCTCAGTGCCCTCACGCGGTTCATCAACAACCGCAACGACGGCGAGTTCGACCCGGTCGATGTCGGCCTCATCCCCAACGGCCACGAGCTCAGCAAGCACTTGTTCCCGAACCTGACCTACACGCGCGACGACGGCAAGACGGTGCGGATCGAGGTGAACGAATCGTTCAGCCTGCCGCTGGAGTTCATCGGTTTCGAGCCGTTCGCCGCGGCTTTGTCGGGAATCTTTGGGTTTTGACGTGCGTCGAAGCGAGCGCTCGGCTGCGCCTCGCGGCTAATCGTTGCAGCGCGTTGGGAGCGCCCCTGCGCCTCGCGGCTAATCATCGACGCCTCGACGCGATTCCGTATTCAATCCTTGCACCCTCTCACGGAGCCGCATCATGCGCACTCTTGCGATTCTGGCGGTCGTGTTTTCACTGGCCGCTCCGGCGCTGGCCGCGGAAGTGAAGGCCCACCGCGACATCGCTTATGCCGAGCCCAAAAACGACAAGCAAACGCTCGACGTTTACGCATCGACGGATGCCAAGGCGTGGCCGGTCGTGGTTTGGATTCACGGCGGCGGCTGGCAGACCGGCGACAAGAAGGAAGTTCATACCAAGCCGCAGGCGTTCGCGGACAAGGGCTTCGTCTTCGTCTCGGTGAACTATCGCCTCTGGCCGTCGGTCGATATGGGCACGCTGATTCGCGACGTGGCCAAGTCCGTCCGGTGGACGCACGATCACGCCGCGGAATACGGCGGCGACCCGAAGCGG
>DATNBQ010000483.1:0-5790 GCA_035571955.1 Urbifossiella sp. | reverse complement strand
GGGGGAAGGTTCTCGGAGTATCACCAAGTTGGTGTCGGGCACAGCCCGACCTACAGGGCGGCTTTTAGGTCGGGCTGTGCCCGACGATCTTGGACTTCAAGAAATGTTGATACATCCGGGGAAAAGGCAAGCCGTACAACGACCGCATGAGTTCTCGCGTCTTCGCCGCGCGATGGGTATTTCCTGCAGTCGGGCCGCCGCTGGCCAACGGAACGGTCAGCGTTCGCGGCGATCGAATCGAATCCGTCGATCCGCACCGCGCACGCACGCCGGACCAGGACCTCGGCAACGTCGCCATCGTGCCGGGGTTGGTCAATGCGCATACCCATCTCGATCTCTCCGGGGCCCGCGGCAGCATCGCTCCGACCGATGCCGAGCATTGCACCGACTGGCTCCAAGCTGTCGTGGCGTTCCGGAGAAGCCGCACGCCGGAACAGGTTCAAGCGGACATCCGCGCGGGGTTAGCCGAATGCCTGAACATCGGCACGACGTTAATCGGCGACATCGCGGCGGACGGCGCCAGTTGGAATGCGTTAACGGAAGCGAAGTCGCGGTCGGTGGCACTGTTCGAATTGATCGGCATGACGGCCGAGCGGGCGGAACAATCGCTGGAGGCCGGGCGTCAGTGGTTCGACTCGCGCGAAGAAACCGCCACGGTTCGCGCCGGCATCAGCCCCCATGCGCCCTACAGCACCCGGCGCGAATTGCTTGTCGCGGCCGGGCAACTCGTGCGCCCCACGAAGCGGCCGCTGGCCCTGCACCTCGCCGAATGGCCGAGTGAAATCGAGCTCCTGCACAAGCACCGCGGCCCGCTTGCCGAGTTCTTTAAGAAGCTCAATGCCTGGGATTCAAGCGGCCTGATATCATCGGCCGGTATCGCCATGAAGGCCGTCGATTTTCGCCAGCCGAAGCTGTTCATCCACGGCAACCATCTCGCCCCGACTGCGCGCATCCCGCGAAATAGTACGATCGTCTATTGCCCGCGCACGCACGCAGCATTTGGCCACCCGCCGCATCAATTCCGCGAGTTTCTGCGGCGCGGCGTTCGAGTCTGTCTCGGCACCGATAGCCTCGCCTCCAATCCGGACCTGGACGTGCTGGCCGAAGCGCGATTCGTCCACGAACGGGATCCGGACTTCCCCGGCGATATGCTTTTGAAAATGACCACGCTGTTTGGGGCGGAAGCGCTCGGCTGGGCGAACGATGCCGGCAGCCTGGAAGTTGGGAAATCGGCGGATTTCGTTGCGATTCCACTCCCCGACCGCGACGCGGCCGACCCGCACGATTTGCTCTTCGCGGAGCACCCGGGAGCGCGCCGGACCACGTTCCGCGGCGTATGGAGATGATTGTCACGAAACAGCCAATTGGGCCGCGGTTGCATTCGCTGCTTCGCGGTCGAAGCCGGGGAGCGTGGGGTGGCGCCGTGCTCGCGGGGCGGCGATCGTGAGCCGCGCGAGTGGCGATTCGGGCCGCGCCGCCAGCCGCCGCGACGAATGCTCGTGCCGACCGAGCGCGATGCTCCGCGATGGTGATTCCTGCTTGGCCGTGGTGACGGCGGCGGCCGGCGCGAGTTCGGCCAGCGCGTTGCGGCCGATCGATTCCGCCAACAGCGGCACGTTGCAGTCGTCGCTGAGGTGAAGTTGCACGAGATGCGTGGGGAACATGGGCCCGGATCGCGCCGCGACGGCCCGCGTCACGTCCGCCCCCTGGCGATTCGAAAGATGGCCGCGGTCGCCGAGCACGCGCTGTACCAGGAACGTCGGCCGCTTGCTGGCCCGTTCCATCTTCTCGTCGTGGTTGTATTCGATCGCCAGGACGTCCACGCCGGCGAAGGCATCGATCAGTTCATCGGAAGCGCAGCCGAGGTCCGCGGCATAGCCGACCGACCAGGCCGGGCCATCGTCGCCATCGCGGCCGTCGAAGCGGAAGCCGAACGTCGGCTCGGAATCGTGCGACACCCAAACGGCTCGGCCAGTGAGTTTCGGAGTGAACTCGATGGTCGCGGCGTCGGTATAAACGCGCGTCAGCTTGGCCCGGTGCAAGGAGGCGAGCGAGGTGCTGGCGGAATCGAGGTGCTCGAGGTGGGCCTGGTGCGCGTAAACGGAGATGCGGCGGCTACGTAAGGTCGACAGCGCCCGCGTGTTCCAGTGATCCGAATGCGTGTGAGTCAGGACGACCGCCTGGATGCGATCCCACGACGCGCCGATGGCGGCGAGACGAGCGGTCAGTTCTTTGGGGTGAAGGCCGCAGTCGATGAGCAGGCCGAAGCCTTCCGTTTCGAGGAGGGTGGCGTTGCCGCCGCTGCCGCTGGCAAGCACTGTAAAACGGGCAGTCATCCGTGCCGATCTCCGCGTCCTGTTTCGTTGAACGGTCGATTATTACCGAGCGGCAGCGCCAATGTCAGGTCAGTTTATGGATAGAACCGAGCCGCGACCGTCAGGAAGTGATCTTGTTCAAAGGCCGCTCGCTAACGCTCGCGGCTCGGACGGATCGCTCATTCGGCTCGCCGAAACTAGATCAGTTCCGGGTAGCGGTGGCCGAGCACTTCCTTGCGGCGGTCGGCCGGGAGCGTTCGCAGGATGCCGCCGCGCGAGGCCAGCGAAAAATCGACGTGTTCCGGATGCGCCAGCACCGTTCCATCCGCTTCTGCAAGAATCGCGACCACGGGCCGGCCCGGCGAACGCGGATCCATGCGATTCGCGTGGTTCGCCGCCACCATGCCGATGCGGCCATCGGTCAACTCCACCACGCTTCCCACCGGATAGAAAGTCAGGTTGACCAGATACTCGGCGAAGTCCTTGTCGAGCTGGCCGTGCTCGGCCAGCAGCAGCACATCCGTTAAGGCCGCGCGAGTATCCTGGGCGGGCCGATAGGGTCGCGGCGAGCAAAGCGCCGCATAGGTGTCCGCGGCGGCGAGCATGCGGCCGAGCGGTGCAATCGCGCTTCCCTTCAAGCCGCCGGGGTAGCCGGTGCCGTCGGAACGCTCGTGGTGGACAGCCACCGCGGCCGCCAGCGGCTTGGCGTCCGCCGCATAACGCATCAAGAGTTCCGCTCCATATTGCGGATGCTGCTCGATGATCCGGCGTTCATCCGGCGTCAGCGGTTCAGCCTTGGCCAGCACGCTTGGAGGCACCCGCATCATGCCGCATTCCATCATCAAGGCCGCGACGATGGGCACGAGCGGCCGGCTCGCCCATTCGTAATCGAACGGCACCATGCGGGCGACGACCTGGGCGGCATTGACGGCATGGGCGGCGAGATAGCGGGCCGGCGCCGCCGATTCCATCCCGCCGACGTAAGACTGCACCGAATGCACGTCGGTATGGATGAACCGCAGCGGCTTCGTTTGCCGGGCGTCGTCGAGGAGTTCCTCGGCCAGGGTCGCGACCGGCGCGAGGGCCGCCGTCTGGCGCAGATTCATGGCCGTGTAAACCGCGGCGACGCGGTCGATCCGCGCGTAATCCGCCTTGCGCCGGGCCAGGGCTCGCTCTTGCACCGTGAGCCGCTCGCCGACGATGCCCAACATCCCTTGCAACCCGTCGCACAGTTTGAGTTGAACGCTCGGCGATTCCGGGAAGGAATGGGCCAACCGCACGGCGCAATCGAGCACGCCGACCGTTTCGCGGTGATAGGCGGCGAGCGTATCGCCTTCGCTCTGGGCGATTCCGGCCACGATCGGTTCGGCAGCAAAGATGCGCTGGCGAGCGACGAGCGTTTGCGCCGCGGCGAGTAGATTCCGCGCGCGATCGGTGAGCGGCGGCGGCAGCGGACCTTCCACCGCGGTGCCGCTCCCGGCGATTTGCCGCAGCGATCGCTCGAACACCTCCGGCACCGCCACGGTCGGCGACGCATCGGCCGGGTCGATGGGAATCGCTTCGGGAATGATCCGCGGCGTCGCTTCCAGCCGCTGCCGAAACGCCGAAATCCGATCGAGTAAGCCCCGCACATCGCTCATCGCCGCACTCCGACCGATCCGTAAGTTTCCCCATCGGATAGATCGGCTGGCAAACGGGGCAAACTTGAACGATTTTGCGGGGACCGCAACTGCCTCACAGCCTTTGCAACTCCGAATGCCTTCGATGACTCGCAGAGTCGCACGCGTACTACGCCGGCATCGACCTGCACGCCAGAACCCTCTGCCTCCACATTTGCGATCCCTTCGGAACGCCGCGGCCGAAGAAGAACCGTGCCGATTAGCCCCGAGGCGGAGCCTGCGGAGCCGAGCGCGAATCGCCGACGCCCGCCCGATTAGCCGCGAGGCGGAGTCCGCGGAGCCGAGCGTGAATCGCCGACGCACGCCCGAAAGAACCATCCCGGCGCCGACGTCGAGTGATTGCAGCGAGTGACGCCTTCGAAAAGCGACTCCGACGTTCGTGAATCTGCCGCGAATTGCCGGGTAGGGGAACTATTGTCTAAAGTTGGGAGTCCATGAGTGCGGTTCGGCATTGCTGCTGATCCAGACCAGCACCCGCTCCTCATGGTCCCTGTCCCAACTGCCGAGGTTGCAAATGTCCTCGTAAATCGGCTCGCACTGGCGGTCACCACCATGACGCAGTGTGATCCCGCGCAAAGCGGACGGCCCCCAGCCAGGAATCAATTGCAATTGATGCTTCAAGTAAGCGAACGCCTTGCTCTTCATCGGGAACACCCTGATTTCAAGGCCTGTCTGGCTCGCAGCCGCTTCGGTCACCACACGGAACGGGTGGACTTGGCCGTCCCGGAAATACCCGTCAATTCCCCCTTGAGGAGGCGTCGTGAAGTAATTCTGCGGATTGCGGGACAACGTCGGGAACAGTTCGCCAGTAATCGCGTTCCAACCGCCGACGGAGACGAGCAGCGCAAATGGGTATTGGGCCTGACGGTAAAGGTGGTCACGGCGAGCGAATTCAGGGCGCAAGTAGATCACGAATCGGCCTTCCCCCGCCAGTCGGACACTTCCTCCAGAGGAAGTCTCGATGCGCAGCCGCGCTTCGGGCGATTCGGCCAGGCAGAAATGGACACGCAATATGGCCTCCTCGTCCACGTCAGGAAAGGTGAAAACTAGATCCGTTGCGTTGATTTCGAGCATGGTTCACGATGCCCGACAAAGGGTTGAGGAGCGCCGTCATTGCCGAACGAAGAGGAAGCTATGCATCGTGCTCCGCTCGGTGATGCGCGACTCCAATCCGGCGCGTCCGGTCCGCGGAGCACGATGCATAGCTTCGGTTGAACGAAACCGCGGAGCGGAATCCCTATGGGGATTCAATCGCTCCGACGGTCACTCCCAGCAAGTGTAACGCCTTCGGCACTCCCAACGCAAACGACAATCCGATCCATTCGCGCCCGCAATTCCCTCGCGGGGGCTTGGTGCCGTCCCGCAGAACACGCGCATGGGCTGCTTCTCACCGTGATTTTGCCGACGGCCGCGCACCGTCTCCGTGGCCACTCGCGGCGTAGCTTCGCGTTCTCCGATCACTCGATACGGCCCGGCCACGCACCTGACTTCACGAACTATCGATCGTCGCGGCGGTCGTCCGCGGCAGCGGTCGGCATTCGATTCGTCGGCTACCGCTCTGTGAGGCAGACCACAGCCGGACCGACGAGCGAGTTTTGTAGGTCGGGCTGTGCCCGACGCTCTTCGACTCCAAGCATCGTTGGCACCACCCTGCGTTCGGCAATACCCGTACAGTTGACGCCCGTTCACTGGATGTTAGGCTTCCTTTGGCACGAATTGCATCCCGAATTAGAGAATCGTCATGACGCCAATTACGATGATCGAGGCCGTTATATGGCCGCCGACGGCCAACCGGG
>DATNBQ010000482.1:0-5855 GCA_035571955.1 Urbifossiella sp. | reverse complement strand
TGCCCATTCGCGAAGCGACCGAGGCGGACCTTCCCGCGATCGTGGCGATTTACAATCAGTCGATTCCGGGCGGTTGGTCGACCGCCGACACGCAACCCCTGGCCGTGGCGGACCGCGTCGAGTGGTTCCGCAAGTTCAATTCAGCGCGGCGGCCGATTTGGGTCGTTGAATTCGATGGGCAGATCGTGGCATGGGCCGGCTTATCGTCGTTCTATGCCGGCCGCCCGGCCTACGACGCCACCGCCGAAGTCAGCATGTACATCGCCCCGGCCCATCAGCGCCGGGGCATCGGTCTCCGCCTGAAAACGTGGGTCATTGCCCAGTGCCCGCGGCTCGGCATCACCACCCTCGTAAGCATGCACTTCGATCACAACGAGGCGACGGCGCGGATCAATGCGCGATTGGGCTTCTTGCGCGCCGGCCACCTGCCCGAAATTGCCGTGGTCCAGGGGAAGCGCCGCGGCCTGGTCATTGCGCTCCTGCGAATCGAGCCGGAAGCGTGAGCGATCGATCACTCCAGCACGGCGATGCGGAACTTCTGCATCGTGCGGGCGCCTTTCACCCCCTTGATCGTCGCGGTGATGCTCGCTTCGACTGAAGCCGGCGCGTTGGCCGGCGGCGTCCACTTCAGCGTGCGGCCATCGGGCTGCACCTGAATCGGCCCGGTCGCGGTTAAGTCGATCGCTGACCCATTGCTCTTCCAGATCACCGGCGTGTAGTGCCACTCGGCGCCGCGGCGAACCGTCGCCGGCGGGTCGGTCGCGAATACCGCATAGTGCCGCGGCGAATTCTCCAGTTCCTTCGCCACGTCCACCTTGAATACTTGCAGCTTGTTATTGGTGATGGGCAGAACGGCCATGATCCCGGCGCCGGGCCACAGCAGTACGCGCTCGTCCGGCGGCAGTTGTCGCACTTCGTTCGCCGGGAGATCACCCGATACATCGCCTTTATCCAGGGATGCGAGGGCGTTGGTGAACTCGGCGCCGGCCGCGTGAAGTTGCGGCGACCCCTCGACTTGTCCGTCGTCCACACTCAAGCTGAGAAAGAGGCCGCTGCCATGCGCCGTCGGGAAGGTGAAGAACGGGTCGCGGGCGTTGCCGAGTAGCTGTTTGCCGGTGGGATCGAAGACGCCGCGCGACGTGTAAAGGGCCTGGCCATCCGGTGCGGGCGTCGCGAGTTGCGGAGCCGAGCCGCGCACGCCCAGCGGATTGGCCACGGGCTCTTTCCCCGGCTCGAATCGAACGGCGAACGCGCCCTTGGCCGTGGCGACACCGAGCAAAGTGCCGTCGTGCGAAGCCCGCGCGTGCACTTGCTGGTCCTTGCGGCCAAGCCAGTTCTGGAACGAGTGAGTCGCCTGCGTTTGCAGCGTTTCGCCGTTGACCACGTGCACTTCGGCGGGCTTCCCGGGGCTCGCCGCGATGGCGTATAGCGGGCCGTCGGAGCCGGCGCCGATCGCCAGGTCGTCGATCCGCTGCAGCGACTCCGGCAACGGCATTTCCACCTCGCGCTGCCAGCCGACCATGTCGAAGCGCTGGATCGTTTTTGCCCGGGGCTTGACGATGTACAGCCGGGAAGCGCCGGCGGCGAAGAGCGCATTCGGTTCGCCCGTCGGGATGTTCTGCACGACGCGGCCGGCATTCACGTCGAAGACGGCAAGCAATCGCTGCCCAGGAATTCGCAGGAACAGGAAGCGACCACCGCCGCCCAGGCCCAAGGCATCGGTCGGGGCGAGCAAGACGATTTCGACGTCGTTGGCAAGGGGCGCAGGAGCGATCGGGCCCGGCCGCGGACCGTTCCCGAGGCGGAGGTTCTGGCCGTCGGGGTTCGCGTTGCCGATCTGATCGCCGACTTCGCCCAGGATGGTAATGGCGATCCAGGCCAGGAGAGCGATGGCCGCGATCACGACGATGCCGAGGCAGCCGAGCAGGCTGCAAGCGGCCAGCCACTGGCTTCTGGGCGGCTGCGTATCGATGGGCGGCGGCGGCAGCGGCCGGAAGACCGTACGTTCGCTCGGCGGCCGCGGCGGGAGTTCCTTCGGAAATGTCGGGCGGACTGGCATCGCCTGGGGCAGCGGGTCCGTTCGCGTCACTGCGCTGGGTAGCGGGGGCGGCGATGCTTCCGATCGCACCACCTCGGCCATCGGCAAGTCCCCGGCCGCGGCTTCCACCGGCTCCGCGACCACCGGTCGGGACAGGGGCGGCGCCGTCGGGCTGACGAGTTCCGCGAACAAGGGATCGTCGAGCAGCGGATCACGCGGAAGCGGAGCAGGAGGGGGAGGAGGCGAGCGATCTTCTGGCAAGCTCATACACGCTCCGGAAAGACGGGGAGCCGCTCTCGGCTTCGCGTCCGGTCATTCTACGGCAGTCCTTCGGGACGGCGCGGGTCGCGGCTGAAGTGGTAGAATGAGTAATCGTGGAGCATCTCTATTTCGACCTGGTCCGACGGTTCCCTCTGCGGCCCTTGCGCGACGAACGCGATCTCGATGCGGCGGTCGCCGTCATCGATGAGTTGGTCGATCAGGCTTCGCTTTCAGCGCCCGAGCAAGATTACCTCGAGGTGCTAAGCGACCTCGTCGAGGCGTACGAAGCCGACACTGTTCCCGTAGGTACGGTCGACGATGCTTCCATCCTTCGTTTCTTGATCGAGAACCGCGGCGAGACGCAAGCGCGCGTCGCGCAAAAGACGGGCATCTCGGAATCGACCATCTCGGAAGTCTTGGCGGCCAATCGGAAGCTGAATCGCGCCCAGATCGGCAAACTAGCTCGCTACTTTCACATCGGCCCGGGCACATTCGCATTCTAACTGAGCAATCCTTCCCTTCCGGGTTATCGGGTCGCGGCAAGTCTTCGCTTCGGGGGCGGCATTCCGATTGTTCTTGCCCCGCCGTGCGGGCGCGTTGTAACTCGCTTCGATCGTCCGATAATTCGCCGTTCGGCTCGTTTCCCGTGGCACGCGCGGCAATCGCGAGGCAGGTTTGCATGCTCGGATCAAGGAGGCGCCGGGGCGGCTCCGTCCGGGCGCCACACCGCAAGGACCCGCGCCGATGAGACGCATCGCACTCGCCACACTGTTGGCCGCCCTCGGCCTCGTTGGAACAGCCGCAGCAACGGATGGTCCCGCTTTTTACGGCTACAAGGGATGCCGCGGCTGGGGGTTCCACATCTTCCCGAGCATCCACCAGCACGGCCCGCTCTTTAATTACGGCCCGTACTACGGCTACCCGCCGTTCGAACCGTACGGCTACTGGAACTCCTACCTTCAGTACACCGGTCCGGTGCCGCCGCCGGATTACGCCAGCGGCCACCCCGGGGCGTACGGCTGGATTCACGGCCCCAACCCGCGCACCTTCGGTTCGGGGAACCCGCATCCCCTCCTCGGTGGGGGAGGAGGAGGAGGCGGAGGTGGAATCTTCCATCGCGGCGGCAAGGGAGCAAGCGGCGGATGCAGTTCCTGCGGAGCGGCCGCCGAGCGCGTCGTGAATTCCGGCAACGCGCTCGAACGCTACACCGGCGTCGGCCGCCCTTCCGATTCGCAGGCTTACTATGCCGAGAGCACGGCCCCCAGCATCGTCCCCGTTCAGTTTCCCGGCAAATGAGTTGTCGAGCTTCTCGGTGCGCTCGCAGGGAGGCGCCGAAGCCCCTGGCCTGTCATTACCAAGGAGGATCGCCGAGATGATTCCGTTCAAGAAGATGCTGTTCGCCGCCGCCGCGGCGCTGGCGATTGCGGCGTTCGACGCCGGAACCGCTTCGGCGCAGGTGCACGGCTACAATAGCCCGTTCGCCAATTCGCCGCGCTACCCGACGTTCGGTTCGTTCCTGTTCCGCAACACGGGCAAGCCGGCGTTGCCGACCTACCAGGCCGCGCCGTGGTACACGTATTGGCCTTACGATGCCCACTTCCAGACGCCGGCGCCGATCAACGCCCCGTGGGTCGGGCCGCCGGTCGGAGGCAACTTCCCGGTGAACCCGTACTTCCCCGCCCCGGCAGTGCAGTACGCTCCCGTACCGGGCGGGCCTCCGCCCGTCGGCATACCGACACCGCCGCCGCCAGCCGGCATACCAACGCCGTACGCACGCTGAGCCCATGAAAAGAAGCCCACTCGGAAAACCGGGTGGGCTTTTTTTGCGGACAATTCGAGACCATCGGCGGGCGCCAAATGACCAGCCCGCATTCGAACCTCTCGAAATTCCTGCGTTTTCCCAGCGAATCAGGCCAATTCCGCTTCGGCATGGGATTCGCCATTTCCCGGCGCGACTGCCTCCGACCGCGCTGGAAAAACGCCATGACGCTCCGTTGCCGCGCCTTCACGCTCATCGAACTTCTGGTCGTGATTGCCATCATCGCGATCCTGATCGGTCTGCTGTTGCCGGCGGTGCAGAAGGTGCGCGAAGCCGCGGCGCGGGCGTCGTGCACCAACAACCTCAAGCAACTCGCCCTGGCCTGCCACAACTTCGAAAGCACCAACGGCGGCTATCCCGCGGTCTACCTGGCGAGCACGCAGCCCGGCTGGGTCACCGCCGTATTGCCGTACATTGAGCAAGACAACCTGTCGCGACTCTGGCCGGACGGCCTGAACCCCTTGAACACCAACTGGCAATCGCCGACCCTGACGCCGGTGGTCAGCACAGTGCTCAAGGTGCAAACGTGCCCTTCGAGCCCGGTGGGGGGCAAAGCGCTCGGCCCGGCCGATGGGTTCGCCTTCACCGCGGCAACCGCCGACTACGCCGCCACCGCCAGCTTTAACACCGCGCTCTATTCGCTGCTCTACCCCAAAGGCCAGGCGGACACCTCCGCCCCGATGCAAGTGGCCACGTTCGGGAGAATCACCTCGGTCACGGACGGCACTTCAAATACGCTGCTGATCGTGGAGATGTCGGGCCGGCCCTACTGGTATTTGCCGAACAAGCAGCGTTCTACGAGCGCGACGAACAACCCGCGCACTTATGGCTTCGGTTTCTGGGCGCACAACAATGCCCACAACATCTCGACGTTTGTCGCCGATGGCACGGCTGCCGGCATCGATTGCGCCGTGAATTGTTCGAACGAATTCGGCGTCTATTCGTTCCACCCGAGCGGCGCGAATGTCGCCCTCGCCGATGGCTCGATCCGCATGCTTCAGCAGAGTACGAGCGCAGCCACGCTGGCGGCCCTGGTCACCCGCAACGGCGGCGAAGTGTTCCAGCTGGATTGAACCTTACTCGATCACGAAGGTGGCCAGCTTGTCCACGTTCACCTGTTCCGGCGGGTAGTCCTTGCGCATCGGCATCCGCGGATAAACTTCGGGAAAGGCGAACTGCCCCGGCCGCCATTCGGTCGGCCAGTCGTCCGGCAAGGCCGACACCTCGAAGCGCTGCTCCGGCCCCGGCGGTAACTTCTTCCCATCGCCGTCGCGCAGCGGCACACCCACCAGCATCCGCTTGCCACTCTCCACCGGCAGCACCTGCGTCGACACCACCGACGACAGGTTGAAGAATTCGTACTTCAAGCCGTCGCGATTGTCGGCGTACTTCTCGACCATGCGTTTCATCAGGCCGAGCATTCGGTCGCGATCGGTCGGGTGAACCAGGTCCATCTTGGGGGCGGCGAAGGCGAGCCGGGTGATCCAGTTGGGGCGGAGTTGGTGCGGCAAAAAAACCTTGCTCAGGCCGCGGGCGATCGGCCCGAACAGCGGGTGTTCGCCCGGAGCGAGCACGTCGAGCAGGTCGCGGAGGATCAGTTTGTTGTCGTCGTACATGCCGACGCCGCCGGCCAGAAGCATCGAGACGTCGATGAGCACGATGAGCGCTGTACAGGATTTCAAGGCGAAGATCGCGGGGCGCACCACGCGCTGCGCGTAGTCATCGAAGCGGGCGGCG
>DATNBQ010000481.1:0-17145 GCA_035571955.1 Urbifossiella sp. | reverse complement strand
TGCTCGTAAAGCTTGAGCCGCATCCGCATCTTCTCGCCATCCTTCTTTACGAGCTCTTGGTCCTCGAGCGCCTGCTTCTGGTATTTGACGGCGTTCTCGAAATCGCCCGACTCGGCATAGGCCGCGGCCAGCGTATCCATGATGCCACCATCTTTCGGCTCGATCAGCTTGTAGGCCTTGGACGCAAGGGTCACCGCCTTCTTGCCGTCGCGAAACTTCGCATCCGAGCAGGTGGCGTAGAGCCATGCCAGATCATTGAGGGGTCCGACGGCCTTCGAATTGAGGCGGATCGCCTCGGAGTAATCGTCGATCGCTTTGTCGTATTCCTTCTTGCTATTCCACGCTCCACCGCGGCCCTCGAACGCGAGCGCAGTCTTTGGCTCGAGTCGGATGGCTTCGGTGTAATCCTGGATTGATTTGTCGTACTCCTTCATCTCAATCAGCAGATCTCCGCGAGCCATGAAAGCCATCGCATTCTTCGGATCGAGGCGGATGGCCTCGGTAAGATCCTTGATCGCCTTGCGGTATTCCTTCATCTCAGCCCACAGATCTCCGCGGGCCATGAAAGCGATCGCATTCTTCGAATCGAGGCGGATGGCCTCGGTAAGATCCATCATCGCCTTGGCGTATTCTTTCTTCTCAACCCACAGATCTCCGCGGTGCAAGAAGGCCTCCGCATCCTCCGGATCCAAACGAATGACCTCGCTGAAATCCTTGATTGCCTTGTCGTATTCCTTTCGATCATACGCTACCAACGCCCGGCCCTTGTACGCGTCTGCGAATTCCGAGTCGATTCGGATGGCCTCCGTGTAATCCTTCACCGCCTTGTCGTACTCCTTCTTGTAAGCCCACGAACTTCCGCGGCCGCTGAATGCTTCGGGAGATTTCGGATCGAGGCGGATCGCTTCGGTGTAATCCTCGATCGCCTGGTCGTACTCCTTCTTGTAAGCCCTCGCTCCAGCGCGGTTGACGAATAAGCGCTCGTCCTTGGGATCGAGCTTGATCGCCTCGGTGAAATCCTTGATCGCCCTGTCGTACTCGTTTTTGTCCAGCCAGGCGTTCCCGCGGGCGGCGAACGCCTTGACGTCGTTCGGATCGAACCGGATTGCGTCGGTGTAGTCCTTGATCGCCTTATCGGTCTTCCCCTGGAGCAGCCACAATTGTCCGCGATTCGAGAAATAGGCCGCACGTTTCGGATCGAGCCGGATGGCTTCGGTGCAATCCACCATCGCCTTGTCGAATTTCCCCGATTGAAGCCAAATGCCTGCGCGGTTCGAGAATGGTGAAGGATCCGTCGGGTCGAGGCGGATGGCCTCGTCGAGGTCTTTCAGCGCCTTGCCCAGCTCCCCCTCCACGGCCCACGATATCCCACGAGCCCCGAAAGCGAGGGAGCTTTTCGGGTCCAGTCGAATCGCCTCGTCGAAATCCTTGAACGCCTTCTTCGAGTTTCCGTCCATGGAGTAGGCGTTTCCGCGGCATAGGAAGGCGTTGGGATTCTTCGGATCGAGTCGGATCGCCTCGCTCAGATCGTCGATCGCACTGTCGGTATCTCTCTTGTAAGTCCGCGCCTCTCCGCGGCACAAGAACGAAGCCGCATCTTTTGGATTGAGCCGAATGGCTTCGCTGAAGTCCTTGACGGCGCTCGCGATGTCTTTTTTCAGCATTCGAGCTTCGCCGCGCATGCGCCAGGCCCAAGCGGATTTGTTGTCCTTGCGGATCTCGTCGCTGAATAGGGCCACAGCGTCGGACAAGTTCACGACCTCGGTCTTGGAGACATAAGCGAAGTGGAGACCGCGACCATAGCTATTCCGCACATGCAGGAAGGCCTTCTCCGTCGAGAGCACTTTGCCGGCGATGACGAAGTCGATGCCGAGCGGCTTGCCGTCCTTATCGCACAGCGGAATCTTCCCTCGCGCGGCAGAACCGATTCGCCGGTCCAGTCGGCTTTGTCGTCGGCACAGGTTGCCGTGAGCGGCGCCAGCGCGATCAGCAACAGGGCGAGGGAGCGTTTCATGGGGCTGCCTCGGGAGGGTTGAAACTGGGATCGGCAGATTGTCGCACCGAAACTCGCGAGACGCAATAGGGAGCGGCTTGCTTGGGTGGCACCGGCTTCCAGCCGGTGCGAGTAAAGACACACCGCCTGGAAGCCGGTGCCACCCAGAAGCTGCATATGCTGATCGCGGCCCAGAGATTTTGCTTCACCCCCGTCAGCAATGGAGAATCCGACGACCCAATCGCTACGATCCGGTGGGCAACTCCTCGGGTCGCGGTAAAACGACAGCATGCTCGAACCGATCCGACTCGCCGTTCTGATTAGTGGCGGCGGCACGACGCTGCAAAACCTGATCGACCGCATCGCCGACGGTCGGCTCGCGGCCCGCATTGCCGGTGTGGTTTCCAGCCGGGCCGATGCGTTCGGAATCCAGCGGGCCAAGAAGGCCGGGTTGCCGGTGGCGGTCGTGGAGAAGGGAACTCCGGACCGCGTCTGGAATGCAGTCCGCGGCTTCAACGCGCAGCTCGTCTGCCTGGCGGGTTGGCTGAACTTGCTGCCGATCCCCGTGGACTTTCGCCGCAAGGTGCTGAACATTCATCCGGCCTTGTTGCCGGCTTTTGGCGGCAAGGGAATGTACGGCCTGCGCGTCCATGAAGCGGCGCTCGCCGCCGGCGTGATGGTCAGCGGTTGCACGGTTCACTTCGCTGACGATACGTACGATACGGGGCCGATACTGGTGCAGAAATGCGTGCCCGTGCTTGCCGACGACACGGCGGACTCACTGGCGGCCCGCGTCTTCGCCGCCGAATGCGAAGCTTATCCGGAAGCGATTCGTCTGATAGCCGAAGGCAAGGTGCGAATTGCCGGCACTGGGCCGCCATGAATCCACCAGCGATCCCGTCGTTTACTTTTTCTCGGGAAGGTCCGGCACGAGCTTCGGATCGTATTTGGAGCCTTTCGCGACCTGCACCATGGTAATCCGCACCTTGGTCGGGAAGAACTTCTCCGGATCGGGCCGCTTGTGAACGTGCCCCGCGCCACCGCTATCGTCCTTCATCACCAAGTGCAACTCCTTGATCCCTTCTTCCCACACGATGCTGTCGTTCTGCCAGAAGTCCGTCATCTTCACGTCGCGTTCGTAGACGCCCTTCTCCTTGTAAATCTGAGTCCCGGTGCAGCCGTAACCGTTCTTCTGGCCCTTGTTCGGTATGTAGCAAAGCGTCCAGGTGGTGGGCGCGCCGCCCGCCGGTTTCTCGATCACTTCAATGCGAATGTGGACCGTGCCGTTGCGATAATCCACCGGCTTCAACCAGTTCTTGGGGCGATCGACGTTGATCTTCTTGTCGCGCAGGTAGTAGTGCGATTTGCTGGGCTTCGAGTTGTCCGCGTCCTTCTTCGTGTAAGTGAAGGTGGTGTCGAAGAGCACGAACTGCTGGGCCGAAGCGGTCGAACCGGCCAGCAAGAGCGTCGCAATTGCGAATGCCGAGCGGTTCGCGCTTGCCGCAAGGATGTGATGCATGATCGCCCTCGATTGGATGTTGGAGTGTTCAGTTAGGATACGAGCAACGGGTTGGGAACGCTCGCCGTTGCCGCCGAATTCGCTTCAATAGCCGGCATGTCTACCGTTGCGAAATCGGCGGCGGATGCCGCGGCCGGCCCCAGTTTGAGCTTCCTGGAGAATCTCACGGCCGGCTACGGCCCGCGCGATTTCGCCATCCGCGCCTGGGATGGCAGCAGCCTCGACGCGCACCCCGGCCAGCCCGCGCGCTTTACGATCGCGCTTCAGCATCCGGGTGCGATCCGCCGCATGTTCTGGCCGCCCAACGGCTACTCCCTTCCCGAAGCGTACGTTTACAACGACATCGACATCGTCGGCGACATCCACGCCTTCTTCCGGCTCGCCAACTATCTGCGCGAACTCTCGCTCGGCCTGTGGCAAAAGCTGAAACTGGCGCGAGCCCTGCTGGCGATGCCGAAGAGCGACAAGCCGCGCGAAGGCCGCCAGGCCGCCCAACTCAGCGGCGCCTTACATTCCAAGGAACGCGACGCCCAGGCTATCAGCTACCACTACGATGTGCCGGCCGAGTTTTATCAGCTCTGGCTCGATGCCCGCATGGTCTATACCTGTGCTTATTTTTCGAGGCCGGATCAGGATCTCGACTCGGCCCAGCGCGACAAGCTGGACATCGTTTGCCGCAAACTCCGGCTCAAGCCCGGCGACCGCTTGCTCGACATCGGTTGTGGATGGGGCGGGCTCATCATCCACGCCGTGCGCGAATACGGCGCCAACGCCGTCGGCATCACGTTAAGCCAGGGGCAACTCGATGTCGCCCGCCAGCGCATCCAGGAAGCCGGCCTCGGCGACCGCTGCCGCGCCGAGTTCGTCGATTACCGCGACGCCCAGGGAACATTCGACAAGATCACCTCCATCGAGATGTTCGAAGCCGTCGGGGCACCGCTCTTTCCGACCTACTTCCGCAAGGTCTACGGCTTATTGCGGCCGGGCGGGTTGTTCCTGAATCAGGGCATCGCCATCAGCGGCTGGGAGAAGAAGCCGCGCGGCCAACCCTTCTCCGATCGCTACGTCTTTCCCGACGGCGAACTCGCCTCAATCGGCTACACGCTCAAGACGGCGGAGGTAGCGCGGCTTGAGGTTCGCGATGTCGAAAGCCTCCGCGAACATTACGAACTGACGCTGCGGAACTGGGTGCGGCGGCTCGAAGAACGCGCCGACGAGGCCAAAAAACTGACGGACGAGGCGACGTACCGCGTCTGGCGCCTGTACATGGCGGGCGCCGCCGACGGCGTCCGCAGTTCGCGCGGCAACCTCTTTCAGGTGCTCTTCGTCAAGCCCGACGCCGGGGCGAGCGGCCTGCCCCTCCGCCGCACCGATTGGTACGAATGATGGCCGAACCGTACCTCACGCAGCTGACGGCGCGGTTGCTCGACGGCGTCGAACGACTGCCGGCCGAGCTTCGCGAGCGCCACGCCAAGTATCTTCTCGCTTCACAAAATCCGGATGGCGGCTTCTCCGGGCGCGAGGGCGGATCGGACCTCTATTACACCAGCTTTGCTCTGCGGTCGCTGGCCGTGCTGCAATCGCTCGATCCCGCGGTTTGCACGAGGGCCGGCGACTTCCTTCGGATGAAAATGACCGGTTCGGCCGGCGTCGTCGATTTCTTCGCGCTGGTCGTCTGCTGTTATTTAGTGCCGATCGGCGGCGGCCCCGACGTGTTGGGCGAAGCACCGGCGGACTGGCGCGATCGCGTCGCCGCCGCGCTCGAGACGTTTCGTTCTCCGGACGGCGGTTACGGCAAGACGCCCGCGGCGCTGTATGGCAGCACCTACACCAGCTTCCTCGTCGCGCTCTGTTTGGAACTGCTCGATAAGCCGATCCCCGATGCGGAGAGGCTGAAAGCGTTCGTTCTGTCGCGGCGACGGCCCGATGGCGGCATCGTCGAGATTTCGGCGATGAAGCGGAGCGGCACGAATCCGACCGCCGCCGGCATCGGCTTGTTGCAAATTCTTGGCGCTTGCGACGATGAAGTGACGCGGGCGGCAAGCACCTTCCTGGCGGCGTTGCCGTCGCCGCTCGAAGGAGGGTTGCGGGCGAACGACCGCATCCCCGCCGCGGACCTGCTTTCGACCTTCACGGGAAGTTGGACGCTGGATCAACTTGGCGAGCCGAACCGCCTTGACTGGGATGCAATGCGGGGATTTGCGGAATCGTGCGAACGGCCGCATGGCGGCTTTCGCGGCGGCCTCTGGGATTCCGATACCGATGTCGAGTACACGTTCTACGGCCTCGGTACGCTGGCCCTGGCGGAACTCGTCGGTGGAGATTCGCGCTCGGCTCCGCCTCGCGGCTAACCTCGTGACGCCGGGGATTTGCTGCGGTACAATCATTTCTCACTTCGCGGTTCGGTTGCCGGCGTGGGGCGGGTCATGCGTGAGACGATCGCTTGCCGCGGTTGCGGGCGCCGGGTCGTGGTGCCGGCGAGCCTGGATCGCCAGCGCGCCCGCTGCCCCAGGTGCCGCACCAAACTGGCCGGGGTCGAGGCGGCGCCCCCGCGCGAAAAAGCTCCCGATGCCTACGAAACGTTCCTGTCGCAAAGTGTGCAAACGCAGACCGTCGCGCCGGCCAGAATACCCCTGGATTTGCCAGAGGAGGTCCTCTCGCTGGACGATGCGCTGCCGGCGGATCCACGGCCGCAACCCATTCCTCCAGTGCCTGCGTTCCTGCCGCCGCCGTTTCGATTTCCCGTTCAAATTCTCCGCGATTCGGAGCATCGGCTCGCCGGCCAGCTTCACGCGGTCCTCACGCCGCATGGCCTCTTCCTCGAACGGGAACCGAACCGGCCGCTGGCTTACTTTCCGCCGGGAACGCCGTGCCAATCCGAGGGTTCCACGCTGCACTTGCAAGCACCGGGGCGGTGGGCGCTGCGGGCTCGCGCGACTCAGGCGCGACTTCTCGCGACCGACATCGCAGCCTTCCTCGCCGGCCAACGGCCCGTTCCACTGCCGACCGAATATCGTCGACCGTGGTGGCTCGTGGGAATTGGGGCAATGCTGGCGCTCGGTTTGGCGGCCGGGCCGATCGCCATGGCCGACTCCGCGGAGGTCGAGTGGTGGATTGGATTGGCCCTGGCCGCCGCGTTCGCACTCGTAGCGGGAACCACCAACGCCGCGATCGCTCTATTCGCACCGCTGGCCAACGGGTTGAAAGTCGCTGCGATGGCGGCCAGCACGGTCGGCTTGTTGGTGATGCTGCTGTTCGGCGCCTCGCAGTTTATGCCCGATGCACCGCCGCCGAGTGAACCGCCTCCAAACGAATCGCCGCCGACCAGGAAGCTTGACCCGCAGTCGCCGTTGCTGGCGCCGACGCCATCGACACGCGGCGGTCCACCCACGTGGTACGAACTCATTTATCGCGACGGCATGGCCCGCCTCGATGACGGCGGCGCCGATGTCACGGCACTCGCCGTTTCGCCGACTGACGATTCGGTCGTGGTCGGCCACGCCGACGGCTCGGTGCGCATCTGGCCGCTGGATCAAGCCTACTTCGAGGCGCCGCGGCTTGGCCCGCGCGGGTCGGGCGCCGTTCATCGCATCGATTTCCACCCCGCCAGTTTGCTCGCCTTGATCTCCGGTTCCGGCGGGCTGGTGGTCGCGCCGCTGGACGCTCCGCCGCGTGCCCCACTGCTCATTCCCGGCGAACAGGTCGTTGCGATGATGGAACCGAAACGCGAGCGGTTCGCCGCCATCCGCAACAAGCGCATCCACGTGCGCTACGTGCCGATGGCGATGGTGAACGAGCCGCCGGAGAAATTGTCGCCCGGACCATTCTTGACGACGACCTCCAAGGATGAGGCTTTGCCGTTGAATCTACCGCTCGGTGGGCAGCCGCTGCCGAACGGGGAAGCGACGTTCCTGGCGTGGCATCCGAGCGGCCGCTTGTTGTGCGGCCACCGCAACGGCGCCATCGCAGCGGTGCGCGCGGGCGGGGCGCCGGCAGCGGCGCTCTTCGTGAGTCGCGAACACACGGCCGCCGTTCGAACGTGGGCCATTTCTCCTTACGCCGATTTCGCGACCGGCGACGACGACGGCTACGTTGGCTACTGGCCGCGCGAAGCAAAAGGCATCTCGAAGTTCCGGACGGGAACCGCGCCCATCAAGGGGTTGTCGTTCAACGAGTGCGGCGGCGAGTTGGCCGTGCTCGACGCGACCGGGCGCATCTCGGTGTGGGATCCAGTGGACCGGAAGCTGCAGTTCGAGGTCAAGCCGAAGGGACGCGTGGCCGCCGCGGCATACGGCCCGCGCGACGATCTGTTAATGATCGCCGACGGCAAGGGAGTCCAAATCTGGTGGGTGCCGGAACTGGCCGAGCAATCGCAGCGGAGACTCACCGATTAGCCGCGACCCAACGGGAAGCGCGCAAGTTTCGCGCGCTCCGTTGGGTCGCGGCGAACCAATTGCGTAAGAAAGACTCGGCTCCCACGGTATGCCCGGCAGATGGCCAGGGATTCGCGATGTTGGTGACGTGCCCCCGCTGCAAGCGGAGCCTTTCGACGGCGGACAGCGACGGCCCGCCGGCGTTCTGCATGTATTGCGGACAGAAGATTCGCGAATCGGCTGATCCCGTTCCCGGCGGCATGCTCACCGCCTCGCACGTTCCCTTCACCGACAATCCGGAAGACGATGCCGCCGAGCCGCCGCCGACGGAAGTGGGCGGGTATCGGCTTCTGCGCTTCCTCGGCTCGGGCGGCATGGGCGCCGTGTACGAAGGCGAGTCCGCCGAGGGGCAGCACGTCGCGGTGAAGCTGCTGTCGAGCCGGCTGGCCGCGAGCCCGGCGTCCGTCGAACGATTTCGCCAGGAAGGGCGGCTGGCCAGCCAGCTGTCGCACCCGCGCTGCGTGTTCGTTCTGGCCGCCGATACCGAGGCCGGCCGTCCGTACATCGTCATGGAACTGATGCCGGGCCGCACGCTCAAGGACCTCGTGGATAAGACCGGCCCGCTGCCGCCGCACGATGCCATTGCCCACATTCTCGACGCCATCGACGGCCTCGCCGAAGCTCACCGCCTCGGCGTGCTACATCGCGACATCAAGCCATCGAACTGCTTCCTGACGGCGGACGAGCGCGTGAAGGTCGGCGACTTCGGGTTGGCGAAATCGCTGGCCGCCGAGGAGGACCGCCACATCACCCACACGGGCGCCTTCCTCGGCACCGTGCTATTCGCTTCTCCGGAACAGATTCGCGGCGAACCGCTCGACTACGGTTCGGATGTCTATGCAATTTGCGCGACGCTCTATTACTTGCTGCAAGGGGAAGCGCCGTACCAGCATGAAAGCGTGACGGCGGCACTGGCCAAGGCGATTTCGGAACCGCCGCCTTCCATTTGCGCGACGCAGCCGCAGGTATCTCGAGCCCTGGAACGGGTGGTGCTCCGGGGCCTGGAGCGCGATCGCGATCGCCGTTGGCAATCGCTGGACGAGTTGCGCGAGGCGCTCGTCGATTTACTGCCGAGCCGGCAGGTGCCCGCGCGGCCGCGGGCCATCGCCGGCGCCTTTCTTCTCGATTGCCTCATTATCATTCTCGCTGGAATCATTCCGCTGGAAGTGTTTCACTCGATGCTGAAATGGCCGCACGTGATCGTCGCCGGCTGGTACGTCGATCCGGTCGGCTGGGCACTCGCGATTGCTTACTTTGCGACGTTCGAGGGCTTGCTCGGCCGCGCACCGGGGAAGTGGCTGCTCGGGCTCCGGGTGAGCCGGGTCGGTCAAACGGGGCCGCCGGGCCTGGAACGCGGCTGGGTACGCACCGCGTCGTTCGCGCTCGTACTCTTCTGGACGCTATACGCCTCGCCGATTCTCGACCAGATGGTCGGCGGCATCGCGGCGATAGCCGCATTCGCGCTCGGCATCATCGTCTTGTCGTTGCAACTCCGCCGCACCGCGGACGGCTACCGGGGCTTCCACGATTTCGTCAGCGGCTGCCACGCCACGCAGAGGCCGCTCCCTGTCCGTCGCCTTCGGCTCGTGTCGCGGTTCGCCAGCCCGCTCGACGCCCTGCTTCCCGCGAACGAAGCCGAACCGCTTCCCGCATCGCTCGGCGGTTACTCGGTTATTGGCCGGCTCTGGGTCGATCCGCGCGGCGAGCAGGTGTGGTCCGCCGAGGACCGCTTGCTCGGACGGCGCGTGCTGATTTGGCTGATGCCGAACGACGGCAACCCGGCCACGCCGATCGGCAACGACGTGCCGCGGTTGACGCGAGTGCGCCGGCTCGGCCGCGGCGCGCTCCGCTGGGCCGGCCGCGATCTGGAATGGGTCGCCTTCGCCGCTCCGGTCGGTGCGCCCCTCGCCGACACCATCCGCCGACCGCTGTCGTGGGCCGATGCCCGGCTGGTATTGGAACAACTCGTGGAGGAGTTGCACGCCGGCGCGACGGATGGCTCGACGCCCGAGAGGCTATCGCTGGGTCAGGTGTGGGTGGAACCGAGCGGCCGGGTGCAACTGCTCGATTTTCCCATGGCCATCCAAACCGCCACTGGGCGCGAATCGCCGGACGCCTTGATCCGTCAAGCGGCCACCTTGATGTTGGAAGGAACGCCGCGCACCGAGCCGTGGGCGGATCGCAAGGGAGCGGCCGTTCGCGCGCCGGTGCCGCCGCACGCCGCCCCAATTTTGGCCCGGCTGTTCTCGCCCGGCGGCTACTCGTCGCTCGGCGAATTGCAGGCCGCCTTGCAAGCCACGCACGCCCACCCGCCGGAGGTGACGCCGGCCATCCGCGCCGCTCATCTCGGCATCCAGGCGGCGCTGCTCGGCTTCGGGCTGCTCTTCATGTACGGCCTTTCCGGGATGGTCGCCGTGCTCTTTCTTTTGACCTCGGAACAATGGGTGCAAGTCGCCGATGCAACCCTGACGGACCTTCGCGATCCGAAGCGACACGAGCAACTTCGGCTGATGCAGGGCGCCGGCGAGGCGATCGACAACCCGCGAGCCATCGGCCGCATCGAAGCCATGCGAAGTCGCCAGCGCGAGGAGGCGGCCGATCGCCGGCATTCGCTCTTGGGCGTGCAAAAGTTCCTGCTGCGCTCGTCCGACCGCGTCGACGACAGCAAGGCCATCGACCCCAACGCGATGCTGGCGCTCGAGCGGGAACTGATGGTCTGGTCGGCGGCGCACGAGAAATCGCTCGATGGCCGGGGAGCATCGCCGTGGCGCTTCTGGGCCGAGCCGATCTGGTTCATGCTGCTGGCGATTCCGATTGGCTGGGTGCTGGCGGCGGTCGTCTTTCGCGGCGGCTTCTCGATGATGATTGCGGGCATCGCGGTGGTGCGCGCCGACGGCCGACGGGCGAGTCGGCGGCAGTGTGCATTGCGAGCCGCAGTGGTCTGGCTGCCGATCACCGCCCTTTTGGCGGCCTCGGTCTGGCTGCAGATTTATCACTGGCGGCAGGCGATTCTCTATGCCGGCCTCTGGCTCGCGGCGCTCGGTCTGCTGCCGCTGTATGTCGCGGTGGCGCTGCGCAGCCCGAGTCGCCCGCCGCAAGACCGCATCGCGGGAACATTCCTGGTACCGGAGTAGAGATGGAGTTACGGTCGCTGTTTGCCGAGCGTGGGTTTCTTGGGATAATGCCCTAAGGTCGCAGCACCTTCGAGGTTAAGTTGTGAATCGGTCCATCGTTGTGGAATTAACTCTGCCGCGGGATTGGAAGGCATTCCGCCTTCCCAAGGCGCTGGACGATCGACTGCAAGATCTGCTCGATCGGCAAGATCGAGAAGGGAAGCTCTCGACTCAGGAACGTCGCGAAGCGACGGCCCTCGCCGAACTGGTCGACATGCTTTCGCTCATGAAAGCCTGCGCGCACGCCTCGGCCCGAAAGCGATCGCCATGAGCGATCGCATCGCCCCCGCCCTGGTGCGGTTGGTTCGCGAACGCGCTGGTGGCTTCTGCGAGTATTGCCGCTTGCCGCAGTGGTCTCAAGAAGCGACGTTTCACATGGATCATATCCAACCGAGTGCGGATGGCGGGCTCACCGAGGCGGACAATCTCGCTCTGGCTTGCGTCACTTGTTCCTTACGAAAAGGAGCACGGACTCTCGTTCGCGATCCGAAGACGCACGTCCTCGTTCCACTCTTTCACCCGCGCCGAGAATCGTGGGAACGACACTTCCGCTGGACTCGAGCGTGGCGACTCATGGGCCGAACCGCAACGGGAAGAGCGACAATCACCGCCTTGAGCATGAATCGCGAGGCCATCGTTCGAATTCGGAGACTCTGGGCCGAGGCCGGTGAATTCCCCTGATTCGTTGACGCGGTCGGCTCGCCAGGCGTTTAAACTGCTGGCTCGCCTACTGGTTGCGCGTGCCGCTTCGGTGTCTCGTGTCCCGCGTGCCGGTTTACCGTCGTTGCACGATTGCCCAGCACCTCGGCGGCCAGCGCCGCGTAATCCTGGGCGCCGGGGCTTTTCGGCGCGTAGCCGAAGATCGACTTGCCGAAGCTCGGGCACTCGGCGAGCTTCACGTTCCGGCGAACCTTCGTCTCGAATACCCGCGCGGCCGACCACGGCGTCGCCGTTCCCCGGCTCTTCTCCAGGAAGCTCTTCAAGTCCGTCACCACTTCCTGGGCCAGCTTGGTGCCGGCGTCGTAGAGGCAAACGATGACGCCGCCGACCTTCAAGGCCGGGTTGATTCGTCGGCTCACGAGGGCCGTGGTTTCCAGTAGCTTGCCGAGGCCGTGCAAGGCGAGGAAGTGAGGCTGCAGCGGGATGAAGACTTCATCCGAGGCGGCCAGGGCGTTGAGCGTGAGCACGCCGAGCGACGGGCCGCAATCGGTGAGCAGGAAGTCGAACGGCTCGCTGTCTTGCGCCAGCGCTTCGCGGAGGATCACTTCGCGGCCGACGATGCCGGCCAGTTCCACTTCGGCCGCCGCCAGGTTGATGTCCGAGGGAACGAGCCACAGGTTCGGTTCGATCGCCTTGCGGACCGCCGCGATCGGCTTGTTGGCCACCAGCACGTCGTAAACCGAGGGCAGCGAGCCATCCGGCTCGACGCCGAGGTGGGTGCTGGCATGGGCTTGCGGATCGAGGTCGATGACGCAGACGCGCTGCCCGGCCGCGGCCAGCGCCGCCGCCAGGTTCACCGTCGTCGTCGTCTTGCCGACGCCGCCCTTCTGGTTGATCACCGCGATCCGTCGCATGGCGGAATTCCTCTTTCCATCCGTGGCCGCGTTCTTATAACTTCTTCACCCTCTCCCCAACCAGCCCAACCGTGGTTTACCAATACCCTGCGCCAGGCCTGGTTCGTTTCACATTCCAGATTCGCACGCAATTCGAGGAGCATCCGTCGATGTCGAACGCGCGCCAGACCGCGATCCGCACGATCGCCACCACCGAGTACGAGCTCAACCAGATTGACTTCCAGACGGTTCACTTGAAGGACCTGTTCGGCGTCAACGTGTTCAACGAGGAAGTGCAGAAGGGGCGGCTTCCCAAGCCGGTCTTCAAGGCCCTTCAGAAGACGATCAAGCAAGGCGCGCAACTGACGGACCCGGCCGTGGCGGACGCCGTCGCCAGCGCCATGAAGGATTGGGCCATCGAGCACGGCGCCACGCACTACACGCACATGTTCCAACCGATGACCGGGCTGACCGCCGAGAAGCACGATAGCTTTCTCAACCCAACCGGCACCGGCTCGGCCATCGCCGAATTTTCCGGCAAGGAACTGGTCAAGGGCGAACCGGACGCCAGCAGCTTCCCGTCCGGCGGCATCCGCGCGACGTTCGAAGCTCGCGGTTATACCGGCTGGGACCCCACCAGCCCCGCCTACATTCGCGAAGCTCCGAACGGCGCCACCCTCGTTATTCCCACGGTGTTCGTCTCGTGGACCGGCGAAGCCCTCGACAAGAAGACGCCGCTGCTCCGCTCCATGGAAGCACTTTCCAATCAGGCCCTTCGCATCTTGCGCCTCTTCGGCAACACCGAGGCCCGCAAAGTGTTCGCCACGGTCGGCCCCGAGCAGGAATACTTCCTCATCGACAAGAACTTCATCTACGCACGGCCGGACCTGCTCAATTGCGGCCGCACCCTGTTCGGCGCCAAGCCCCCCAAGGGGCAAGAACTCGAAGATCAATACTTCGGCACCATCCCCGAACGCGTGCTGGCGTGCATGGCCGACTGCGAGGCCGAGATGTTCAAGCTCGGCATCCCCGTCAAGACGCGGCACAACGAGGTGGCCCCGAGCCAGTATGAGATTGCCCCGATCTTCGAGGATTCGAACCTCGCCACCGATCACAACCAGCTGTGCATGGAAGTGATGCGGCGGACGGCGGAGAAGTACGGCCTGGCCTGCCTGCTGCACGAGAAGCCGTTCGCCGGCATCAACGGCAGCGGCAAGCACAACAACTGGAGCATGGCGACGGATACCGGCGAGAACCTGCTCAACCCCGGCGACAGTCCGCACGAGAACGCCCAGTTCCTCGTCTTTTGCGTGGCGGTGATTCGCGCCGTCGCCAAGTATCCGGAACTGCTGCGGGTCAGCGTCGCCAGCGCCGGCAACGATCATCGCCTCGGGGCCAATGAAGCTCCTCCCGCCATCATCTCCATCTTCCTCGGCGACCAGCTCCAGGACGTGATGGACCAGCTCGAGCGGTCGGATCTGAAGAGCACGAAGCCGGGCGGGTTCATGGAAGTCGGCGTCAGCGTCTTGCCGAAGCTCCCGCGCGACGCCGGCGACCGCAACCGCACCAGCCCGTTCGCCTTCACCGGGAACAAGTTCGAGTTCCGCGCCGTCGGTTCCTTCTTCTCCATCGCCGGGCCCAACGTGGTGCTCAACACCATCGTGGCCGAGTCGCTCGATTATATCGCCAGCCATCTGGAGGCCTCGATCAAGGGCGGCAAGGACTTGAACAAGGCGATCCAATCGCTTTTGCCGGGCATTCTGAAGGAATCGAAGAAGGTGGTCTTCAACGGCGACGGCTACTCCGACGAGTGGCAGAAGGAAGCGGAGAAGCGCGGGCTGCCCAACCTCAAGAATTCCGTCGACGCCTTTCCCGTGCTTATCCGCAAGGATTCGATCGAACTGTTCGGCAAGTACAAGGTGCTCAGCGAGCGCGAACTGCACAGCCGCTATCACATTTACTGCGAGAAATACGTGAAGGAGGTGGCGATCGAGGCGGCCATGATGGTGACGATTGCGCGGACGATGATCCTTCCGGCGGCGCTGCGGTATCAGGGCGAAGTCGCATCGGCGGTGAACGCGACCAAGGCGGCCGGCGTGGACAATGCCGCCCAGGTGGAGCACCTCCGGGATATAACCAGCGTGCTGAGCAAGTTCCAGGGCTCGATTGCGTCGTTGGATTCGGCGCTGCACCATCACTCGGACGGCGACCCGTACGCCCACGCCAAGCATATCCGCCAGGGCGTGGTGCCGAAGATGGAGGAACTGCGGACGCTCGGCGACAAGCTGGAAACGCAGATCGCGGACGACCTGTGGCCGCTGCCGACCTACCGCGAAATGCTCTTCATCAAATGAATTCTGGCGAGCCGGGAGCGTCAGCGGCCGGAGTGTTCAACGACTCCGGCTACTGACGTCGCCGGCTCGCCAGGTGGTTCGTACGGCCCTTCGTTCAGTTCGAAATCCAGGAGCGGTTCGTCGGCCAGTTTCGCCGCCACGCGCACCGTAAACGTGCTGCCGCGGCCCAGTTCACTGTGCAGCGACACATCGCCTCCCAATAGCTTCGCCAGTTCCCGGACGATCGACAGGCCCAGCCCGGTGCCGCCCTGTTCGCGGGTCAGCGGATTGGCCGCTTGCCGGAACTTCTCGAAGACCAGTTCCTGTTCCTCCGGGGCGATGCCGACGCCGGAATCGGTGACCGTGAAGACCAGATCGCCGCCATCGCCCGCGGCCCGCACGGTCACGCGGCCCCCTTCCGGCGTAAACTTCACGGCGTTGGAAATCAGATTCGTCAAGATTTGATGCAGCTTGCCGGCATCCTGCCGGGCCGGCGGCGTGCCTTCCACCAGCACCTTGAGGTCGATGTTCTTCTTGTCGGCCTGGTCGCGGAAGAGGGCCGCCGCGTGCTCGCAGACGTTGGCGATCGATAGCGCTTCCGGGTGCAGCCGCATCTTGCCCGCTTCCAGCTTCGCCAGTTCCAGCACGTCGTTGATGAGGGCAAGCAATTGCTTGCCGCCGGTCATGATGTTGGCGGCATAGCGGTGCTGCTTCTCGCTCAGGTTCTCCGCGGCGAGCAGCACCTCGCTGAAGCCAATGATGCTATTTAAGGGCGTGCGCAGTTCGTGGCTCATCGTCGCCAGGAAGTCGCTCTTCAGCCGGTTCGATTCGTAGAGTGCCATGTTCACGCGGGCCAACTCGTCCACCTTGCGATCGAGGTCGGCGATCAGTTTCTTGTTGCGGTCCTGGATGTTCGTCAAGTTGCGGAGCATCCGGTTGAAGGCGTGCGACAGGTCTTCGAATTCGTCGCCGGTCTGGATTTCGCTGCGGATGTTGAGTTCGCCCTGCGCGATGGCTTCCGACACGGCTTTCAGGTGCTTCAGCGGCTTGACGATGACGTAGCGGATGATGAGGTAGCTGCCGGCAATGATGAGCAGCGACGTCGCGATGGCGAACGAAATCAAGAGTGCCCGGTTGGTGTGGAACCCCTCTTCAATGGTTTGCGTGGAGAGGCGAATGCGGACGACGGCCATCAGGTCGTTGGGTTGCAGGTTGGGCCGGATCTTGTCGGCGCCGCCCATCTTCACCGGGTCGATGTGGCAGCCGATGCATTTCGGATCGGCCCGCAGCGCCCCGTAGTAATAGTACGCGTTCTCTTTTTGGGCCTTGCGAGTCAGTTCGTGCCGCTCGGGGTTGGACATGAATTCCCAGAGCAGGTTGGTGTCCTCGGCTTCCGGCTGCGTCTCGGGATCTTTGGAACCCGGCACGATCCGGCGATACGCATAGCCTTTGAGTTGCAGCGGCCAGTGCTTTTCCGTTTGCCTTTGGAAGGCATCGATGGCTTCGTATTGTTCGCCGGGCAGGTGCAAGCGGGCGACGATGGGCGTGAGCAGGGCGCGGCCGGTGGTGTCGAGTTGTTCGTAAGCGAGGTCTTCCGTTTGCGACGCATAGACCCAGAAGCTGCCGGTCATGAGCAGGAGGACGCCGGTGCCGAGCAGCCAGCGGCATTTGCGCTCGAGGCTGGTTTCGCCGAGCAATCGTTTGAAAGCGCGATAGGACATTAAAGGTGCTCGGATTAGCCGCGATGCGGGGTCCGCGGAGCGGAGCGCGATAGCTGACACTTCGGGCAATAATGACTGGCGCGGCCGGCCAGGCGCATGCAGCGGATCGCCGCGGAGCAATCGCCGCACGGTTCCCCGGTGCGGCCGTACACGCGGAACTCGTTCTGGTAGCCGCCGCGCAACCCCGAGCCGCCGACGTAATCGCGGATGGTCGAACCGCGGCCGGCAATCGCTTTTTTCAACACGCCCTCGATCGACTCGCGGAGTCGATCCGCTTCGGCCAGGGTTAACGACGATCCGCGGCGGCGCGGATGCAAACCGGCCAGCGAACACGCCTCATCCGCATAGATATTACCGACGCCGGCCAGCACCGATTGATCCAGGAGAATCGCCTTCAAGGATCGCGCCGACCTGCGAACC
>DATNBQ010000480.1:0-17969 GCA_035571955.1 Urbifossiella sp. | reverse complement strand
CGATGTGGAGCGTCGCGCCGCCGCGGCCTCGCCAATGCCGTCCGTGGAGCAATCGCTGTCGCCGCGCGAGGTCCGCGATTTGATCGAATACCTGACGACGCTCAAGTGAAAATGCCCGAACCTGCCGCCGCCATCCTGGGTTCCGCGATGCCGACAGACGGGGCGCCCGCGGGCGTTGTCGAAGCCTCGTCTCCGCCCTGCGCGCCGCTCTTGCTCTTCGAGCACGCCTCCAAGTGGTACGGCACCGTCCTCGCCTTGAACCAAGTTACCCTCGAACTGACCGGTGGGATCACCGGATTGGTCGGCGCCAACGGAGCCGGCAAGAGCACGCTGCTTCGCCTGGCCACGGGGCAATTGAAGCCGACGCTCGGCCGCGTCAGCATTCGCGGCGTCAACGCCTGGGACTGGCGAGCGCGGCGGCTCGTCGGTTATTGCCCCGATGTCGATGCGTTTTACGAAGACCTGACCGGGCGAAAGTTCGTGCGGCTCATGGCCCGGCTGTGCGGATTCGAGCGCCGCGATGCCGGCCGCCGCACCGAAGCCGCCCTCGAACGCGTCGGCATGAACGATCGCGCCGACCGCAAACTTCAGGGTTATTCCAAAGGGATGCGGCAGCGGATCAAGCTCGCCCAGGCCTTGCTGCACGACCCGGAGTTACTCGTTCTCGATGAACCGCTCTCGGGCATTGACCCAATCGGCCGGCAGGAATTGCTCGAATTGTTTCAGCAACTCGCGGCCCAGGGAAAGTGCCTGCTCATCTCCAGCCATGAACTCGAAGCACTGGAGAAATTGACGAATCACGTGGCAATCCTGGCGCGCGGGCGGGTCGCCGCCGTGGGAACGCTGCAGCAGATTCGCGACCTGCTCGACGATCATCCGATTGCGGTGCGAATTGAACTGGATCGGCCGCGCGAAGCGGCGCGGTTGATATTGAGCCTCGCCGAGACGGTCGGCGTGGAGGTGGATGGCGAGGCGAATGCGATCGTGGTGCGGGCGCGGCATCCGCAGCGATTCTTCACGGAGTTCGGCCGCCTCGTGGTCGCTGAGCAGCTCGAAGTGCGCGCCCTGGAGCCGCTGGACGAATCGGCCCACGCGATTCTCGGCTACCTCCTGGGCGGCAGTGGCCGAACCTGAGCCGGCTACTTCTTCTTCCTGGCCGCGGCGGCCGCCTTCTTTTCGGCGAGGTGCTTCTCAACCGCCGCGTTCACCGCCTCGCGGTCCGCCTTCGGCAAATAAACGCCCGGCCCCAGCCGCTGCTCGTATTTCTTCCGCCGCTTTTCGGTCGCCTTGCGCTTCACGGATGCCGGATTCCCCACGGTCGTCTCCTTGCCTGTCTGGGGTGGCACCGGCTTCTGGCCGATTCGCACCGGCTGGAAGCCGGCGCCACCCAAGAATCGTTCATCGGAATGCCCTTGGTATTTCTAAGGTAGTTTTAACAGCGTAAAAGTCGAGGTCGGCGATGGAGCTGGAGACATTTCGCGAACTGCTATCGCCGGCGGGCCAAGCGGCTCTCGCCGATGCCGCGGCGATCGTACCGAGGGAAGCCGACTTCCTCCAACATTTCGAGAAGCTCCGCAAACATTATCCGTCCGAACTCGCCAAGGCCGCGTTGGAGACGGTGCTCTTGCGCATCCGTGCCAACGGGAAGCATTCGGATGCTAGCCGGCTTTACTTCACGCGCGAAGCACTCGAGCAATCGTCCAGCGAGGCCGTGTCGAAGCACCGGGCCAAACGGTTCGCGCCCTTCGGGCAGGTTCTCGATCTCTGCTGCGGCATCGGAATCGACGCGATCGAACTCGCGCGAGCCGGTTGCACCGTTACGGCGATCGACAGCGATCCGTTGCGCCTGGCGATGGCCCGGGCCAATGCGGAAGCCCTCGGCGTGGCGATCCAGTTTCTCGAAGGGGACGTGTTGACGATGCCGTTGCCGCAAGCGGACGCGGCGTTCGTCGATCCGTCGCGGCGCGATGGCGAGCGCCGCTACCTCGACCCGGTGCGGTACCAGCCGCCGCTCCCGGCGGTGCTGGCACGCTTCCCAGACGGCTTTCCACTGGCTGCGAAGATCGCTCCCGGCGTGGCTCAGCAATTCCTTGCGAGCGGGGGGCGTGAGCCCCCTGATTCTGCCGACCTTCGAGAATCAGGGGGCTTACGCCCCCTGCTCGCCAAGTCATTCGAGTGCGAATTCATCTCGTCGGCCGGGGAATTGAAGGAATGCGTGCTCTGGTTCGGCAGTTTCAAGACAGCCCGGCGGCGGGCCACGGTGCTGCCGGATTCCTCGCTCGCTTCCGATGATCTGCTTGCCGATTCGCCGCCGGCGCCGCTTGGCCAGTTCCTCTTCGATCCGGATGCCGCGGTGATTCGCGCGGGGTTGCTGCCGCTGTTATGCGAGCAATTCGCGGCCGCGCCGGTCGACCACGGCGTCGCTCTCTTAACGGGCGAGACGCCAGCCGACTCGCCGTTCGCCGACTGTTACCGCGTGGAGGCCGTGGTGCCGATGCCTATCGGCAAGCTGCGTGACTATCTGCGCGAGCGCGGCGTCGGCCGCGTGACCATTCTCAAGCGCGCCGTGGAAGCGGATGTGAACGACGTGCAGAAGCGGTTGAAACTCGCCGGCGGCGAACATCGCCATGTCATCCTGACGCGATCGTTGGGGAAGCGCGTGGCCGTCGTCGCGAACCCGCAAGCGGGTTGCGCGACTGGCGCCATCTCTCGATAAGTCGAAGAGGGTTGTTCGAGTCGCGAAGCCGCTTACGGGTTTGCGACCGTCATTTCCCGCCGACCACGTTAACCCGCGCCGGGGAACCCGCCACGTCGTCCAGTTCCACGCGAATATCGTCGGTGCGATTCACCCGGTCGATCACCAGGGTCACCGTCGTGGTTCCCGTCTTGAGTTCGATCGGCGTCTCGGCCTTCACGTCGAGCGGTTTGCCGTCGAGATAGGCGGTGAGCCCGGCCGGGTTGTTAAAGCGGAGCTTCGCCGCGCCGGCGGTGGTGGCATCGAGTTGGAAGCGGACGACCGCGAGCGGATCGTTGCCGTTCCAGACGACGAGTTTCGGCAAGTCGGCGACGGGCAAGTCGCCGGACGCTTTCGAATACATCGGCGACCAGGAGAACGGCGTGCCGGCCTCCGCGGCCGCGGCGAGCCGGGTGCGCCGGGCCAGGTTCATGTTCGCTTGCGTCGGCTCGATCCACTGCCAGCGCCGCACCACCCGCGCCTTCGACGGTGCATAGGGGCCAAGCTTGCCAAGTTCGGACAGGAACCGCGCCAGGTCCGCGAATTCCTGCTTCGTCAGCGGGTCGGTCAGCGATTCGGGCATCAGCGACTTCGTCTGACCGCGCTCGGCGATGTCCGCCGTCGGGATCGTGATCTGCTTGTCTTCGGGCGTTAGCAGCACGAGTTGGCCGTTGGCTTCGCGGAGCGGCCGGCCGAGGAACACCTGATCCTGAACCGTGACGACGCGGATGGCGTGATAGCCCTCCTTAACGGCCTTGTTCGGCAGCAGCAGCGATTCGACAAGGTAATCGGGCTGGGCGCTGGCGCCGATGGAGGTGAGATCGGGGCCGACCTGGCCGCCGGCGCCGCCGATGGCGTGGCACGCGAGGCACTGGAGTTCCTTGCGGCGGAACACGGCCTCGCCGCGAACCGGGTCGCCGATCTTGATCACGTCCGCGGTGAGCGTTTTCACTTCCTCCGGAGTCGGCGGCTTGCGGGCGGCGCTGAGGTTGCCGGCCTTGGTGAGTGCCGCTTCGAGCGGGCCGGCATCCTGCGCCGCGGACGATTTCACGGCGCGGATGCCGATCTTGGCGACATCGGCGGCAAGTTTCTTCCCGGCCAGGGACTTGGCCAGCGCCGCGGCCCCGCCCTTGCGAGAGATGAAGGCGGAGTAGAGATCGAGGAGATCATCGGATGGTTTTGCTTCGATGAGATAAGCCGCGGCGCTTTGCGCAGCCGCGGGCAATCTGACGCTGGCCAGGGCAATGATCGTGTCGAGCCGGACCGCGGCGTCGCGGCTTTTGTTGTCGGCGCCGAGCAGTGCGATGTCCAGCCACATGCCGCCCATCGCGACCAGGCCGTCGAGTGCGGCCCGGCGATCTTCCCTCGTACTGAATGCACTATCGACCACGAGAGAGAGCGTGCGGGCATGGCGGTTCAGCTTCCACAGGCCGGCGATTCGCATCGTGGCATGGAGCGTATCGCCTTGCTTGGCGAGCAGCGGGGAAAGGTCGGGCGCGGCTTCGGGGGCTGGAATCTTCCTCGTTCGAATTGCTGCTTCAACGGCGGCCATCAGTTCGCCGCGCTCACCATCGCTGATGGCGGAATCGCCGGCAGCCTGCTGGATAACTTTTTGAACTTCCCTCGGGCCGCCGATGCGCGCGAGCAAGAGATACAGCCCGTGCAGGTTTTCCTTGGCCACCTTGCCGGAGTCGATCAGTGCGACCACCGGCTTCGCCGCGTCCTGGGTGCCGACCGCGTTGAGGGCGAACGCCAGCTTCTTCGGGTCGCCGCCGAAGGTCAGTTTGCCGGCCTTGAACTCCGGCATCCAGTACGGCTCCAGCTCCCGGACCGTCAGCCAGAGGGCATAATCGAGCACGCGATCCATGGGCTTGTCGAGGGCGCGTAGTGCTTCCTGCACGCAATCGCGATAGCCGATCGAGTCCGTAGGAGTCCGTGCGAGCTTTCGAATTGCTTCCAGACGCACACGAGGATGAACGTCTGTTGTGGCGTCTTCAATGATGTCCCCGCCGACGGTATCTACGCCTCGGGACCAGTTGTCGAACATTCGAATGGCCGCCGCTCTCAGTCGATGGTCCTTGTTTGCATAAAGTTCGCGAATCCACTCCAATTCGGGAACCCCGTTCGCCTTGGAAACCCACGCTGCCTCCAACAACAACGGACCGCTCACCGGCACATCCGCGGGCCCTCGATGGAAGGTGGTAAATAGTTGGCTTCTCACTACCTTCCAGCCGCGTTCCTTTAAAACCCGCTTGGCTTGTTGCCGGGTCCAGTCTTCGGGGTCCTTCAATCGTTCCAGCAATTCGGGAACGGTCGCGTCCACCAGCTTCGGCTTCGGCACCAAGGGCCGGCCCTTGGCGGTCACGCGCCAGATGCGGCCGTGCGTCTTGTCCCGCCGCGGATCGCGGAAATCGACCTCGCCGTGCTGGATGATCGGGTTATACCAGTCGGCGATGTACAGCGCTCCGTCCGGGCCCATTTTCACGTCGATGGGGCGGAACGCGGGGTGGTTGCTCTTGATGACTTCCGATTGTTCGCGGCTGGAATACGTGCTGCCATCCGGCGAAAGTTTGAAGCGGCAGACGCGGTGGCCGCGGAAATCGTTGGTGATGAGGTCGCCTTGCCAGTCGTCCGGGAAGTGGCGGCCGGAGACGACTTCGAGGCCGCAGTATTTCGGCGAGCCGGGGTTGAGCCCGTGCAGGATGCGCTGCGAGTGCGGCCCGATCGATTGCACGAAGTAGGCGCCGGGGAAGGCGTGGTTGATCCCTTCGCCGCCGGCGCCGTCGGTCACGAACGACTGGCCGTACTTGTCGAAGGCGTGGCCCCACGAGTTCCACCACCCGCGGGCGAACACTTCCAGTTCGCCGGTCTCCGGGCGGAATTTCCAGATGCCGCCGGCGTTCAGCCGCTTCACGCCGTGCGGCGTCTCGATGTGGCTATGGATGTAAACGGACTGGTTGAAGTAGAGATTGCAGTCGGGGCCCCAGCGGAACGTGTGGATGATGTGGTGCGTGTCCTCGGTGCCGAAGCCGGAAAGCAGGATGCGTTTCTTGTCGGCTTTTTGGCCGGGCTTGGACGCGGAGAGGTGGATGATTTCGGTGCTGTTGGCAACGTAGCAGCCGCCGTCGCCGGGGGCCACGGCCGTGGGAATGAGCAGGCCGTCCGCGAACACTGTGGTCTTGTCGGCCTTGCCGTCGTTGTTGGTGTCTTCGAGGACGATGATCTTGTCGTTGGCTTTTTCGCCGGGTTTGATCTGCGGGTAGACTTCGCTGGAGGCGACCCAGAGTCGGCCCTGGGGGTCGAAGTTCATCTGGATCGGCTTGGCGAGCAATGGATCCGCGGCATAGAGCGAAACCTCGAACCCCGGCGCGACGATGAAGGTTTTGCGTTCGAGTTCGGGATCGGGGTCCGGCACGCGGGCATCGCGCTGGGCCAACGCCGCGGTGGGGAAAACGAATAACAATGCGATGGCAATGCGTTTCATATGTGATCCATGGTTAGCCGCGAGGCAACGCCGTGCGCGGTTTCCGCTGAGCCGCGCTCGGCTGCGCCTCGCGGCTAATCGGTGACGTTACGAATGACCACGTTTGGGGCGGTTTGCCGTCCTTGATCGGGTTGTTTTTGACGTATTGGATCGCGCGATCAATGTCGGCATCGGTGAACAAAAACACTTTCCATTCGCCGCGGGTCCAGCACCTGGCCTGGCCATCGAACGGATGCAGTTTCTCATCAAGCAATTGTTTGGTCGCGGCGCCTTTCAACTGAATCACCAACTGTTCCACGGATACGCGAAACGGTCCGGTGACCAAGTGCACGTGTTCGGGCATGATCGAGCAGGCCCAGACACGCAGCCCAGATTGCTCCACGTATTTGGCGAAGCCGCGGCCAATGGCGCGGGCCTGAGCGCCATCGAACTTCACCGGCGGCCGGCAGATCGTTTCCTTGGCGGCCAGGCGTTTCTCGCGATCGTGGGAACGCCCGGCCACGGAACGGCGTTCGTCCGTTTTGGTGGCCTTGCCCGCGGCCAAAAACAGATCCCACGAACCGACGAAATCGGACCACGAACCGCGCGGGTCGTTGGGCAACCAGAACCCATACGCGCTGAAAATAATGTGGTATCCGAGAACCATGACCACCCACCCGATTAGCCGCGAGGCAACGCCGAGCGCGCCGCTAATCATTTGAGTTTTTTCCGCAGCGACTCGATGCGCTCTTCGGCCTTCGCCACCAATGGATCAAACTCGGCCACCTCCCTGGCGTTCTTGCCCTGTTCGTGCTTGCGGAACCCGAACAAATACGTCTCGTTTTGCGGCCGCCACCGGTAGAAGAATAATTGGTTCTTGGCCACGATCGCTTCACGGAGTTCTTCATTCTTCTTGCGAAGCTCTTCTCTTGCTTTGCGGATCTCTTGGTTGGTCGCGCGAAGTTTCGGACTTATCCCTACGTTTTTCTTCAATCCCAGGCTCACAAGGAAGTAGTAGTCACAGGTAGAATAACCAGCCTTTGTCAATTGAACGCCGTATTCGGTCAGCAGTGGAGGAGAAAAGGCCTTACCATCTTTGCCAGGGTTGAAAAGCGGTCCAATCGTGGTCGCGAGAGTGAAACAAGATCCATATAAATCAGCGAGGACGTGTCTCCGCTTGTCTGCTATGCTTCCAATCGCCTTTGAATACGTCTTAAGCGTCTTGTTCCGTGGCGCCCCGTCCAGCAGTGGCATCTCATGCACAAACACGGGCATTGGCGTGAATAGCACCACCCTCGCTTTCGCCGGTTTCAGCGCGTCCAGTAGCTTGTTGAGGCCCTTCTCGAATTTCGGCAAACCCGGCTCTCCTTCAAACGATTCGTTCGTGCCGTAACTCACGAAGATCACCGTCGGCTTCAGTTCCAGCGTCAAACCGACCAGTTGCTTGAAGCAGGCATTGGGGTTGTTGAAGTCGAAGCGGCCGCGGGCTTCGCCGAACACCGTGTCGCCGGACCAGCCGAGGTTCCGCAGCGTGAACTGCTTGTCCGGGAAGGCGGCGTGCAGTGCCGTTTCCCAGTAACCATAGCGCTGCTCGCGCTCGACCAGCGTGCTGCCGATCCAGACGATGCGGTCGCCATCCTTGATTTCGAACTTGGGAGCGGCAGGCGCGAGCGAGGCAACGACGAGCGCGGCGGGAAGGAACACGGCGCATCTCCAGGAACGGCGGGATAGCGTCAGCGTACTCGCAGGCAGCCTGTTTTCCAGTCCGGCTTGCACTGTTCGCCCAGTCGCCGTATAGCCCGGCTTTCGCGCCGGTAACGCTCGCCGAGGGCCGACGATGTCGCGCCGCCTGCTCCTGCCGCTGATCGCTGCGTTCGCAACCGCCGTCGGCTGCTTCAACTCGCACAATCCCGGCTACTTCCCGTACGAACTGCCCGGCGGCCCGATCCAGCAGACGCACGCCAAGCCGCGGTTCGGCTTCTTCCGCGACTTCGATCCGAAGGCCGCCAAGTTGAATGTGACGCCGACCGATGCCACGGCCCCCCTTGGTTCGCAGATCGTGCTCGTGGCCACGGTGTGCGATAAGGACGGCAACCCGCGCCGCAGCCGCCGCGTCGAATGGGTGCTCGAGGGGCCCGGCAACATCATCGAAGTGGACGAAGCCGGCTTCTACGCCGGCCGCGGCTACAAGGTCGATAACAAGTTCGGCGTTACCTATACCGGCTACCTTCCCCATTGCATCACGCGCGGCAACGACGACCCCAAGGACGATGTCGACATCGCCCCGGGGCAAACCTTTTGCGTCGTCAGTTCCGCGGTGCCGGGCGAAAGCACCATCACGGCCTACGCCCCTGGCGTGTTCAACTGGGAGCGCGGCCGCGTGATCACGCGGATCGTCTGGGGCGACGGCCGCTTCGGGTTTCCGCCGCCGGCTGTCGTTCGCTACGGCACCGAAACCACGCTGAGCACCTCGCTTGCCCAGGTTCCACAAGACGGCCCGAACCCGCCGATTTATCGCGTTCGCTACAAGGTGCTCGATGGCGCGGGCGCCCCGGCAGTGCTTGCACCGGTCGGCGCGACGGGAACCAGTTTGAGCCAGGCCGGCATCGGCGCGAAGGAAGCCGAGGAGCCGCTCGACGCCACGACCGCGGCCGTGGTGCGGCTTGTGCAGACATCGCCGCAGGCCGGTAAGACGCGGGTCGCCGTGGAAGTGGTGAAGGCCGCGGACAATGGAATCGGGCCGGGAACCGTGGTGAGCCGGCGGGAAACGGTGATCGAATGGGCGGCGCCGACGATGCGCCTCGACATGACCGCGCCGGCTTCCGCCGGGCCGAACGCCAGCGTTCCCGTCGTCGTGACCCTGGCGAATGCCGGGCTCGTCGATGCCCGGGAATCGACCGTTCGGGTGACGCTTTCGGATGGGGCCACGCTGGATCGAAGCGACCCGCCGCCGGTGCGGCAAGAGAACGACGCTCTCATCTTCAACCTGCCCGCCGTGCCTTCAAAGCAGGAACAAGCACTGACGCTGCAGGTGCACCCCGCCAAACTCGGCTCCTTTACCGTAAAGGCGGATGCTTCCACCGCGGACGGTTTGCAAGGGCACAAGGAAGCGACGACGCGGATCGAGAATGGCCGGCTCGTCGTGGTTGTGGAAGGGCCAAGCGCAGCGCTGCTCGGCGAGAAGGCACCGCTTCGCGTGGCCGTCACCAATGCCGGAGCAACCTCCGCCACAAACGTGAAAGTCTCTGCCACGCTGGATGCCGCCTTGCAGTACGGTTCGGGGAAGAACCCGGTGGAACTGGCCGCGGGCACGATTGCCCCGGGGCAAACCCAAGTCGTCGAGTTGCCGGTCAGCGCTAAGGCCGCCGGGCATTACGGCGTGAAGGCCACGGCCACTGCCGACGGCAACATCACAGCGGCTTCCGAGCCGTTCGCCTTCGACTATCGCCGGGCCGAACTCCAAGCAACCGTCGATGGCCCGAAGCTTGCCTATCTCGGTCAGGATTTCGCCTGGTCGATCGTCGTGAGCAATAACGGCGATGGGCCGATCTCGAACGTGTTGATCCGGGCCACGCTTCCCGCCGAGGTGAAGCTCAAGGATGCCGGCGACGCCCGCATCGGCAGCGGCCCCCTGGAATGGCGACTCGATTCCTTGAAGGCCGGGGAACAGAAAACGCTGAAGGTAACGGTCGATGCCGTGAAGTTTGGGGACAAGGCGACGCTGGCGGTGCTGGCCACGGCCGACGCCGGAGGCAGCGACGCGGCCCCCGTCGGCGACCCACTGCAAGCCAAGTTCGAGAGCAGCGTGGCCATCATCGGCACGCCGGCGCTCACGGCGGAACTCGTCGCCCCGATGGGCTTCCTGTCCGTTGGAAAGAATGCCGTGTTCCAGGTGCGGGTGAAGAACTCGGGGACGCTGCCGGCGCGGAACATCGACGTTTCCGCGGCGATTCCCGCCGAATTGAAGCTGGTTCGCGCGACCGGCGCCGCCAACGCCGACGGCCGCACGGACGCCTCGGGGAACGTGACCTTCCCCACGCTCGATCAACTCAATCCCGGGGCGACTGCAACATTCACGATTGAAGTGCAGGCGATTCAGACCGGCGATGCCCGGATGCAAACGCAGGTGAAGGCCACGAGCCTGACGGCCCCGCTCAAGGAAGAGCAGGCCGTCCGCGTCGTCGGCAAGTGATGAGCCGCTCGGACCCACTCCCCGTGGTGCAACGCCGTGAGGAATGGTGTCCGACGCGTTCAGGGATGAAGATCGGGAGAGATTGGGCAACGTGTTACCCAGGGCGTTGCCCTGCGTAACGATGGCTTGTTTCATCGACCGCGAATCACTTCGCCGCTTCGAGCCGCAATTCCTGGACGGTCTTCATCAGGAGATCGAGTGCAGGTTTGTCCGGCGTGCCGTTGATTTTCAGCCGTAAGCGGCCCGCCGCGTCGAACACCGCCACGTTCGGCTCGCTCGTTGTCAACGTGAAGTACGTTTTCATCGCGTTGGTGAAGTCGAGCCAGACCGGCACGTCCGGCGAACCTTTGGCGATCTGCGACCGGATCACGGCGCGAACCGGCCCGGGAACCTTGCCGCAACACGCCACCGGAATCACCTTCACTTCCGGCGACTTCTTGCCGGCCGGTAATCCGTTCAACGCTGCGACCGGCGCGGCATGCGCCTTGGCCGGCGGCTGGCCCGCGGCCGTCGGATGCCATGCCACGTGGAGCCGCTCGCCCAGCTTCCGGCATGCATCGGTTCCCTTGCGGTCGCCGTAAACGAGAATCACGACTTCGCCGCGATGATCGGCAAGATCGGCCTTCTTGCCGAACTGGTCTTCCATGGCGAGCGGCGTCGGTGCCTGGGCCAATGCCGGTATCGCGAACAGGAAGAGAGCGGCACTCGCCGCGATCCGGTTCATACCCATCCTTTTCTCCGTCGCGTTTCCACGGCCTTGATCCGGGCCGCGGCCAGCGCCAGGAACACCGCGGCAAACGCGGCAACAACCGCGGCATTCCCCAGCACGCCGAGCAAACTCCGCCCTTGCCAGGTGGCGGCATCGAGACCGCGCATGGCCCAGGTCGTCGGCAGCGACAGTGCGAGGTCGCGGAGCCAACCGGGGAGAAGGAACGCGGGCAGCCAGAGGCCGCCGAGCATCGACACGCCGAGGATCACGAGGATACTGACGGCGCGGGCGCGGGCCTCGGTGTCGCCGAGGGCGGCAACGAGCAACCCGGTCGCGGCAGCGAGGCCGCTCGCGGCGAGCGCCAGCAATGCGAACCCCAGATGCGAGCCATGAATGCGCACGCCGAATGCCAGGTAGCCGAAACCGAACGTGGCGAGCACCACGAGCAGGGCGATGGCAGCGGTGGCGAGCGCCTTGCCGAGGAGGATCGCTGCGAGCGGCACGGGGGCGGCTTGCAGCCGCGTCCACGCTCCGCGCTGCCGTTCGCGCAAGAACAGCAGGCCGCTCTCCATTCCCCAAAACAGCAGATATTGCAGCGTCATTCCCGAGAAACTGTGAGTGTAGGCATTGAAGGCGGCATGGTTGGCCCCGGTCGCGGCCGCGGCCTCGATGTGGAACGGCGGCGCGAGATCGGCCTTGTCGCCGAGCTTGTCGCGGGCTAACCGCCGCATCACGATTTCCGTCAAGGCGCCTTCGGCCCACTGGCGTTCGGCACTGGCCAGTGGATGATGGCGGATCTCCACCGGCGGCCGCTCGCCCGGCGAACCGGGCCGCCATTCTTTCACCTTCTCGAAGCCGCGCGGCAAGACAATCGCTACGCTCGGCCGCCGTTCGGCGATCGCCCCTTCCGCCTGTTCCCGAGTCATCGCGACCGCCTCGAAGCGCGGCGATGTCAGCAGTTCCACCGCCACTTCCTGCGTGAATGGGCCGTCGTCTTCCACGACGATGGCGATGGGTAAGCGCGTGGCCGAGCGTGCTTCCGTGTGGCGCGAGAAGATGAGCCCGAACGAGGAGGCCAATACGATCGGCACCGCGAAGGTAAGTAATGCAGCGCGGCGATCGGCCCAGAAGAGCCGCCAGTCCTTGGCCGCGAGGGCCGCGATCAGAGACATCAGCGGCGGCCGCATCAGGCTGCCTCCGCGGTGGAAGGGTGTGCGGCGCGATCGAGGGCGCGTTCAATCGCCGCCGGCGGCGTGTGGTAGCTCTCCAGTGCGAACCCTTCGCTTAACACTTGAGCCAAGGCGCGGCCCAACGCTTCCGAGCTGGTTGCGGCCAGGCGCAAGCGGCGGCCGGTCACTTCCATCTCGGCGCTCGAACCGAGGCGATCGCGGAGCGATTGCACCTGGAAGCGCGGCGGCCGCGCGCGCAAGTGTCCATACAGGATCGCGCGGTCGCTGGGGCGGCGCCGCAACTGCCGCGGTTCGCCGATCGCCGCCAACTTGCCGCGCTCCAGGATCGCCACGCGATCGCAGCCGAGTTCCGCTTCGTCCCAGTGGTGCGTGGAAAGAAGAATGGCGTGGCCGTCGTCGCGAAGCCGGCCGAGGTCGATGAACAGCCGGTCGCGGGAAGCGGCATCGAGCGCCGCGGTCGGTTCATCGAGCAAGAGAAGCGGCGGATCGTGGAGCAAGGCCACGGCGAGGTTGACGCGCTGCTTGAGGCCGCAGGAGAGCGTGCCGACGCGGTGGCCGGCGCGATCGCCGACGCCGAACCGGGCGAGTGCCCGCACCGTTCGCCGCCGCAATTCCTTTCCGGAAAGCCCATAGAGTTTGCCGAAGAACATCAGATTCTCGGCAGCGGTCAGCTCGTCGTAGAGGGCGCACTCTTGGGGCAGAAGGCCGACGCAGAGAGCGTAAGCCGCGGGATCGTCGCGGCGCGAGCGGCCGGCAATCCGCACGCTTCCGCTACAGGGCTCGAGCACGCCCGCCGCTGCCGCGATCGTCGTGCTCTTGCCGGAACCGTTGGGACCGAGCAAGCCGACCACTTCGCCTCGGTTCACTTCGAAGGAAACGCCATCGACGGCACAACGATCCCCGAAGCGCATGCGAACGTCGTGAAAGGTGAGAACGGCGCTCATGGCCGGCGTATAGCCGGGGCGATTTGGCGCGGAAAGTCCAGAATGGGTTAAATTGGATAAAGTTATCCATAATTCGGCGTCATGCCTTCACAAAATCCGTTTTCGTGATACACTACATCCGTACGCCGCTGCCGAGGTATCCCTCCTCCAGCCGAGATCACTGCCTCGCCCGCACTGGTTTCGTGCTTCCGTCGGTTGGAATCACTCCGCCAAGGAGTCGGATCAATGCCGGAACCCCTTCCTGCCCCCCGTTTAACGCTTCGCGCCCTGCCCTTCCCCGCGAAAGTGGTGATCACGCTCTTCCTGCTCACCGTCGGGCTGGGGTATTCCTCGGCCATGGTGCAAATGCACTTCCAACACACGCAAGGAGACGGCTCGCCGCTCCCCGGCCCGAACGACGTAATTGAAATCTTCGCCGGCAAGAAGTGGCTCACGAAAGACGCCATCGCGAAGAATCGCCCGGTCAGCAAGATCGAGAAGCTGGTGACGGGACCGATCGATGGACCGCTCAACGGCGGCGGCAGCATGGGCTCCGCGTTCTTCAAGAACGACCGCAGCGAGGCCGGCAACCGCTTCAAGGATGCGATCACGAAGCGGGCGAAGGAAGAAGTCGAGGTTGAGCGCGAAGGCGAACGAACGCTCATGGTGCTCTGGGTGAACGCTCCGAAAGCCGAGCGGGCCAAGGCCTATGCCGACAATCGCTTCGCACCGGCCAAGGACAAAGCCCCGGCCAAGATGAGCCCCGAATACATCCACAACGATGGCGGCTTCCTCATCCAAAACCTGTTCCGCGACCGTTGTGCCTCGTGCCACCGCGACGGCGCACAGGCCGGCAACTTCCCGCTCACGAGTTACGAGCAGATCGCCAAGTATGCCGAGTGCGCCCCTGGCGCCGTCATTCCCGAAGGCCAGGACGGCGCCTGGTGCGCCAGCGATCGCCAGATCAGCAAAGAGAAGCTTGCCCAGTCCACGCACGCCCACCTGCTCAGCTTCGCCATGCTGTTCGCGCTCACCGGGCTGGTGTTCTCGTTTTCGAGCTACCCGTTCCTGGTGCGGCTGGTGCTCGGGCCGATCGTGCTGTTGGCCCAGGTGGCGGATGTCTCGTGCTGGTGGCTGGCCCGCATCGACGGCCCCGGCATCTACTTCGCCCAGGCCATCATCGCCACCGGAGCCGTGGTCGGCCTCGGCCTCGGCGCCCAGATCATCCTCAGCGTCTTCAACATGTACGGCAAGCTCGGCAAGGTAGTGCTGGCCATGCTCTTCGCGGCGGCATTCGTCGGCATCGCCTTCCTCGCCAAGACGGTGATCCTCCCCGAACTGCAGGCCCAAAAGGCCAAGAAGAAACAGGCCGCGGCCGTCGTCGTCCCGAAAGTGGGGCCCAAGGTCGAAGGGCAAAAGCCGCCGCCTCCACCGGATTCACCGTCGCTTGAGAAGTTGCTCACCGGTCAATGGAGCATGGAACTCCCCTGGGGACCGGACAAGGCGAAGAACCCGCCGCGCGTTCCCGATAGCGGCATGGTTCGCGCTTTCTTCGACCGCGATGCGGATTTCAAGGATGCCATGAAAGAAAAGGGGAAGGAACCGCAGGCGTTTGTGACGATGAAAGCCGAACGCGAAGGGGAACAGAACGCGATCCTGGCCTGGATTCGCAGCAAGCCCGAGGACCGCAAAAAGAGCTTCGAAAAGGACGAATTTCCGCTTCCAGCGGAATTGCAGGGCAAGCCGATGACGGCGGAGTTCCAGGCCAACGACAAGGCCGTGAAGGTGCGGTCGATCCTGGACACGCGCTGCTATTCGTGCCACGGCGCTGGCACCAAGATCGAACTGGACAGCTACGAGAAACTCGAAAAGTTCATGAAGTAGCACGACGCGGAGTTTAGCCGCGACGCGGAGTCTGCGGAGCGGAGCGACGAACAAGGAACCACCATGCGGCTGCTCGCCATACTCGCCCTGTTCCTTGCCCCCGCCGCGGCCCGCGCCGACGACGCCTCCAAGCCCATCAAGGTGTTCATTCTCGCCGGCCAATCGAACATGGAAGGGAAGGCCAAGCTTTCCCTGCTCGAATACCAGGCCAGGCAACCGGCCACGAGTGCCCTCTACAAGCACCTCCGCAACGGCGACAAGTGGATCGAACGCGACGACGTGTCGATCAAGTTCCTCGACCGCAAGGGGCCGCTGACCGTCGGCTACGGTTCGCCCAAGTGCATCGGCCCCGAACTGGAGTTCGGCACCGTGGTGGGCGACCACTACGCCGAGCCGGTTCTCCTCATCAAGACGGCGTGGGGCGGCCGCAGCGTCTACCGGGACTTCCGGTCGCCGAGCGCTGGCCTGCCGCCGCAAGCGGCCCTCGACAAGATGCTCGCCAACGAACGCAAGCGCAAACCCCAGGCCACGCTCGACGACATCAAGAAGCCATTCGGCGCGACTTATCGCGATATGATCGCCGAGATCAACGGCACTCTGGGCAATTTGCAAAAGCACTTCCCACAGCTCGCCGACCGCAAGTATGAAGTGGCCGGGTTCGTCTGGTTTCAGGGGTGGAATGACATGATTAGCGCCGAGGCCACGGCCGAACATGCCGCGAACCTGGCCCACATGATCCGCGACGTCCGTAAGGATTTGAAGCTGCCGAAACTGCCGGTCGTGATCGGGCAAATGGGCGTGGACGGCATGAAGCCGAGCCCGAACATCGCCAGATTCAAGGCGGCCCAGGCCGCGGTGCTGGACGTTCCGGAATTCCAGGGGAACGTCGCCCTGGTTAAGACCGATGCATTTTGGGATGTGGAAGCGGAAGCCGTGTTCAAGAAGGATTGGCGCAAGCACATCGACGAATGGAACGCGGTCGGCAGCGATTACCCGTATCACTATCTGGGCAGCGCCAAGACGATGCTGCAAATCGGCCGGGCCTTCGGCGAATCGATGCTCCACCTCCGCGGCGAAAAGAGAATTAGTCCATAGTCCATGGTCGTTGGTCCGTAGTCATTTTCCGCAAAGCGCCCCGAGCGCGCAGATCCCGCGCTCCCCTTTGGGTCGCGGCTAATCTCGGCTTTTCCCGCCGCGGACTTGACAGAAAAACCCCGATGCCGTATGCCCCGCGACTCGCGCTGCGATTGCGTCCACGATGGTTCGCGACGGACCAGGGGAGATGGCTCGATGATCGTCTGCTGGCGCCGAACCGCACTGATCGCCCTGGTGCTGTCAGTCGCGGCCTTCGGACTGCATCATCGAGCCCGCGCCGAGGATTCGCCCGTCGGCCGGATCATCGCCCAGGTCATTCCTGTCCATAACAGCATTCACCCGTCCGAACAGATTGTCGGGATGATGAAATCGCGGGCCGGCCGCCCCTTCGACGACGCCTTGCTGCAAGAAGATTTACAGGCCCTGCACGCCACCCACTGGTTCCAGCCGGGGTCGATCAAGCCGTCCGTTCACGTCGGTGCGGATGGCCGCGTCACCATCATGGTGTCCGTTTCGGAACTCACGAGCACGGTTCACGAGATCGTTTATGTCGGCGCTCAACACATCAGCCCGAAGGAACTGGCCACCTTAACCCAGATTCACAAGGGCGACCCGCTCGAACCGAGCCTGAACGAACAGGGCCGCAAAGCGATCCTGCGGAAGTATCAGGAAGAGCAAGGGCGGTGGTTCGCGACCGTCGAGCTACTCGAAGGGGGTAAGCCGCACGATACCCGCGTGGTCTACCGCATCACCGAGGGGAAGGTGGTGAAGGTGCGGGGGATCAGCTTCAGTGGCAACCTCGACGCCCAGGCGGGCCGCCTCAAGGAACAACTCGTCACCAAGCGGCAGTTCCTCGGCCTCTTCGGCGGCAAGTTCAACCAACTTTCCCTCGACACGGACATGGCCCACATCAAGGAGTACTACGCCCGGCTCGGCTTCTTGAACGTCCGCGTCGATCCCGAAATCCAGCGAACGCCCGACCTGGGCCACGCCCACATCGTCTACCACATCGATGAGGGCGTTCGCTCCACGGTCAGCAGCATCGACGTGGTCAATAGCCAGCTTTACTCGAACGAGAAGCTCAAGGCGGTAACGGCCCTGCAACCGGGGCAGCGCTACGACGAGGGAATCGTCAAGGCGGACATGAAGAATTTGGAGAACTACTACGGCTACCGCGGCATTTCGGCGCACGTGGAGCGGCGTCCGGTGGCCGACGTGAACGATCCGTCGCTGGTCCACGTGCAATACCTGGTGCAAGGCGATCGCGGCACGCAGGACCGCGTCGGCCGCATCATCATCGACGGCAACTCGGTGACCCGCGATCGCGTCATCATGAATCAACTCGGCCTCTACCCCGGCCAGATTCTGCAGTATCCGGAACTGGAGAACGCCCGCATCCGGCTCTCGCGGCTCGGCATCTTCGATCAGGCCAATCCGCCGGAAGTGCGGGTGCTGCCGAGCGACAACAACAGCGAGTTCAAGGACATTCTCGTGGCCGTGCAGGAAACGCGCACCGGCCAGTTCATGGTCGGCGGCGGCATTAACTCGAACTCGGGCGTGACCGGCAACATCGCCATCAACGAGCGCAACTTCGACATCACCCGCTTCCCGACGAGCCTCGACGATTTCCTGCAAGGGCGGGCCTTCCGCGGCAACGGCCAGGAACTCCGCATCAACGCTATGCCCGGAACGCTCTACCAGCAGTACAACGCCACCTTCCGCGAGCCGTACCTGTTCGATACCAACTTCAGCTTCACCAACTCGATCAATTACTTCCAG
>DATNBQ010000479.1:0-16770 GCA_035571955.1 Urbifossiella sp. | reverse complement strand
CGGCTTCTCGCTCCTGGGGATCGCGGGCGACGGCGGCAGCGATACGGTGAACTTGATCTCCGGCCGCGACGACGGCAGCGTCGCCCTGGCCATCGACCTCGGCCTCCCCTCCGGCGGCCCCAACTTCTCCGATCGCGATCTCATCGAGCTTTACGGCACCAACGACGCCAACGATTCCTTCCGCTACACGCAGGGGCCGACGGCCAGTTCCGGCGAAATCGACGTCCAGCGCGCAACGGCGTCCGCCCCCACCGCGATCGACTTTATCAACGTCGAGGAGATCGGCTTCAACGGCGGCACGCTCGGCTCCTTCGCCAGCACCGGCGCCGACAGCATCGCCCTCAACGGCACCACCGGCAACGATTCCTTCACATTGACATCGACGGGCAGCAACTCCGCCTCGGGGCAGATCGATTCGGGGCCATTGCTCGACTTCAACGCACTCGGCTCAGGCGGTTCTACATTCGCGCTGGACGGCGTGGACGGGGCCGACACGTTCGCCATCGGCCAGACGGCGCCGTGGGGCATCGCCAGTCTGTCGATTGATGGCGGGTCGGGCGGCGCGAGCAGCATGACGATCACGGGAACGCCGGCCGACGACCGCTACACCTACACGGCGGCGACCGAATCGCTGCTCGTTGAAGCGCCGGTCGGCGCGACGCCGACACCGTTCCACTTCGCCAACGTCGCCAGCATCCTGATCGACGCACTGGGACAAACCGTGGGCGACCGGCTCGTCGTCACCGATCCGCCGGCGGGCTTCATTCCCGCGCCCGGTTCCGGCACGTTCCCGACGACGCCGCCGCTGTCGTACCGCAACGTCGAGTTCTTCAACCAGCTTCCCTCCGCCGCCGGCGACTCGGCCACGACCAGTGAGGACACCTCGGTCTCGATCGACGTTCTGGCCAACGATTCGGGGCTGAGCAACACGCCACTGACACTCTCGATTTCCACGTTGCCGCTGCACGGCCAGGCCGTCGTTGTTGGGGCCAGCATCCTCTACACGCCCGCTCCGAATTTTAACGACCTCACCGACGGGCCGGACATTTTCACGTACACGGTGACCGATGCCGGCGGGAACAGTTCGTCCGCACAAGTGGTCGTGTTCATTACGCCGGTGAACGATCCGCCGACGGCGAATTCCGGCACGGCATCGACCACGCAGGATCATCCCGTCACGATTCAACTGACGGGCGACGACGGCGACCCCGAAGTGCAACAAGCGCTGATCTACTCAATTGTCTCCGGGCCGACGCACGGCACGATCACCGCATTCGATCCCGTTACGGGACTTGTCACTTATTTGCCGGGGCCGAACTTCGCCGGCATGGATTTATTCACCTTCGCAGTGACCGACGACGACACGGCCGGCGGCCCGGCACTCACGAGCGACCCCGCATCAATCGCGATCAGCATTACCGGCGTGAACAACCCGCCCACCGGAAATAGCCAAACCATTTCGACGCAGGAAGACACGCCGTTCGCATTCACATTGACCGGCGACGACGGCGATCCGGAAGTGAATCAGACGCTCACCTTCGCCATCGCGGCGCCCCCGCAGCACGGTTCGATTACCAACTTCAACCCGGCGACGGGCAAGGGCACTTATACGCCGGCGGCCCATTACAACGGGCCGGATAGCTTCACCTTCACAGTCACGGACGACGCCACGGCCGGCGGCCCGCCGCTGACGAGTTCCTCGGCCACCGTAACCATTGGCGTCAGTGCCGTCAACGATGTTCCCACGGCCACGCCGCAATCCGTATCGGGGACCGAGGACGCCGCGCTGCCGATCGTTTTGACCGGCGACGACGGCGACCCCGAAGTGAATCAGACGCTGACCTTCGCGATCGCGGCGCCGCCGTCCCACGGCCAACTCACCGGCTTCAATCCCGCGACCGGCGCCGTCACTTACATTCCCGATGCGAATTACAATGGCCCCGATAGCTTTAGTTTCACGGTTACGGACGACGCGACGGCGGGCGGCCCAGCGCGGACCAGCTTGCCCGCGACCGTGACGATTACGCTGGCCCCGGTCAACGATCCGCCGGTCGCCGCGCCGCAAACCGTGCTTGCTTCGCAAGGAGTCGCGCTGCCGATCGTGCTTGCCGCGGACGACGGCGACCCCGAAGTGACGCAGACGTTAACGTATGCCATCGCCACCCAGCCGCTGCACGGCACGATCACCAGCTTCAATTCGACCACCGGCCACGTCACCTACGTTCCCGCCGCCGATTACACGGGCCCCGATTCGTTCACCTTCACAGCGACGGACGACGCCTCGGCCGGCGGACCGGCCCTCACCAGCATCCCGGCAACCGTTTCCCTTGCGGTCAACCCGGTTAACCATCCGCCGATCGCTTTTGCCCAGTCCGTGACGGTTCAAGGGAACGGCTCGATCCTGATCACATTGACGGGCGACGACGGCGACTCCGACAAGACGCAATCGCTGTCGTTCGCTGTCGCATCGGGCCCGACCCACGGAACGCTCACTCGGCAACCTGCGGGAAACCAATTCCTCTATACGCCGGCGCGGGCCTTCGTCGGCTTCGACAGCTTCACGTTCACTGCGACGGACGACGGCACTCCGGCGGCGACCAGTGCGCCGGCCGCCGTCTCCATCCACGTTACCCGCCCGCCGGACGGCATCATTGCCACGGGCACCGGTTCCGGCGGCGGGCCGCAGGTCGAGGTTTTCGACGCCCGTACGGGGGTGCTCCAGGACAGTTTCTTCGCCTACGATTCGGCCTTCCGCGGCGGCGTTCGCGTGGCCGTCGGCGATGTCGATGGCGACGGCGTGCCGGACATCATCGCGGCGGCGGGCGCCGGCGGCGCACCCGATGTCAAGGTGTTCAGCGGCAAGGATATGTCGCTCCTCGCCAGCTTCTTCGCTTACGATGCGTCGTTCCGCGGCGGGGTGACGGTGGCCGCCGGCGACATCGACAACGACGGCAAGGACGAGATCGTGGTCGGCGCGGGGCCGGGCGGCGGCCCGCAAGTGCGGACCTTCCAATTCGTCGGCGGGCAGATGCAACAGATCGCCGGCCCGCTCGGTAACTTCTTCGCTTACGATGCGGCGTTCCGCGGCGGCGTCAACGTGGCCGCTGGCAACTTCGACGGTCGTCCCGGCGACGAAATCATCACGGGAGCGGCCGGCTTCGGCGGCCCCCACGTCGAGGTGTTCGACGCCGCCGGCCGCACTCTGGTCAGCTTCTTCGCCTTCCCGGATAGCATCCTCGGCGTCACGGTGGCCGCCGCCGACCTCGATGGCGACGGCAAGGACGAAATCATTACCGGCCCCGGCGTCGGCGGCGGGCCGCAAGTGAACGTCTTCGCCGGAGGAACCGCGGCCCCCATCAACCAGTTCTTCGCCTTCGACCCGACCTTCCGCGGCGGCATCAATGTCGGCACGGCCGATGTGAATGGCGACGGCCTGCCGGACGTACTCGTCGCCCCGAGCGAGTCGGCGCGATCGGTGCAAGTGTACGACGCCGTGACGCTCGATTTGGTGAACGAATTCGACGCCTATGCTAGCGACTTCCCCGGCGGCGTGTACGTGGCCGGCGACTGAGCCGCGACCGTCAGGGAGCGACCGGGCGCGCCAACGACCCTTAGAATCGAAGGTGTCGGGCACAGCCCGACCTACGAGGTGCCTTGTGGGTCGGGCTGTGTCCGACACCCACATGTAGAAATACCACGGATCGTTGGCATCCCCGAGCCACAGGCTTGCTCGGAAACGTTCGTGGCTCGGTTTATTATCACGCAAACAATCCCAACACCGGTTGGCCGGCGCTGACGGGCAAAGTGAAACCATCTGGGCTGAGGCGGGTTTCCGGGGCGATGCCGAGCGCATGGAAGAGCGTGGCGCCGAATTCTTCCGGGCGAAGCGGGCGATCCTTCACGTAACCTCCGGTCTTGTCTGATGCGCCGTAAACGGCCCCGCCGCGGATGCCGCCGCCGGCCATGAAGGCGGTATAGCAGGCCGGCCAGTGATCGCGGCCCGCGCCGCTGATGCGCGGCGAACGCCCGAACTCCCCGACCATCACCACCAGGGTTCGCTCCAACAAGCCGCGCTCGGCGAGGTCCGTTAACAGAGCCGAGACCGCTTCATCAACGCGCGGCAAGGCCCAGCCGAGGCCGAAGTGCCCCGTGCCAAAAATGCTGCCGAGGCCGGCGCCGTTGCCGTGCATGTCCCAGGTTTGCACGTTGCGGAACTTCTCGCCGGGCGGCAAACCGGTCCAGGCGGTGATGCTGACGAGCCGCGTGCCGGCTTCGATGAGCCGCCGGGCCATGAGCAAGTTTTGCCCGAGGGGATGGCGGCCGTAGCGATCGCGAACGCGAGCCGGTTCGCGGTCGAGGTCGAAGGCGGCCCGCGCACTGGGGCCGGTCAGGAGATCGAAGGCGCGCTGGCGGTGCGGGCTCAGATCGTTCAAAGTCGATGGAAGCTTGCCGCCGGCATCGACCCGTTCGAGTAACTGTTGGCGATCGCGCAATCGAGCCGCCGGAACTTCGAGCGGCGGATCGAATGCGTTGACGCGGAAGCCGGGTACGGCGGGGTTATCCAGATCGGTGCCGATGCGCAGCGGGCTATACGCGGGGCCGAGGAAGCCGCCGGCGAGGTAGCGTGGTTGCACGTCGCCGGCCAGGTTCTGCAGCCACACGTACGACGGCACGTTGGCCGCGGCCGGGCGCAACTTCGCGGCCACCGAACCGTAATAGGGCGTCTCGGGTTTCGGTTGCGAGTGCCCGGTCATGGCGACGTGCATGCCGCCGTCGTGGCCGGGATTGCCGTGCGACATCGAGCGGACGAGAGTGAAGCGATCGGCGAGGCGGGCGAGTCGCGGTAGATGTTCGCCAATGCGGATGCCGGGCACGTTGGTGGCGATCGGCTGGAACGGCCCGCGAATTTCCTCCGGAGCGTCCGGCTTGAGGTCGAAGCTATCGATGTGGCTGCAACCGCCGTACTGCACGATGAAGATGCAGGAGTCGGCGGATGCGTCGGCGCGAACGGGCGAACCGGCTAGCAACCGCGGCAAGCTCAGCCCGAGGGCCGCGATGCCGCCGCTCTGCAACAGCCGCCGCCGCGTCATCTGCATCGGGACACCCATCAATGGTCGCTTCGGCATTAAGATTAAGAGTGCGTTTCCCAACTACCCCCCACCCGCCGCATCGCTCGCGCGATGCGACGACCTCCCCCACAAGGGGGGAGGTGTATCAAACCAGGCTCTTTCACCTCCCCCCTTGTGGGGGAGGTCGCCATCGAGCAAAGCGAGATGGCGGGTGGGCGGTAATTCTGAAACGCACTCTAAATCAACCACAGAGGCATGGATACACAGAGAAAAGAACAGAGGAGAATAGAAACCACCGATTGCACGGATAGCACGGACATAGACGAAGACAGAAAAAAGTCGCCGATTATTCTCATCTGTGCGATTGGTGCAATCCGTGCGTGAATTCTTTCCGCTCGGTGCCTGTGTAGTTCGATCTAGCCCCCGATTCTAACCGATTCTCCAGCGCGGGGAGAGATTCTCACGGCCCTTCAGCGTAAAGGATTTCGCACAATTTCGCGAGCATCTTTCCCTCGCGGCTGGTATCGACGCCGCGCGGCAGCGGCACGTTATTCACCATCATCGCGAAGATCAGCGGCGTGCCGGCCTTGGTCGTCATCACGCCGGCCAGGGCCTTGCTCGTCAGCATGGTGCGGCCATTGGCGGCATCGGCCCAGGCCAGGGTGCCGGTCTTTGCGAACACCTTGCCGCGGGCCGGGCTATCCTTCTTAACCACTTCCGCCAGAGTGCCGTCGACGCCGAGAATCGGCAAGCATTCCTTATAAGCGGGCCACTCCGGGCGGCGCGTCATCCCCTGCAAGAGTTGAACAATGGCGCGGGCCGTTACGTGGTCGGCCTCGTTGCCGCCCGCACCGCCGGCAAAGGAAATCGCATTGGTGTCGACGCCGAGTTCGCGCAAGATCCGACGTTCCGCGCGCAAGCCCTGATCCGCCGTGGCCCCGCCGCGGGTCGTGGCCACCAGGCACGGCAAAGTGCTGGCATACAGGTTGTGGCTGACCTTCAGCGTGACCGCGAGCGAATCTTTGAGCGGCGCCGAGATCAGCGACGCCACGATCGGCATGCCGGCGTAGCCGCCGCGCGGCGGAAGCGTCACCGGCACAATGGTCGGTCCCTTCGCCGGCTTCGGCAGCATCGCGTTCGCTTTCACCCCGTTGCGGCGCAGTGCCTCGATGAAGAGCGCGCGCGCGAACGACGCCGGGTCGGCGATCGGATAAATCCCGACGATCGGCTTCGATCCCCTGGCAATCGTGCCCCGGACGGCGAACTGATTCTCGGCCACCGGCAACCAATTAACTTGACCCTTGGTCCCTTCCGCCACGGTGGTGACGAGCGCGTCCATCTGGTAATAAGCGCTGGCGGGGCGCGTCGTCACGCGCGCCAGATCGCCTTCGTTCTTCCCCGGCTCGACGATAATGTCGACCACGTTGTCGTTGATGAGAATCGGCGTCACCACGCTGGGGCCGCTGCCGCTGCCGCGGGACCGGGCGAAAAGCCGGTCGTCGATGAGTACCTCGCCGTCGAGTCGCTCGATGCCGGCCGCTTTCACTTGCTTGGCGAGGGCGTCGAGGCCGGCAAGCGGATCGGTGTCGGTGAGTTCCGTCTCGGGACTGCCGGCGTTGGCATACGTGTGATCCTTGTTGGTGAAGCGCGTCTTGCCGTTGTTGTCGGTGCGGCCGCCCATGGTGAGGTCGCCGGAGGCGACGAGGATGAGGTCGCCGCGAAGCGTGCCTTGCATTGGCGCGCCGCGGGCATACACCGGCGTGGTGAAGCGATAATCGGGGCCGAGGGCGATGATGGCGGCCGCGCAAGTGAACAGCTTCGTCACTGAGGCCGGCGCCATCATGGTGTCCGGGTTGCGGCGATAGACGGTTTCGCCCGTCTTGCCGTCGACGACGAGGATGCCGAACGAGGCGTGCTTGTAATCCGGTCCGTCGATGATTTCGTCGATCGATTTGCCGATGTCCGCGTCGGCGGCGAGCAAGGGCGCGGGCGAAGGGATCAGGACCGCGAGGAACGTCGCCAGGCAGGGAATAAGAAGGGCGAGGGAGCGAAGAGCGCAGCGCACGGCGGCCGCCTTTCCAAAGGAAAACACGGAGAGCATGGCTCGGCTCATTGTATTCGGTTGATGCAACCCGCGTAGCCGCGACCCAACGGGGAGCGCGATCGTTAAGCGCTCCCCGTTGGGTCGCGGCTGGGTGGCTCACCAGCTGTTGTTGGACGCCTCATTCGCGGGTATCGTGGGACAATTCCAGAGTCATCGGCGAGAACACCAATGACGAAGCCATCGCGACGGGAACTCCTGGCGGCAGCCGCGGCGCTGGGTGTCGGCAACGCCGTGTTCCGCCGGGCGGTGGCGGCCGAGGCGCTGGCGGAGGCGGCCGGCCCCGTCACCGCCGCGATGGTCAAAAACGCCGAGTGGATTGCCGGCATCACGCTTACCGACGATCAACGCAAGGAGGTGGCCGGCGCGATGACCCGCGCCTTGCGCGACTTCGCCGCCTTGCACAAAGTCGCCGTGCCGAACTCCGTGCCGCCCGCCATCCACTTCAACCCGGACATCGCAGCCGTGCGGGAAAGGCCCGCGAAGCCGCTGGCGCCGCGCGATGACCCCGATGCGACCCGTCCCAAGCAAAGCGACGAACTCGCCTTCCTTCCATTGACGGCGCTCACGTCATTGATTCGCCGCAAGCTCGTCTCCTCCACGGAACTCACCAAGTTGGCCCTCGAACGATTCAAGAAATACGATCCGGCCTTGAAATGCGTGGTGACGCTGACGGAGGAATTGGCCCTCAAACAAGCGGCGGAAGCGGATCGCGAGATCGCGGCGGGGAGCTATCGCGGGCCGCTGCACGGCATCCCCTGGGCCGCCAAGGATCTCATCGCTTACCCCGGTTACAAGACAACCTGGGGCGCGGGGCACTTCAAGGAACAATCGTTCGCCGAGAAGGCGACGGTGGCCGAGCGGCTCGACGCGGCCGGCGCCGTGCTGACCGCCAAAGTATCGCTTGGTTCGCTCGCTCTCAACGACGAATGGTTCGGCGGCAAGACGCGGAACCCGTGGAATGTAAAGCAGGGATCGAGCGGTTCCTCGGCGGGAAGCGCCTCGGCAGTGGCCGCCGGCCTCGTCAGCTTCGCGCTCGGCAGCGAAACGCAGGGCAGCATCCTGTCGCCGTGCATGCGGTGCGGCGTGAGCGGGCTGCGGCCGACCTTTGGCCGCGTCAGCCGCCACGGTTGCATGGCGCTGGCCTGGAGCATGGACAAGATCGGCCCGCTGGCGCGGAGCGTCGCCGATTGCGCCCTGGTGTTCGAAGCCATCCACGGCCGCGACGGCAAGGATCCGACTGCCGTCGATCGACCATTCCAGTGGCCTTGCCCCAAGCCGCTGAAGTTGCTTCGCGTCGGCTATACCGGCGAGCCCGATGGCCGCGACGAAATCAAGGTGCTCAAGGATCTCGGCGTTCAACTTGTCCCCATCAAACTGCCCACGAAGTTGCTCCTGCCGGCGCTCCAGCTTATCCTCACCGTGGAAGCGTCGGCGGCATTCGACGACGTAACGCGCGAAGGCGTGACGGAAGGGCTCGGTTACTGGCCGCCGACATTCCGCCGCGGCCGCTTCATTCCCGCGGTCGAATACCTCCGCGCCCAGCGGGTGCGGACGTTGCTCATGCGCGAAATGGCCGCCGTCATGGAAAAGGTCGACCTGTACGTCGGCGGCAACGACCTGGTGCTGTGCAACATGACGGGGCATCCGACGGCTGTGCTGCCGAATGGCAAACCGCCCGCGGCGATCACATTCACCGGCCGACTCTATGGCGAAAGCGATTTGCTCGCCGTGGCCCAGGCATATCAGGAGGCGACCGGCCACCACTTGAAGCACCCGGATATGAGCAAGGTGACCAAGGAACTCGCCGAAGACAAGTGAGAGGGTAGATTCCTTTTAGGCTTGAAATGTTCTGAGCTCTTTACAGTTCGATAACGATTCAGGTCTACCCTGAACTTGTTCCAGGAATTTCAGGAAGTGCGAAGATTTCCGACTTTCAATTTTCGCTTACCGTAGATAAATTCAATTGTTACGTGGTGTTCCGCCCCTTCGAATGCCGCGTTCGGCCGCCTCGCCCCGTCCGCGGGAGTTCACAATGTCGATCCGGCACCGCGTCTTTATGGCGCTCGGCGTCGCCCTATTCACCTCGAGTCTGGCGCTGGCTCAAGAACGCCGCGCCGAAGTGATCGCGACCTACAACGGGCTCAACATCCCCGCGCCGGTCCAGCCGCAGGACCCGGTGAAGAACACCTTCACCTACAACTACACGCTCCGCGACCAGTGGTTGAAGAAGGTCGACCACGGGGTGGTTGGCGGCCGCTCGAACTCCCCGGCCGTCGGCATCATGGACTGGATCGTGCCCGCCCAGGAATACGGCACCGCGGGCATGGACCGCGAGTTCCGGACTTATTGTGCGGAAGCTCCGGTGCCCGTCACCGCCGGGAACACCTACAAGTTCGAGGTGAAGTCGCCGGCCGTTCCCGAGGCGTACCGCATCGACCCCACCGACGCGGGCAAGGCCGAAGCCTATCGCCGGTCACTGTACATTCGCGAACTGTTCGGCCGTTACTACGTGCCTTCACTCACCGATTATCAGGCCGCCAAGGCCTTCCAGATTTCGCTCTGGGAGATCATCCACGAATCGACGTGGGATCCGGAAAAGCCGGCGCCGCTCGATTTGAACAGCGGGGCTTTTACCGCGGCCAAGGATCAAGCCGATCCCGCGTCCGTCGCGTTGGCCCAGAACTACCTGACATCGCTCACGGGCAACGACAACATCTTCTACGAGAACCCGGACCTTGCCGGGCGCGAACTGGTGTGGATGCAAGGGGTGGCGAGCCCGTTCGCGGCCGGCGCCGTGGCCCAGTCGCAGTTCGCTTTGCAATACGTTCGCGGCGGCGGCGCCAATGCGGCACCGTTCATTAACGCTCCAATCGGCGGCGCTGGCCTCGGCGGCGGCGGCCCATTCATCGGTGGGGGCGGCGGCGGATTCGGCGGCATCGGGGGCGGCGGCGGACTCCTCGCTGGCGGCCTGGGCGGCGGCGGATTCGGAGGAGGTGGCAGCGGTGGAGGAGGCGGCACCGGCGGCGGTCCGCCCACGGGACCACCGATTACCACGCCGCCCATCAACGGGCCTCCCACCGGAACACCCCCCGGAACTCCGACACAGCAGAATTTCCCGCCGACTACGCCCGTGCCCGCGCCGGCCGGCCTCATTCTCGGCGTGATCGCGATCGGGGCACTGGTGGGTCGCCGCGCCCTGGCTCGCTCGGCCACGCCAGCGTAGGTCTCTCCCAAATAAGTAAACTCTTACCGGGCGGTTGGCGTCATGCGATGCCGACCGCCCGTTGCGTTGAAGCCGCGGCAATTTGGGTAGGCGTTGACGGTTCTCACTTGGGCATGCCGGCGCCTTCTCATTTCCTCTACAGCGGGCCATCATCCGTTTCGTTAAGACCGTCGATACCGACCATACTGATCGGGGCCGGGATTCGCCGCACGCCAACCATTGCCGGGATTGGCGCGCGCGACGCCCGTGCCCCGACTGTGCTTTCAAGCCCACCCGCGGCCGCGAGTGAGCCTTGGCCAGTACGAAAGAAAATCTCCGCCTTGGGGGAAGGCGGAGATCGGGGGAGGATGGTGATGGACGGGTGTTCGGACGTGTGATCGGACAGGTTCGGGAGAGGGGGGATCTCTCTCCCGCAGCCGCGCTCCAGGGGGATGAAGCGTTGCGGCCTGCATTCCGGCGACGGTCGAAGTTGGAAGGCTCGCCTTGGGGGAAAGGCTCGCCGATTCGATTCGCCACCGATCCGCGGTTCGTTGGGGGAAACTCGCCGCGAACGAGAGAGAGAAAAGCAGCCGCCGTGCCAATCGCCGAATCGCGATTCGCCCGGTTGACGCAAGTCGTTGAAGAGTCACTTCCTGGAAGAAAAAATCGCGTCCTGCCGTCTATTTCAAATGCATCCCGCGACCGGGTGGTTTGTATTTTTTACCCGGCGTTGTAAGACGTAACCGAGGAGATTCGACAAACTCCGCCGCATTTCGAAAGCACAGCCATGGCCGACAATCTGGTTCGCGATCTCGCCGCGGCGCTCGCCGAGATTCCGCTCATCGACCCGCATTCGCACGTCGACCCACTGCAACCGGTGGCGCGATCGCTCGACGACATTCTCGGCTACCACTACTACACGGAACTGGCCCACTCGGCGGGACTGAGCCAAACGGCGCTGGCGAAGGAAGTGTCGCCGCGCGACCGCGTTCGCGCCATCATCGGCCACATGGACCGCTACGACAACACCGCCCAGTATGGGTGGTTCCTGGACATCGCCCGGACGTTCCTCGGCTTCACGGGAACCCGCATCACGACGGCGGCGGCCGATAGCCTGTTCGACGCGGCCGAACGCATCTTCAACCAGAAGGACTGGGAGAAGCAGGTCGTCGACAAAACCAAGCTCGAGAAGATCTTCCTGACCAACGAATTCGACGACCCGCTCGAAGGATTCGACACGTCGCGCTACGTGCCCTGTTTGCGCACCGATACGCTCGTCTTCCACCTCGACCGTCCGGACACGCGCGAGCGCATCGACCGGGCCACCGGCATCAAGATCGTCGATGCTGGCTCGTTGCGCAAGGCGATTGCCGCCTTGTTCCTGCACTTCACGCGCAAAGGAGCGAAGGCGTGCGCGATTTCCTTGCCGCCGGACTTCGAACCGGCCCATTACGACGACGAATACATCTACGAACAGATTCGCTTTCACGATTGCCGCGACCTCGGCCCCGGCGTGTTGTGGATTATCGCGGAGTTCTGCCGCGAGTTCAAACTGCCGTTCGACCTGATGATCGGCGTCAATCGCCGGGTCTACATCAACGGCGTTTACCAGGGGCAAGACCTCTTCGATCAGCGAACGAGTCTGATCCAGTATCGCCGGTTGTTCAACGCCTTCCCGGAAGTGACGTTCCCGGTCTCGGTGTTGACGAGCGGGCAGAATCAGGAGTTGGTGGCATATTCGTGGCTGTTCCCGAATGTGGTTCCGAACGGCCACTGGTGGTACTCGAACGTGCCGCCGTACATCCGCAAGGATTTGAGCGAGCGGCTTGCCGCCGTACCCAAGACGAAACTGATCGGCTACTACAGCGACGCCTACAAGCTGGAGTTCGTGTTGCCGAAGTATGCGATGTATCGCCGCGTGTTGGCGGGCGTGCTGGCGGATGAGTTCGTGCGGCCGGGAACGCTCAATGAAACGGAGGCCGTGGCCCTGGGCACGCGGTTGCTCAGCGACAACGTCAAGGAAGTGTTTAAAGTGTGAGTCATGAGTCATAACATGGAAGGGCTGGGATCCTCGAACTCCGCGTTCGTAAGGAAGGCGCGATACGTTTTGGGAGTTTGCTGTAACTCCGAGGGTGCGAAGGCGAACAAACTTATGATGTCGGCCTGCGTGCGTTCCGGGAGTTGGTGCAGGAAAGGCTCGATCATCCCGTCGCGGTTTTCAACGGAAATGCCTTCGAACCGATGGTCGATAACGCGAACTCGAATCGACGCTGAATTATAGCGGTAAGCATCGACGCGATCGAAGCCGCCCTTGCGCAATAAATCCTCAACCAGGCGCGTCTCCTCGGTACGTTTCGCCTCCCACGGCTCGGCGGAAATCGTCGTCATGGCAGTTGGCCCTCAACCCATTTGTAGATGGCTTGTGCCGTGTTCAGGAAAGCCTTCGTCTCACCGGTGTCGCGTCGTCCCGTTTCGTAACGCAGGTCCGGTATCCAGTCAAAGCGACGCGAGCGAATCCTTCGAGCAATTTCAGCTGGGAGTGCGACCCCAAGATCACGCAGCACGCCGAGCAACACTTCCACACGATGCATCGACGCGCCCGAGGTTATCCGACTGAGTGTCTCCAGTCGATCGGAAATCGGGGTTTTGTGAAGGATTAATGCCTTCAAGGAACACTCGACGGTATAACCTCCGATGTACTGAGCATCCAGATTCAGCTTCTGCCGGAATAGCGTCTCGGCGGCGATGAACCGTTGGGCGGCAACTTTCGGGAAATCTTGAGTCGTCGTCGGAGGCATCCCGATGCCTCGTCCGAAAAAAATCGCCTCTCTGCCACAACTTACTCCGGGTGTTTGAACAGGTCCAGGAAGCGATCCTCGTATTCCTTGAAGACGCCGAGGCGGTCGAGTTCCTGCTTGAGTTCGAAGGCCTTGGAGCGATCCTGGGCGGCCTGCTTGAACAGCCGTTCGATCGGTTCGCGCTTGCGCGGATGCTCCTCCTCCGGCGGCGGTTCCTCTTCGTCCGCCGCTTCCGCGAACGATCCTTCCTCGTCGTCGCCGTCGTCGTCGTCGTCCATGTCGCCGCGCTGCTTCTCGACTTGCGCGAGAAGTTCCCCGAGTTGCTCCTCCACGAGTTTCGCCTGTTCGGCCAGTTCGTCCAGATCGAGGTCGAGGTTGGCGATGGTCGTGAAGGCTTCAAGGATCGCGTGGGAGGCCTTGGGGAAGGGCAACTGAGCGAAGATGTGGGGCATCTCGCCGAGGAGGCAAGCGCCGTGCAAGCCGGCTTCCGCGGCAGCGGCGAGCAGCACGCCGTTGAGCCCGCCGATGTGGCCGTCCTCCAGCATCTCCAGTTCGAGTTGCTTCAATTCCTGGAGGTTGTCGGAATCGGTGGCGGCGCCGAAGACGCGCGACTCCGCACCCGGGTGCATCTGCGTGGCCATCGCCGCGAAGGTGAAGACGCGCTCGACGCCGAGATTCTTCGCGAAGTTGATGAGGTGCCGACAGAACGTGTACTTGCCGGTCGGCGGCTGCGCTTCGCCGAGGAAGACGACGAGATCGTGCTCGCCGTGGGGGTCGGTGAAGGCGAAGAAGCGGTTCCGCGGCCGGCGTCCGGGTTGGATCATCCCGTCCTTCACTTCCACCTGTTCGATGTCGAACAGTTCGGCGGCGTCGTATTCCGCGAAGGCGGTCATGCCGAGCTTGGCGAGCAGGTAGATGCCGGCGTTCAATGCGACGTGCCCCATGCCGGGCCAGACGGCGACGAGCCACGGACGCGTGAGTTCGATTTTCTCCGCCACGAGGCCTCCGCCAATGAGTTTGTGGGCGCGGGCTCCCCACAGTTAAGAAACGAATGACATCAACCGGCCGCCCTTCTGACCCTCTCCCCGTTGGGGAGAGGGTGGTTTGCGAGCGGGAGCGAGCAAACCGGGTGAGGGGCTGAATTCGTGTAACCAAGACCCCTCACCCGCCATCTCGCTAGCGCGAGGTGGCGGCCTCTCCCCAACGGGGAGAGGCGTGGGCTGGCTGGCTTCCTGTCATCGCGTTTCTGACTGTCAGTAACGCTTCCCTGAATGATAGGGCAAGTTCGGGCTTGGACCAAAACCGGTTACGCGGCCCGGCCGAGGATGTAACGGCCGGGATCGACCTCGCAGCGGAGAATTTCCAGTTCGCGGTCGTTCGGTTCGGCCGTCGCGCTCAGCGGCTCGTGAACGGCCAGTTCGAAATCGGTCGCAGCCCGCACCTGTTCCAGCGTCTTGCCGGGATGCAGCGAACGAACGCGCATCCGCTTCGTATCCGGGGCAAAATCGAGGACGCACAAATCGGTTATGACGCGATAGGGGCCGGTGTTGGCGGGGAGTCCCGCCGCTTCGCGGGCGCCGGGGCCGGTGAGGAATCCCGGCGTCGTCAGGAAGTCGAGCTTCGCCACGAACTTCTTGGCGTCGTGCTTCATGATTATCATGGTCCGCCAACAGAGGCTGGCGAGGTCGTTGGCGCCGCCGGAACCGGGAAGGCGGACCTTGGGTTTGGCATAATCCGTGCCGATGAGCGTCGAGTTGAGGTTGCCGAACGGGTCGATCTGGGCGCCGGAAAGGAACGTGTAATCGACCATGCCGCGCTGGCAGAACTGCATGACGTCGGCCATGCTGGTGGCCATGACGGCGCGATGGAAGGTGGTGCTGTCGCCGACCGAGACGGGCATGGTGGGAAGTTGCGGGGCGATGCCGCCGGCTTCGAAGAGGACGACCAGGTTCGGAGCGGTCAGCCGCTGGGCGAGCATGGCGGCGGCACAGGGAACGCCCGTGCCGACGGCGACGGTCTTGCCGTCCTCCAGTTCCCGCGCCGCGCAGCAGATCATCAATTCCATCGCAGTATACGGCACGAATTCCCCTCGCAAGCTGGACTGGAACCTCACCCTGGATATTGTTTACTGTTCGGGGCGGAATCGCAAGAACGCTCTCGGAACGCCATGGCCACGCTCGTCCACGGAACGACCCGCTACCGAGCGGAGCAGATTATCCGGTACGGCCCCGACCCGCGTTACATGGAGCCGGGTGGGTTACCGGTCAACGATGGGTTCTCGATGTACGTCGACGGCGGGCCCTACATGTACAAACCGCCGGAGGAGTACGCGAAGGGGAAGGATCTCCAGTGCCCGAACGAAGGCGGACCTGTTATTTTGGTAGTTGAGAATGTCCCGGATGACGTTCTCGATGCCGCGAATCGATTGGGCATACTGCCCCTGAGTTTTGGAGTGGTTCAGTTCGATTATGGCGACGGATTGGAGGAGTTGTTGGCCGTTTGGCCATTCCTTCCGAAAGTGATTCGTGACGTATGACACCGGTTGGCGCGAATGCGATTCCCGTTGGTTCGCCACCGATCGGGAGTGGGGCTCCCCATTCCGCGGTCATTGATTGGGCGAACTACAAACCGCGCGAGCGCGGTGTCCTGGATCTCATTGACGACATATTGCGGCATTGTGCCGAGGATCGCATTCGCTTCTCGGGAGGTCATGGCACAGTCACGGAAACCCCTCTGCCGTGCGGCAACCCGCGCTCGATTGCTTTTCCGTTTCGCAATTCCATCTTCCGCTTGATAATGGCCCGTATGGCCGCATTGTGCCACGAACTGGGTTCCCAGGAGGTTTCGCCCTACGGCGGCAAGGGGTCGTTCACCGATCCGCGCTGGCCGCACGTCTGCTTTCACGTCGACTTCATGAATACTCCCGCCGAGCAGCGCCTCGAACTGACCCCCGTGTTTTCCTCGGAGCCCGCGTGAGTACTGCCCCTTCCATCGCCCCCGCCGCCGCGGTGCGCCGCCACCGCCCCAAGCTGGTCGTCGGCTTCTTTATCAGCCTCGTCGCGATCCACTTGCTCGCGCTCACGGCCCTGCTTCCGTACGCCTTCTCCTGGTGGGGAGTCGCATCGCTCTTGCTCGGCAACTTCATCTTCGGCTCCATCGGCATCAACCTCGCCTACCACCGCATGCTCACGCATACGGCCGTCAAATTCCCGCGCTGGCTCGAACGCTGCTTCATCCTCTGCGGCGTCTGCAGCCTCGAAGGGTCGCCCATCTGGTGGGTGCTCAATCACCGCATCCACCATCAAAAAAGCGACGAAGACGGCGACCCACACAGCCCCAAGGAAAACTTCTACTGGGGGCACATGCAGTGGATTTACACGCAAGACCCGGAGCGGAGCCGCATCTCGACCTTCGAAAAATACGTTCCCGATCTCATGGTCGATCCGTTCTTGCGCTGGCTGCACCGCGGCCAGCGCTGGGCATTCGTTTACCTGGCCCACGCCCTGGCCATCGCCGCCATCGGTTTCGGCATCGGCTTCCTCGTCATGGATTCCCAGGAAGCGGCGATCCGCTTGGGCGTGCAAGTCTTCGTTTGGG
>DATNBQ010000478.1:0-6320 GCA_035571955.1 Urbifossiella sp. | reverse complement strand
CCCACGGGAACTAACCCGAAGCCCCACATGCAGTGTCTCGGTGCATTGAGGTTCTCGTGGTATGCGTTGGCCGAGGGCGATGGGCAATATCGCGAGACGCCGATAAGCCTGACGCTCGGCCCGGACCTGGCCCGACCGCTGCGAGCCGTGTGGCGCGAAATCGAACATCACGCCGAACGATTGGAGCGATTGGCCCGGCAACAGGCGAAGGTGATGTTTGAAATCGTTCAAGGGCATGAAGGGCCGGCGTTGAATGCGACTGTGCCTCTGGCCGAACCGGATCATGCTTTGCGGGTTGCGATTGAAGGAAAGGAAGTGCGATACTATTACGAGGCGGGCGGCGATGTATTTCAAGCGGATCTGCCGGACGCCTCGCCGGACCAGGGGATTTATCTGTTGCTCGCCGAGTTGGCGGGACGAAAGTAAAGCGGTGTGAAGCTAGCGATAATCGGAGCGGCGTTCGCTCCTTTCAGGATGGTTCGCCGAACCATCATTCTGTCCGTCGCCCGTTGTGGAGGGTTGTCCCATGGACTTCCGCCCGCTGACTGAGACCGAGCGCCGCACGCTCACCACCGCCTTGCGCGGCAATTCCGACCGCGGCCTGGCACTGCTGATGGACCGCAAGGACACCAGCTTCGCCGGCACCGCCGAGGAAGTGCCCGACGAGGAAGTGATCAACGCGATCAAGTCGGTCCCGTGCCACTACTGAGGAAATGCGGAATTCGGAATGCGGAACGCGGAATGACAGTTGGCTTTATTCCGTTCCGGGTTCTTCATTCCGAATTCCGAGTTCCGCATTCCGAATTGTCGCGATGGGGCTTCTAGATACCGAGTTCGGCAAGCGGCGGCTATTGTCCGTCGAGGTGCCGGCCATCGAGAAGTACAACGAGGGCCGCGACGCGGAGTTCAAGATTGCATTGAACCGCGTCGGCGGCACGCTCGTTTTGAACTATCAACTGAAGCCGTGCCACAACGCCTATCGGCTCGAAACGCGGCTGCTCTCCAGTTACCCGACGGTGCCGCCGGAAACGCGAGTGCTCACGCCGCTGCGGCACTGCCCGCACTTGCTCGAAGGGCAGACAATGTGCCTGTGGCGGCAAGGGTCGACGCGAGCCGCCAGCCGCTGGGATCCGGCGAAGTTCACCTGCATCTTCGCCATCCAGGCCGCCTGGCGATGGCTCGCTTGCTACGAACTGTGGCACGATACAGGCGAGTGGCCGCTGCCGGAAGCGAAATAACGCGATCTCCCATGGCCCATCTCTTCCAGGTTGGCGTCGGCAGCGGCGGCATCGTCGTCCTCGACGCGCTGGCCCGCGATCGGCGCATCACCCGCATTACACTCGTCGAGCCCGACGTTTACGCCGCGCACAATGTGGACCGGCACCTGTTTCCGGAATCGGCGGTCGGCCGCATGAAAGCTGATCTCGCCGTGGAATGGATCAAGGAACGCCGAGGCGACGTGTCCGTCGAAGCACTGATCGCCGACATCACCGATCCCGCCTTGATGCCGCGCTTCACCGACCTGGCTAACGAATGCGACATCGGCGTCTGCGCCGTGGACAACGAGGCCGCCAAGTTCGCTTTCGATTCCCTGATGCGGAGCGCGGGCAAACCGTGGACGCTCGGCGAAGTGCTCAGCGGCGGCATCGGCGGCTGGGTCCACCGCTTTACCCCGGACGGCCCGTGCTACGGTTGCGTGGCCAGCCATTTGCAACGCAATGTCGCGGAGGAACAGGCCGTCCCACCCCCCGATTACGCCAACCCCGATGCGGCCATCGCCGCCACGCGAATCCCCGCCAACAAGGCCAGCATCGGCGCCATTGCCAACTTGCACGCCGCCGTCACATTGGAATTGCTGGAGAAATCCGAGAGCGCTTCCGAACCGGGGTTCACAAGCCTGCTCCTTACCCTGGCCCGCGTTCCGGGGGTGTTCGACGACGCGTTTCGCACCTACCGCTTCCGCATCGCGAGATCGGAGGCCTGTTTGATCTGTTCGGCGCTCCCGGCATCGGTTGCCGGGGAGGACCTCGATGTGGCACTGGATCAAGCACTGGCTCGACTGGGTCATGAGTGACGCCCTGCCGCTGTCGCGGAGCCGCCCGCACGGGCAGGCGCTGCACACCCGGTACGAAAAGGCCGGGTTGACGCTCTACGATCTGCCGGTGCCGTGGAACGCGGACGCCGTGGTCGTGGAAGCGGTCTTGACGCTGCGCACGGCGGCATCGCGCCACAAGGCGAACTTCTCACTGCGGCTGCCGGGCCGCGAGGCCATCGCCGCCGAATCGCTCCGCTGCGAGGCCGGCGACCGCCATCGCCTCACCTTCCGCCTGCCCGTTCCCAAAGCCCACGTCACCGGCGAACTGCTCTGGAAGCAGCGGTTCATGTCGCAAGTGACAATCCCGGTTCTCACGGCCGAGGACTTCCTGAATGGCCTGCGGCTCACCTTGCCGACGGTTTCCGTGCGCCTCGGCCAGCGCACCGTCGCGGCCCAAACATTCGTCGCCTCGCAGTGCAAGGGGCTGGTTGCTTCCTGCGTGCTACGAAGCCCGACGGCACTGGCCCCCCTGGCGGACCTGGGTTTACAAGCGGCGTTCCGCTGCGACCGAACCGGCGCGGAATACATCGTGCCGGCGTCGCTTTCCAGTTCGCAGTTAACGTCCAAGGAAGCGGTGATCGCGGTGACGCCGCCGAAAGTGCCGAAGCGGGCCGGCACCTGGTCGGTAGCCTGGCAGGCTGGCGATCGCGAACTGCATCGTCAACTGGTGCATGGCATCTCCGCGCGCCGCTTCGATCGCTCGCTCCGCGTTTCCGACACCCGCTTCGTCATCGGCGACAAGGCCGGCCACGTCCGCTTCGCCAAGCAGCCGCCCGTTAGCGGGGAATTCGCGCGGCTCGGGCCCTGCTTCCTCATCGCCAGCGCCGAGCCGGGAATGGCCGGGGAATGCCGCTTGCAAGTGCAGATCGGCGGCTCGAACTCGGCGCGGCCGCACTCCTCGGAGCACGACCTGCTCATCACCGACGGGCCGACGATGTTCGCGCCCGGGATGGTGGAGGCCGCCGAGCTGGATCGGGTGAGCGGCTTCGAACTGCGGAACAAGGGACGCTTGCTCGGCACGGCGTCGCTGAGCCCGGTGCCGGCAGCGGCCGTCACGGCCGAAGGCGGCTTCAAGCCGACGCCGGACTTCGCCTGGTCGAGCGCTGCCGACGACGAACTCAGCGAGCGCTTGAACCGATTGATGAACGGCGGATAGGTAATAGGTGGCACAGGCATTCTTGCCTGTGCAGGTTATGGAGCACAGGCAAGAATGCCTGTGCCACCCGAGGCATAGTTCACAACACGCCCTTGGTCGATGGAATGCTGGCGCTGCGCGGGTCCGGTTCCACGGCTTGCCGCAGCGCCCGCGCGCACGCCTTAAAAATCCCCTCGATGATGTGGTGCGTGTTGCGGCCGTGGTGCACCATCACGTGCAGGTTCAGCAGTCCGGCGCTCGACGCCGCCCGCCAGAACTCCTCGGCCAGTTGCGATGCGAAGTTGCCGAGCATTTCATTCGGAACGGAGGCGTTCCAGACGAGGAACGGCCGGCCGCTCAGGTCCACCGCGGCCGCGGCCAACGTCTCGTCCATGGGAACCGTGGCGTCGCCATAACGGCGAATGCCGGCCTTGTCGCCAACCGCTTGCACGAGCGCCTTCCCGAAGCAAATGCCCACGTCTTCGACGGTATGGTGGGAATCGATGTGCAGGTCGCCCTTGGCGTGCACTCTTAAGTCGAAGAGCCCGTGCTTGCCCAAGTGGGTGAGCATGTGATCAAAGAAACCGACGCCGGTGGCGACATCGACCTGGCCCGAACCGTCGAGGTTCAGATCGAGTTCGATGGATGTCTCAGCGGTCGTGCGATTGATTCGTGCGATACGCATAGTGCTTTCGTTTACACGATTGTGTTCAACTCCGCGAGTAACCGGTCGATCTCGGCGTCGGTGCCCACGGAGATTCTCAAGCCATCGTAGCCGTCGTAGTTCATGTAGCGAACCAGAATCTTGCGGCGTTTCAGTTCTTCGTAGATCGGCTTCACCGGCCGATCGGTCCGACGGCTCCAGAGGAAGTTCGCCTGGCTCGGGGTCACCGCGAAGCCGAGCCTGGCCAGTTCGAAGCCCATGCGACTCCGCGTTGCAACAATCATCGCCTTCACGGATCGGAAGTATTCTTGATCCTCGATCGCCGCCGCGGCCGCCGCCAGGCTGACCACGTCGCAGTTATAGGAATCCTTGACCTTGATCAATTCGCGCACGACGGCCGGATCGGCGACGGCGTACCCGAAGCGAATGCCGGCCAGCGAATACGATTTACTCAGCGTCCGCGTCACGATGATGTTTAGCCGCGAGGCGGAGCCGAACGCGCCGACCTCCGCGAAATCCACATACGCCTCATCCAATACCAGCGCGTTCACCTGCTCGGCCAGTTCCGCGATTTGCTCATTGGAAATCACGGTCCCCGACGGCGAGTTCGGGTTCGGCAAGAAGGCCAGATCGGCGCGCGGCCACGGAAACCTCAGTTGCCAGTCGTCCGCGAACGGAATCTTCTCGAACCGCGCCCCCTGAATCTCGGCGATGCTCTTGTACAGGATGTAACTGGGCGTCGGCGACGCGATTAATCCGCCTTCGGGAACGAATGCCCGCGTCAAGATCGTCAGCAAATCGTCCGATCCGTTGCCAATCAGTATCGAATCGGGATCGATGCCGAGAACGCGGCCGGCGCTCTGGCGAAATGCGTCGCCGAGCGGTTGCGGATACTTGCGAAGCTTATCGCTGGTAAGAACGGCCTTGATGGCATCGAAGACGCGCGGGCTCGGCGGGTACGGATTCTCGTTGGTATTGAGCTTGAGGATGTCCGGGTCGTTGAGTTGCTCGCCGGGCACGTAGCCCTGCATGGCCCGGATGTTGGGACGAATCGAAGCAAGCGCTCCGCGCTGCGTCGCGGCTAAACGGGGCGCACCCACGGCACACTCACTTCTTCCCGGCGATCACCGGCACGAGCTTCTCGGGTTTCGGTTTGGGGCGCGCCGCCGGGCCGTTGTCGTTGGCCCGCATCTCCACGCTGGCCGCGTGCCCCGTCAGCCCTTCTTTATTCGCCAGGAATACCACGTCGTCCGAGATTTCCTTCAAACCGTTGCGCGTGAAGCGGAGGATGCTGGTCCGCTTGCGGAAATCGTTGGCATTGAGGCCGCTGGAAAACCGCGCCGTGCCGCCGGTGGGAAGCACGTGCGACGGCCCGGCCGCGTAATCGCCAATGGCGACCGGCGTGAACGGCCCCAGGAACACCGCCCCCACGTTATCGATCTCGTCCAGGAAGCCGTCCGGGTCGCGGGTTTGGATATGGAGGTGCTCGGGGGCTAGCGCATTCACGCAATCGATGGCCCCTTGCTTATCCGGCGCGAGAATCAGCGCCCCGTAGCGCTCGAGGCTCTCGCGGGCCATGTCCGCCCGGGAAAGCTTCGCGATCCGCTTCTCCAGCGACGCTTGCATCTCTTCGATCAGCGGCTCGTACCAGGTCACGAGAATGGCGGCGCCGGGCGCGTGCTCGGCCTGCGCGATCAAGTCCAGAGCCACGTAATCGGGATGGGCGGAATCGTCCGCGGCCACGACGATTTCACTCGGTCCGGCCAGACAGTCGATGGCGACCTGGCCGAACACGTAGCGCTTGGCAAGCGTGACCGGTTGGTTGCCCGGGCCGACGATCATATCGACCGGTTCGAGGCCATCGACACCATAGGCCATCGCCGCGACGGCCTGGGCGCCGCCGACGCGATAAACTTCCTTGATGCCGAGTTCGTGGCAAGCGGCCAGCATCTCGCGGTTGTATGCGCCGGTTTCCTTGGGCGGCATACAGACGATGATGTTCTCGACGCCGGCGGCCTGCGCCGGGCAGATGGTCATGAGCAGGGTCGATGGATAGGCGGCCGCCCCGCCGGGGCAATAAACCCCAACGCGCCGCATCGGCCGATACCGCAGATGCAGCTCGTGCTTTCCCGAGACGCGCATCTCGGCGTCGCGGTTCATTAAGCCGAACTGGAACTGCATCACGTTGTAACGAACTTGGCGAATCACTTCGAGGAAATCTTCCCCAACCTCGTCGTGAGCAGCCGCCAGCTCATCCGCTTTGACCCGGAATGCGTCCGGCTTCATCTTCACCTTGTCGAAGACTTCCGTGAAGTGCAGCACGGCTGGAAGACCCTTCGCGTGCACGTCGTCGCAGATCCGCTGGACGGCGGCGACGGGAGTCAGGGGTTGGCCGAAGGCCGCGGTGTAAAGCTTTTTGCTGGCGG
>DATNBQ010000477.1:0-2496 GCA_035571955.1 Urbifossiella sp. | reverse complement strand
CCAGCACGGTGAAGAGCAACAGCGTGGCGTCCGGCGTGGCGGCGTGGGCGAGCACGCAGAACTCGATGGCGGTGCCGAGCACAAGGGCCGAAAGCATTCCCGTGCCGCGGCCGAACATCCGCCGCCCCAGTTCGTACGTCAGCAAAATCGTCAGCCAGCTGGCGAGCACCGATGGCAAACGGGCCGACCACTCGTTCACTCCCCACGCCGCGTAGCTCGCCCGTTGCAGCCAATACAGCATCACGGGCTTGGCGGTCCGCAGTTCGAAGTTGAAGGTCGGAATCACCCAGGTTCCGGCTTCGTGCATCTCCCGGGCCGCCTCGGCATTCACGCCTTCATCGACATCCCACAAACTCGGCGACCCCAGGTTCGGCAGCGTCAATGCCGCGGCCGCGACAAGCAAAAGAGCGTAATCGGCAACGCGCGGAATCGTCCGGGTCGTTGCCGGGCGATCCGCCGGCATCGACAGGCGCGGAGCGATCTTGGCAAGCAAACGCATCGTGAAATCCGTGCGGATCGAGGGCAGCAAGATACCCGGAAGTGAAAGCGGTCGAAAAGGGCAAATCACCTCACCGGCTGCCAAGGATTGCGTTTCTCCTTGTCGATGCTCCGGGTGAACCCGACAATTGGCGAAGTGCCGTCTCTCTCGGAGCCGCAATCATGCTGATTCCGCGCATCGCTCTCTTTGGCCTCGGGCTGGCCATTCTCCTTCCCGCGGCCATCGCTCAACCCGGCGAACCGCTCAAGGCGCATGCGGCGCTCGTGCACGCCATCGCCGTTTCGCCCGACGGCAAGCTGCTCGCCACTGCGGGCTTCGACAACCTCGTCAAACTCTGGGAGATCGCCCCGAACGGCACGCTCAAGGAAGTGAAGACCTTTACCGGGCACACCGGCCCCGTGTATGCCGTCGCCTTCGCACCCAAGGAGAAGTTGCTCGTTTCCGGCAGTCTCGACAAGACGGCCCGCATCTGGAACATCGCCGACGGCAAAACGACCAAGGAGCTGAAGGGTCACACGGACATCGTGGACGCCGTGGCATTCGCGCCGGATGGCAAGCTGGTGGCCACGGCTGGCGCCGATAAATCGGTGCGGCTCTGGAACCCGGCCGACGGCAAGGAAGTCAAGAACCTCGGCGCCCACACCGGTTCCATCTACACGCTGGCCTTTTCGCCGGACGGCAAGACGCTCGCCTCCGCCGGCAGCGACGCCAACAACAAGGATTACTCGATCAAGGTGTGGGACGTGAAGGCCCAAAAGGAACTCAAAGCGCTCAAGGGGCACACGCAATCGGTGACCGCCGTTGCTTACGGCGCCGACGCCAACACGCTCATCTCGGTGTCGTTCGACCGCACCATCCGCATCTGGGACATCGGGGCCGCGAAGGAGACGAAGAAACTCGGCCCGACCACGGACGACCCTTATGCCGTGGCCTGGGATCCGAAGCAGAAGCGCATTGCGGTGTGCGGCTACTCGGGGCTTTTGACCGTATGGACGCCGACGGCCGACAAGCCGGTGTTCACCAAGCAGATCAAGTCGCCGGGCTATTGCGTGGCCTTCATCAACGACGGCAAGAACCTGGTTTCGGGGCACGACAATGGGTCGATCGTGGTAACGCCGATTACGGCGGGGAAGTGACCAGGAGTTCGCTGCCGAGGAGCGGTGTGTTCGGGGCGGGCGGAGCGACGGGTTCAGGGTTCGCCAGCACTGTCGAAGAGCGATTGCCCCAGGCGACCCGATTGGCCCGGATGAGCGGATCCTTGGTATAGGGCTTGCGGCCGATGGCGCAGCCCGCGGATGGCGCGACGCAAGCCGCGGCAATCCCGAGGGCAAGCCAGCGGCATAACCCATTCATCGCCGACCCGCAGGAAAGATGACTGGGCGCGAGGTTCCTTCTTTTATCGGCTTCGAGCTATAGCGGAGTTGAATTCGACACAGCCAACCGGGAGTATCAGCGGGCGGATTCCTTAACATCTCCGGTTGCGGACGCTCTTTCCGGCTTCGGCAAGTGGAAGAGATAATCTCCGAAGCGCGGCTTGCTGCTGCCGGCATCCTCCCAGCCATAGCGATAAGTGCCGACATGCCAGAGGCGAATCCGCGTGTCCGCTTCCACGGAGAAGCCCGCTTGCCGCGCCCGTTCGCAGAAGGCGTAATCCTCCGACAGCGACCACCGGCCCTCGCCCTCGGGAATGCTCATCGGTTCGAAATACGGCACCAAAAGCGACGCAAACCGCTGGTTGCACACCGGCAACGCCAACTTCTCGCGAACGGCCTCGAACACTTCTCGACGAAGGTGCGTGAAGCCGAACCCGCAGTAGCGAATCTCGGTGAGGCCGCCGTTCTTGCCGAAGCGAACGCTTTCGGTGCCGGGCAGGAATTCGCAGGCGAATTGACGCGGCCCCTTTTTGGGATAGAGGCCACAGGTGAAGGGGCGGTTGTGCTGGCGAAGTCGCTCGACATCGTTGGGATCGAAGACGACGTCGGAATCGATCCACATCA
>DATNBQ010000476.1:0-6322 GCA_035571955.1 Urbifossiella sp. | reverse complement strand
TTGGCGGCCTGCTCTTCGTCCATTTCGCGGAGGCGGGTGCGGTCTGCCTCGGAAAGGAGCGTTAGGGCGGCGGGCACTTGCGGCGGCCGGCCGAGTTCGGTTTCGCCTTCACGCAGTTCCAGATCGGGATCGTGGGATGGAACCCAGCTTCGCGGCGCCGGTTCGGCAACAACTCGGCGGCCTGCGACCGGAACACCGATCCGCGCGTCGTCGTCCCATCCGCTGGCCATGGTCGTCCCTCCGCGATTTGCCGTGTCCTGATTATAACCAGAAAAAGGGATCGGGCGGCCGTTTTCTACCCAGCGCCGACCACCGGCACACGAACTGCACTTTCCGGCGATAGCCTGCCGCCGCGAGTTCCTTCATGGCCCTACGGATCGAAGACTACGCCTTGATTGGGGATTGCCACACGGCCGCACTCGTCGGCCGCGACGGCTCCATCGATTGGCTTTGTTTGCCGCGCTTCGACTCCGAGCCCTGCTTCGCGGCACTCCTCGGCACCGAGGACCACGGCCGCTGGCGGATCGCTCCGAAAGATCCCATCAAATCCAGTCGCCGCTTTTACCGCGACAACACCCTTATCCTGGAAACCGAATTCGAGACGGAAAGCGGCCGATTCGCGGTCATCGATTTCATGCCGATCCGCGATGTCGTGCCGAACCTCGTACGGATCGTGGAAGGACGGCGCGGCAAGGTCCCCGTCCGCTCCGACCTGGCCCTGCGCTTCGATTTCGGCTCCATCGTTCCATGGGTGCAAAAGGCGGATGGCGGCATCTCGGCGACCGCCGGCCCCGATGCCGTGCAACTCCGTTCGCCGATTCCCACTCACGGCGAAGACCTTACCACCGTCGCCGAATTCACCGTCGAAGAAGGCCAGCGAATTCCCTTCACGATGTCGTGGCGGCAATCGTACGATGCCGAATCGAGCCCCATCGACCCCGAAGCGGCCTTGCGGGAAACCGAGCAGTGGTGGAACGAGTGGAGCGGCCGCTGCACCTATCGCGGCCAATGGCAGAAGCTGGTGCACCGCTCGCTCATCACACTCAAAGCGATGACGTATATGCCGAGCGGCGGAATCGTCGCCGCAGCCACGACCTCGCTGCCGGAACAGCTCGGCGGCATTCGCAACTGGGATTACCGCTTCTGCTGGCTGCGCGACGCCACCCTGTCGCTACTGGCTTTGCTGAACTGCGGCTACACGGACGAAGCCGCGGCGTGGCGCGAATGGCTGCTCCGCGCCGTCGCCGGCGACCCGTCCAAACTGCAAATCCTTTACGGCATCGGCGGCGAACGACGCCTCGACGAATTCGAAATCCCCTGGCTGCCCGGCTACGAAAAGTCCCATCCCGTTCGTTGCGGGAACGCCGCCAGCGGCCAGTTCCAACTCGATGTCTACGGCGAAATGGCCGACGCCCTGCACCAGGCCCGCACTCGCGGCCTCGCCCCCAACCCCACCGACTGGAGCCTCGAGCAGTTCCTCATCGACTTCGTCGAAAAGGCCTGGCAGGAGCCGGATGAAGGCATCTGGGAAGTGCGCGGGCCGCGGCAGCAGTTCACGCATTCGAAGGTGATGGCCTGGGTCGCGGTCGATCGGGCCATTCGCAGCGCCGAGCAATTCAAGCTCGAAGCGCCGCTCGAACGCTGGAAGCAACTGCGCGCCGCCATCCACGATCGCGTTTGCCGCGACGGCTTCAACGAGCGGCTTGGCGCGTTCGTCCAGGCATTCGGCTCGGATTGCCTCGACGCTAGTTTGCTCATGATTCCCCTCGTCGGCTTCCTTCCTTCGGAGGATCGCCGCGTCAAGGGAACCGTCGCGGCCATCGAGAAACACCTGATGCGCGACGGCTTCGTGCTTCGCTACGACACCTCGACGGCCAAGGATGGCCTGCCGCCTGGCGAAGGGGCGTTTCTGCCGTGCACCTTCTGGCTCGCCGATTGTTATGCGCTCACCGGCGAACGCGAGAAGGGCGAAGAGCTGTTCCAGAGATTGGCCGGGCTTTGCAACGACGTGGGATTGTTAAGCGAGGAGTACGACCCCCGGGCGAAGCGGCTGGTCGGCAACTTTCCGCAGGCTTTCTCGCACATCGGCCTGGTGAATGCGGCCTTGAACCTCACCCATCCCACCGCCGGACCGGCTCACCAACGCAAATGCTCTTGATCGCTTCGAACGGAGCCGCGACCGTCAGGGAGCGGGATCCTTCACCGCTCCCTGACGGTCGCGGCTTCGTTCGAAGCGATCGCTCCGCCGATTCCTTTCTTCCAGTCGCGCCGTAATCTGAAATGGTCCCGACCTTGCGGATGAATCGCTCATGGCTGCGCCGCCGCCGTCCTTCGTTATCGGCATCGATGGCGGCGGTACGCACACGGTGGCCATTCTCGCCGATGCCGAAACGGGGGCCGTGCTCGGCCGCGGCACAAGCGGCCCATCCAACATCCAGGCGGTCGGCGTCGAGGCCGCTCTCCGCGAACTCGAAGCAGTCGTGGCGGCGGCATTCGCCGCGGCGGCGCGGCCTCGCTGCAATGCGGCCGCCGCTTGCCTCGGCCTTGCCGGCATCGACCTCAGCGAAGGGCTCGACATCATTCGCGGCTGGGCCGACGCCGTTTCTCTGGCGGACAAACTGACCGTCGCCAACGACGCCACACTCCTGTTTGCCGCGGGCACGCCGGAAGGGTGGGGGCTGGCGATGATTGCCGGCACCGGTTCGATCGCTTTCACCCTGGACCGCAACGGCAAGGACGGTCGAGCCGGCGGCTGGGGTTATCTGCTCGGGGATGAAGGAAGTGCCTGGCTGGTGGGGCTTTCCGGGTTGCGAGCCGCTTGCCGGGCCGCCGACGGCGCCGGGCCGCCCACGCAGTTGCTAAATGCGTTCCTGGCCAACCTCGGCACCAGCGACCCGCGTGACTTCATCCCGGCGGTGTATCGTGGCGTCTGGGATCGCGCGGCGATCGCCGGGCTTGCGCCGCTGGTCGTGGCCACGGCCGAGGCCGGCGATGCGGTCGCCCACAAGATCGTCGTCCGGCAAGTGACGGAACTGGCGCGAACGGCGTCGGCCGCCGTCGATGCGCACCAGCTGCCGCGGCTCGGCTTGCCGATCGCGGTGGCCGGCGGATTGATCATCGGCAGCGCGTTCTATCGGGAACTGTTCGTCGAGGCGCTCCGCGGTTTCGGCATCCATCCCGGCTGCGTCAATCCGGTTGCCGACCCCGCCCTCGGCGCTGTCATCCTGGCTCGAAAAATGGTTGGGGCCGAGTCGCGCTCGGCTCCGCGGACTCCGCCCCGCGGCTAATCCGGCACGTGGACTCACGCTCCATCGGCGGTTAAAATCACCTCACCTCGCAGGGCCAACCCCGATGCCTCGCATACCCGCGCTTGTCGTCTTAGTTCTGCTTGCGATTCCGATGCAAGCCGCCGCGCCGGCCGTCACGGCCGCGGCCTTCCACCCCGATGGCCAGCGCATCGCATTCGGTATCCACGGCGAAGCTCGCATTTACAAAACTTCCGGCGAATCACTCGGGGTCCTCAAGGGATTGGAAGGTCGCGTCACGGCCCTGGCCTTCTCGCCGAACGGCAAACTGCTGGCCGCCGCCAGCGGTTCCCCTGGCAAGGCCGGCATCGTTCGCATTTACGACGCCGAACGGTTGACGTTGCTCACGACCATCGCGGCCCATGCGGACATCATTCACGCACTGGCGTTTGCGCCGGATTCCGCCGCGCTGGCCTCGGCCGGTTACGATCGCCTCATTCATCTGTGGGAACTGCCGGCCGCATTACCCGCGATGATTGCCAGGCCGAAGCTCGCGCTCAAGGACCATAGCGACGCTATTTACTCGGTGGCCTTCCATCCGGATGGAAAGCTACTCGCCTCGGCGTCCGCCGACCGCACCGTGAAGGTCTGGGATGCCGCGACCGGCCAGCGGCTTTACACGCTCGGCGAACCGACCGACTGGCTTTATGCCGTCCGCTGGAGCCCGGACAAGACGCACCTCGCGGCCGCCGGCGTGGACAAGAGCATCCGCGTTTGGGCCGCCGATCGCAACGGCGGCAAGCTCGTTCACTCCGTGTTCGCCCACGAGCAGCCGGTGTGGCGGCTGGCCTATTCGCGCGACGGCCAGGCGCTATATTCCATCGGCGAGGACCGCATCGTCAAGGCATGGAACGCCGCCAAGATGGCCGAAATCAAGGTGTTCCCAGCCCAATCGGATGCGATTCTCGACTTCGCGCTCGCCCCGAGTGACAAGCAGTTCGCACTCGCTTGCTTTAACGGCCTCGGCGGCATCTTCGACGCGACCAGCGGCAAACTGGCGATGCAAATGTTGCCGGCCGCCACGGCGCCGCCCAAGCCGACCGGGCTTAATCCGGCGGCCATTCAGCGCGGAAGTTCGACCCGGATCGCGGTCGCCGGCACCGGCCTCGACCGTGTGAGCAAGGTTTCCGCAAGTAACGCCGATGTTCGCGTTGGCATTCTTTCGCGTTCCGCGAAGGAACTCGCGCTGGACGTTACCGTGCCGCCGCAAGCGGCCGCGGGGGCCGTTCAATTGGTGATCGAGTACGAGGCCGGCAGGGCGGCACCACTCACCCTCGCTATCGATCGCTACCCAGCCATCGCCGAGAAGGGCGGTTCCGAATCGGCGCGGGCTGCCCAGGCGATTTCGCTTCCCGCGACCGTTGCCGGCGCCATCGATCGGGCTGGGGATATGGATTTCTTCCGCTTCGACGCCAAAGCGGGCCAACAGATTGGCGTGCAGGTCGTCGCCGCGGAACTCGGCTCGAAGCTCGATCCCGTGCTCGTGCTCACCGATGCCGCCGGCGAGGTGCTGGCCGAAGGAAACTCCGTGCTAGGTTACACGGCGGCTCGCGCCGGAAGTTATTCCCTCGGCATCCGCGATCGCGAGTATCGCGGCGCCACCAACATGGCTTACCGCCTGCACATCGGCGACGTGCCCGTCATTACCGGCGTCTTTCCACTCGCGGCCCAACGCGGCAGAACCACCCGCGTTCACGTCGATGGCGTCAACCTCGGTTCCACCGCGGCTATATCACTGGCAGTGCCGGCCGATGCGAAGCCCGGTTCGCGCATGCCGCTGCCGCTTTCCAAGATCGGCGAAACGCCGCTCGGCAATGCATCGGTGCTCGTCGATGAGTTCGCATCCGTCGTGGTCGATCCGGCCGGCGGCACGGAGATTCGCGTGCCCGGCGCTGCCGACGGCATCCTGCTCAAGCCGCGCGACGCCCAGATCATTCGCTTCCACGGCAAAAAGGGCGAGCGCTTGCTTCTGGAAGTGGCGGCCCGCCGGGCCGGTTCGCCCGTCGATCCGGTGTTGGAAATTCTCGAGGCCGCCGGTAAACCGGTGCGGCGCGCCGTCCTCCGCTGCACGTCGCGGCTCTATAGCACCTTCCGCGATCACGACGCCGCCAGCCCCGGCATCCGCCTTGAATCGTGGGACGAAATCGGCATCGACGATTACCTCTACGCCGACGGCGAACTGATGCGCGTCATCGCTTTGCCCAAAGGGCCCGACGACGACTGCCAGTTCTATCAGTCCGGCGGGCGTCGGCTCGGCTACCTCGGCACCACCCCAAACGCCCACGCCCAGGGCTGCCCCATGTACAAGGTGGAATTCCATCCGCCGGGGAGCATCTTTCCGCCGAACGGGCTGCCGACCTTCGCCCTGGATTACCGCAATGACGACGGCGGACCGGCCTACGGCAAGGATTCGCTACTCTTCTTTGACGTGCCGGCGGATGGCACATATCAAGCGCGGGTCAGCGATGCCCGCGGCGCCGGCGGTCCGACCCATGCCTATCGGCTCACGGTGCGGCCGCCGCGGCCGGACTTCTCCATCAGCTTCACGCCGACTGCCCCCGCCGTGTGGAAGGGCGGCGCCATTCCTGTCGGCATCAACGCGACGCGTACGGACGGCTTCGAAGGCCCAATCCGCGTGCGGTTGGAAGGGCTGCCGCCCGGCTTCTCCGCGCCGTCGACCACGATCGATGCGAGCCAACTTAGCACGTCGATCGCCCTCTTCGCCGAGGCAACGGCGAGTGTTCCCAAGGGAACAATGATCAAGCTCAAGGCCACCGCAGCGATCGACGGCAAGGAAGTGGTGCATGAAGCGATTGGCGGAACGCCGAAGTTGCTCGATCCCGGCGACATCGTCACGACCACGCGGCAGCCTTCCGTGGCAATCCGGCCGGGGCACGAAAGCCGGCTGATCGTCGATGTACAGCGGCGCGGCGACTTCAAGGGCCGCGTGCCGGTCGAAGTGCGCGGCTTGCCGCACGGCGTCCGCGTCTTGAACATCGGCCTCAACGGCATCCTGA
>DATNBQ010000475.1:0-13165 GCA_035571955.1 Urbifossiella sp. | reverse complement strand
CTTCGCCACCGAGGCGAAAATGGGGCCTCCGGACAGCACGGCCCCCGAAAAGCACACCGCTGGCGGCGAAGCCAACCTGATTCTTCCCGACCTGAATTCCGCCGAATTCCTCGGCGGCATCGGCGGCAAGAACCTGCTCTTCTCTGGGTTGGTCGTCTCCGTCATCGGCCTCGGCTTCGGCCTCTCGGTCTATTCGCAACTGAAAAACCTGCCCGTTCACAAGTCGATGCTCGAAGTGTCCGAACTGATTTATGAGACGTGCAAAACGTACCTGTTCACCCAGGGAAAATTCCTCTTTATCCTGTGGCTCTTCATCGGGGTGATCATCCTCTATTACTTCAAGTTCCTCCTGAAGTTCGACGACACCAAGGTCGGCATCATCCTGGCGTTCAGCGTCATCGGCATCCTGGGAAGTTACGGCGTGGCATGGTTCGGCATCCGCGTCAACACGTTCGCCAATAGCCGCACCGCCTTCGCCAGCCTTACCGGCAAGGCCTATCCCTGCTACGCCATACCGCTCAAGGCCGGCATCTCCATCGGCATGCTCCTCATCTCCGTTGAACTGCTCCTCATGCTCATCATCCTGATGTTCGTTCCGGGGGATTACGCCGGGTCGTGCTTCATCGGCTTCGCGATCGGGGAGTCGCTGGGGGCGGCGGCGCTGCGGGTCGCCGGCGGCATCTTCACCAAGATTGCCGACATCGGCGCGGACCTCATGAAGATCGTCTTCAAGATCAAGGAAGACGATGCTCGCAACCCCGGCGTCATTGCCGACTGCACCGGCGACAATGCCGGCGACTCCGTCGGCCCCTCGGCGGATGGCTTCGAAACGTACGGCGTCACCGGCGTCGCCCTCATTTCCTTCATCCTCCTCGCCGTCCCCGAACCCAAGGTGCAGGTCCAGTTACTCGTTTGGATCTTCATGATGCGCGTCATGATGGTGATCGCCTCGGGGGCCTCCTACTTCATCAACGAAGCCCGCGCGAAGGCCACCTACGCCAACGAAAAGAGCTTCAATTACGAACTGCCGCTGACGTTCCTCGTCTGGCTGACGTCGCTGGTCTCGGTGGCGTTGACGTACTTCGTGTCGTTCCTGTTGATCCCGAACCTGGGCGGCGACGGCTCGCTATGGTGGAAGCTCTCCACCATCATTACCTGCGGCACGCTGGCCGGTGCGATCATCCCGGAACTGGTGAAAGTGTTCACCAGCACCCACTCGGCCCACGTCAAGGAAGTGGTGATCTCGTCCAGACAAGGCGGGGCGAGCCTGAACATTCTGAGCGGCCTGGTGGCCGGCAACTTCTCCGCCTACTGGATCGGCATCACCATTCTCGGGCTCATGGGAATTGCTTACTGGATGAGCCTCACGATTTCTCCGGTGATCCCTGGCACACCCGGCGGCTTGATGCTGGCGCCGGCCGTGTTCGCCTTCGGTCTCGTCGCCTTCGGGTTCCTCGGCATGGGCCCCGTCACCATCGCCGTCGATAGCTACGGCCCGGTCACGGACAATGCCCAGAGCGTTTACGAACTCTCCACGATCGAAACCTTGCCAAACATCGAGTCGGAGATCCAGAGCCAGTTTGGCTTCGCTCCGGACTTCCACACGGCCAAGGACAACCTGGAGAAGAACGACGGGGCGGGGAACACGGTCAAGGCGACCGCCAAGCCGGTGCTCATCGGCACGGCCGTGGTCGGCGCCACCACCATGATCTTCGCCATCATCGTGAACCTGACCGACAAGCTGAACCCGGCGCTGGTGAACAACCTGTCGATCTTGAACCCGCCGTTCCTGCTCGGCCTGATTGCCGGCGGCGCGGTGATTTACTGGTTCACCGGGGCGAGCACGCAAGCCGTGACCACCGGCGCTTACCGCGCCGTCGAGTTCATCAAGGCCAACATCAACCTGGAATCGTCCGAAAAGGCGAGCACCGCGGACTCGAAGAAGGTCGTCGGCATCTGCACGAAGTACGCTCAGCAAGGGATGTTCAACATCTTCTTCGTGGTCTTCTTCTCGACGCTCGGGTTTGCGTTCCTCGACGAGTTTTTCTTCATCGGCTACCTGATTTCGATCGCTCTGTTCGGCCTGTATCAGGCGATTTTCATGGCCAACGCCGGCGGCGCCTGGGACAACGCCAAGAAAATCGTCGAGACGGAATTGAAGGCGAAGGGAACGCCGCTCCACGATGCCACGGTGGTCGGCGATACGGTCGGCGACCCGTTCAAGGATACTTCCAGCGTTGCCTTGAACCCGATTATCAAGTTCACGACGCTATTCGGATTGCTGGCGGTGGAGGTGGCGGTCTCGCTAGCCCACGCCGGCGACTCGGCCATGCGCAGCTGGCTGGCCGTTGCGTTCCTCGCCATTTCGGCGCTTTTCGTCTGGCGTTCCTTCTATGGCATGCGGATCGAGGAAACCGCCCCGGAAACGAAGGAGTAGCAATTCTGGGTGGCACCGGCTTCCAGCCGTTGCTAGCAATGCGACACTGGCTGGAAGGCGGCGAGTGGGAGCGAACCATGAACCGATGCCTGCTCGCCCTGGCGTTCATATTCGCTCCCGCGGTTGCGTCCGCCGCCGACTTCCTTCACGGCGACTGGTTCATCATTCACGGCAACGACGCTCTCGCCGCCAGCTACCCAGGCGGCGATGTCGCCCGCGCCCTCGGCAAGCACAAAAGCCTCGGCAGCCTGGCCTTCAACTGCCACGGCAACTGGGCCTTTCTCTTCGCCAACAACGGCATCATTTACTCGAACATCGCTCCCGCGCTCAGCGCCAAGATTCCCGACCTGTGGAAGGCCAGGCGGAGCTTCCGCGGCCTGGCGTTCCGGCCGCAAGGCGGCTGGATACTCCTTCTCGACAAGAACGAATTCGTCCACGACGGTTTGCCGAAGGAACTCGTCGAGCACCTTGAGAAAGCCCAAAAAGCGAACCGCGCCATCCGCTCGATCGCGTTCGCTCCGACCGGCGGCTGGGCCATCCTTTTCGACCAGGGTTTTTTCGAACAGGGGCTGCCGAAAGCCCTCACGGATCAGCTGGCCGGGCGCGCCAAGAACCGCATCGGCGTCCGCTGCCTGTCGTTCACTTCGCAAGGCGACTGGTTCCTCATCGACGACAAGAACGGCATCGCCGCGAGCAATCCGAATCATGCCGCCTACAAGCGGCTTACCGAACTGCGGACCAAGGGCGAGACGCTGCACTGGGTCGCCGTCAGCCCCGGCGAATACACGCACGGCTACGTGCTGGAGCATTCGCCGGTGCAGCGCATCAAGGCCGTGATGAGCATGAAATTGTCGCGGCAAGGGGGCGGGGTGAGCGAGTGGGTGGTGCTGCCGCCCCAGGCGCCGGAGTTGCCGCGGCAACGCGACATCAAACGCACCTTCGAACCCGACCCCATCACCGTGCAAGACTTCGGGCCGCATCGGATTCCCGTCGTCATGGAGCGCATCCGCAACCATCCCCTGGGCGTCACATCCACGGCCACCTACGAGATGACGCTGTACACCAACCGGCTGGTGCCGCGCCGCGCCAATCAACCGCCCGGCAAAATCCACCTCGCTCCCGAGACGCATGCACTCTTCACGCAGTCCGCGACCGACATGAAAACGAAGCTCTTCCTCGAATTCCTGAGGCGGTCGCAGCTACACCGGATGCCGAACGAAACCGACATGGCGCTGGCGCGCCGGGCGTTCCTGTACATCTCGACCCACTTCACCTACCTGTATCCGAACCCCACGGTCGACGTGATCGAAGTGGGCAAAGGCGATTGCGGCGGCCTGTCGTGGCTATTCGCGCGGGTGCTGCGGGCCAACGGCATCCCGGCCCGGTTGCTTTATGGCCGCTGGGCAGTTTCCGAAGCGCCCGAGAAGGGGAAACTCGAACTCAATGGCCAGTACCACGTGAAGCCTGAGTTTTTCATCGACGGGCTCGGCTGGGTCGGGGCCGACATGTCCGGCGGCGTCGGCGTCTTCGACTCCGGCGAGGATCCGTTTATCTGCTTCGGCACGGAATCGGGCGACTTCGTCGTCACTGATCTCGATGTGGAGCGGTCGTTGAAAATCCTGCCGAAGGATCGGCCGACGAACATCGACGGCTTGCAGTTGATGGCGTGGTGGTGGTACACGGACAAGGCCGGCCAGGATCCGAAGGTCGAGCATCACTGGAAGGTGGAGGTGTTGAGCAAGCACCCGATCGCGACGCCGGCGCGGCCGTGGAAGCGGCCGCCGCCGTCCGGGCCGCATCGGCCGATCAAGCAGCGGGCGACGGCCAAGAAATAGGCGTAACCGCGGCCCAGCGGTGATCGCGTTGCGGCTTTCCGAACGCAATGTCATTTTGGTTCGTACTAAAGGTGGGTACTCGCGCCCACTTCCGCGTGACGAGATGCCATCCATTTCCCCCTCGCCCGGCCCGCGCTGGCGGCGCTATGCCGCGCTGGTCGTACTCGCGCTCGCGGCCGTCGGCGCCGGGTGGATGTGGCTGCGCCCATCCGGGCCCGTGCCGCCATCGCCCACCGAAGCCGAGATGGAACCCGCGGTGTCGCGGGCCGTTCGCGTCGCGCGCGATCGCGTGCTCGACAAGCCGCGCTCCGCCGTCGCCTGGGGCGAACTCGGCGAAATCTTCTTCGCCAACGAACTCGAAGACGAGGCCCTCATCTGCTTCCAACAGGCCGACAAGCTCGATCCCAAGAGCGACCTGTGGCCATCGCTGCTCACCATGATCTTGATCAACCGAGGCGACCGCGACGCGGCGCTGCCAATCCTGGAGCGGGCCATCAGCAACGGCCGCGGCGAAGCGAGCGTAGTGCGGCGACTGGTGCTGGTCGAACAATTGCTCCTGCTGGGGCGAGCCGCGGAGGCGGAACCGCATCTGCGTGAAGCCGCCGCCCGCATGCCGGATGATCCCCGCGTCCGCTACGACAATGCCCTTCTCGCCATTGCTCAGCGCGATCTCGCCAAGGCGCGGACATTGCTCGAAGCGTCCCGGGAAAGCCCGTACACGCAGAAGCGAGCGCGAGTGCAGCTGGCGGTCGTTTATCTGCGCCTTGGGGAAGAGCAACTGGCCGCGAAGTGCCAGGCCGAATCCGATCGGCTCGCGGCCGATGTGGAATGGCCCGACCCCGTCGTCGCGAAGTACAAGGCGCGGGCTGTGAAGAGGCGCGAGGTTCTGCGCATCGCCGACGATCTGGCAACGGCGGGACAATTTGCGGACGCCTTGCGGCTACTGGAGCCCGTGGGAAAGGAATTCCCGGACGACGTCGTGGTGCAACTGATGCTCGGGCGGCTGAAGACGAAAATGGGCGACTTCGAAGGTGGCGAAGCGGCCGTTCGCCGCGCTGGCCAACTCGACCCGGACAAGGTGCAGGTCCACTATTACCTCAGCCTCGTGCTTCTGGAAAAGGGCACGATGCTGGCGCGGCAGGGTGAAAAGGAGCGGGCACGCGCGTCGTTCCAGGGCGCCGTGGATGCCGCCAACCGAGCCATTGAACTCAAGTCGGATTACGGCTTCGCGCATCACTACAAGGCCCAGGCGCTCAAGCATCTGGGGAAGTTGAAGGAAGCGGCGGCGGCGCTGGAAAAGGCCGTGGCCTGTACGCCGGACCAGGGCGAGATTCGCGTGGAACTGGCCGATGCGCTCGTCTCGCTGCACCGGCCGGCCGAGGCAATCGTGCAACTCGAACAGGCAATAGTGCTGGCGCCCCCGAATGCAACATGGCTGGAAACGGCCCGGAATCGCCTGGCCGAGTTGAAGATTAAATAAAAGAAGCCCACCCGTTGTCATGGGTGGGCTTGAAGCAACGGCGGGTTGCTTTTTTACTGCCAGTCGCTGCCGAGCGGGGTGCCGTCGTTCGGCGTGCAGGCGTTCGTCCAGGTGACGACGCTCATGCTCTGGCTCACGCCTTTCACGCTGCCGTCGCCAAGGCCGACCTGCATGGTGCTGGGGTGGCCGCCCTGGGTCACGTACCAGTTGGCGGTTTGCACGGTCGGCCCAGCCTGGAATCCTACGCCGCCGTTGTTGAACATCGCGCCGCCGGCGTTGAGGTTGCCGAGGCCGTCGTTCTGGCCGCCGAAGGTCGGGCTGGACCACGGGTCGCCGCCATTGATCTGCGTGTTCCAAGCCCATGCGGGCAAGGTGCAGCCGCCGCTGGTCGGCGAGTTGTTCTTGTAGCGCTCGGCCATCATGACAGTGTTGGCCGTGCCATCGGGCATGGCGACTTCCACCGAACGGGTGCCGCGCGGCTCGAATACCATCACATTGGCTGCATAGCAGGATGACCCGTAGTTGTCGCGCTGAATGTTGTCGCCGTTCATTACCCCGCAGCCGCCGTATGTCCCGGCATTCTGGACCGAGGGGTCCGACGGGCAGATGAAGTTCTTGACGACGATATTCGTGGCGTTCATCGAGTTGCCATTCAGCTGCAGATACAGCGGGTTCTGTTCCATGAAGGGAAGCAGATAGTAGAAGATCGATCCCGAGGTCCCCGTCGGGTTCTGGACGGTACCGTAATTGGCCGTCACCCCATTGGCGGTGCTTTCGACGAGGGGCACCTTTCCATAGGTGACCTGGAAGTTGTGAACGGCCACGCCGATCTGCTTCAGATTGTTCTGGCAGGTGCTGCGCGCCGCGGCGGCTCGAACCTTCTGCACGGCCGGCAGAAGAAGACCGATCAGGATGGCGATGATCGCGATCACCACCAACAGTTCGATCAGGGTGAACCCCGATGTCTTGCGATGGATCCTGGGCATGCGAGTCTCCAGATAAGACAGGAACGAGATGAAATGCCGACTTCCCGCGATTCTAAAGTGAAAATTCCAAAAGGTAAACAACTTTTTTCGGAAGTTACAGTTTTTGAATGGTAACGCCCCGGCGGTCCATGCCGCCACTGAAAAAACGAAAACTTCTCGAGGTGATGGCTTGAGGAACATCCCAACCCTAACTTCTCGGTAGGAGTCGCCCTACCGCGGCTAATCCGTAGACCGGTTCCGGTCTTAACGGTCGGGACTTGATGCAACTCAACCCAGATTCCGCAAATTGCCTTTGACGCTCTATCCTCCCGAAACTAACATCGACTGGGCGGGAGCTCACCGCTTCACTTCACGAGACGCACCAGGGGAGGTCGGGGATGTACAGCATCGTTTTAATGGCGGCGATTGGCGGCGGAACGGGGACCGCCGGCGCGGACCAACCGGCAGTAGCCGTTGCTGCACCGGCCGTGCCAGTCGTGGTCGGCGGCTGCACCGGATGTACCGGTTATAGCTGCACGGGTTATGCCAGCAGTTGCTACGGATCGTGCAACGGCCGGGGTGGGTTCCTCGGCCACAAGCGTTCGCGCGGTTGCTGCGGCGGCTACGCCTACAGTTCCAGCTACGGCTGCTGCGGCGGCTACGCTTCCGGATGCTGCGGCGGGGGTGGCTTCCTCGGCCACAAGCGCTCGCACGGTTGCTGCGGCGGATACGCCTACAGTTCCGGCTACGGTTGCTGCGGCGGATACAGCTACGGCTGCGGCGGCTACAGCGGCTTCAGCGGCATCCCTTACTTCTACCCCACCTACCCGGCCTATGCGACTCCGATCATGACCGGCGCAGCGCCGTACTACTACCCCGGCAGCTACCGGACCGTTCCCCCGACGACCGTGATTCCGGAAGCCAAGCCGGACACCACTACGCCGATGACTCCCAAGAAGAGCGGCGGCGCGAGCCTCAAGTTCACCGTGCCGGCCGGCGCGACCATCTTCGTCGACGGCCAGAAGACGCCGGGACGCGGGACCGAGCGTTCGTTCTTTACGCCGGCGCTCGAACCCGGTCAGAAATACTTCTACGACGTGCGGGCCGAAATCGCGATCGACGGCAAGCCGTTCGTGGAAGAGAAGCGCGTGATCGTGGAAGCCGGCGCCGAGATCTCGGAATCGTTCCCGAAGATGGTCGCCGCCCTGGCCGCGACGACCAATGTTGCCGGGAAGTGAAAGCAGCCCACCCGTTGCCAGCCCACTCGGGGTGTAACCAGATTCTCTGGAGGGTTTGACCTTCTTGGGTGGCACCGGCTTCCAGCCGGTGTGTCGTTACTTGCACCGGCTGGAAGCCGGTGCCACCCAAGAATCGCATATGCTGATCGCCCCCCGAGCGAATTATGCTTCTCCAGCCCACCCGCTATAAACGGGTGGGCTTTTTCTTTGCATCCCTCCGCCTTATAACAAACGGCAACATTCCCCATATTCAGGATGACTGCCGTGGCCGAACATTACCTGTTCACGAGCGAATCCGTGTCGATGGGTCACCCGGATAAAGTGGCCGATCAGATCAGCGACGCGGTTCTCGATTTCTGCCTGGCGGCGGACCCGGCGAGCCGCGTCGCCTGCGAGACGCTCGTCACCACGGACCTGGCCGTGGTCGCCGGCGAAATTACGACCAAAGCGAACCTGACCCGCGAAGCCGTGGATAAGTTGGTGCGCGAAGTGATCCGCGAGATCGGTTACGTGGCCAAGGACCAGGCCGAGCGCGAGGAGATCGGCTTCACGGCGGATGCCTGTCAGGTCGATTGCCGGATTCACGCGCAGAGCCCGCACATCAGCCAGGGGGTCGATGTCGGCGGGGCCGGCGACCAGGGCTTGATGTTCGGCTTCGCCTGCGACGAAACGCCGACGCTGATGCCGCTGCCGATCGACCTGTCGCACCGGCTCGTCGCCCACCACGCCGAACTTCGCAAGAACGGCAAATTGAAGTGGCTCCGCCCCGACGCCAAGAGCCAGGTGACCGTCGAATACAACGCCGACGGCACGCCCAACCGCATTCATACTGTCGTGCTCTCCACGCAGCACGATCGCTCGGTGATGGTCTGCAACGACAAGACGGATTACTTCACGGACGCGGCCCGGCAAGAAGTGATCGAGAAGATCATTCAGCCGGTGCTCAGCGCCGACCGCCCCGACTTGATCAAGGGAAAGCTGGTGATGATGGTGCCGGGGGCGAAGAACCAGAAGCTCGGGGCCAACGACATCGCTTGCCACATTAACCCGACGGGTTGCTTCCTGACTGGGGGCCCGCACGGCGATTGCGGTTTGACCGGCCGCAAGATCATCGTGGATACGTATGGCGGTCGCGGCCGGCACGGCGGCGGCGCTTTCAGCGGCAAGGACCCCACCAAGGTCGATCGCAGCGCCGCTTATATCAGCCGCTACATCGCCAAGAACATCGTCAAGGCCGGGCTGGCCAGCCAGTGCGAGGTGCAGCTGAGCTACGCGATCGGCCACCCGGACCCGCTCAACATCTGGGTGAACACGAGCGGCACCGCCAAGATTCCGGAAGCGAAACTCGTCGACCTGATCCGCGAGAATTTCGAGCTAACGCCGAAGGGAATCATCGGCATGCTCGATTTGCGGCGGCCGATCTACCGCGAAACGGCTCGCCACGGCCACTTCGGCCGCGAACTGCCGCAATTCACCTGGGAGAAGACGGACAAGGCCGAGACGTTGCGAAAAGCCGCGGGGGTGTAAAATGATCGATGCCCCCTCAAGTAACGGAGCAGTTATGGCAACCACAATGCGGCGTTACAGCAAAGAGGAATTCGCGCGCCGCGGCGATGCCATTTACGAGCGCGACATTCTTCCTCGACTTCGTCCCGAGGATAAAGGAAAGTTCGCGGCCATCGACATCGAGAGCGGTGAGTATACCATTGATCCCGACGAGTTGACGGCTTGCCAACAGTTGCGAAAGCAGATACCGGATGCTCAAATCTGGATGGTGCGAGTCGGCTTTCGCTTCGTGCATCGTTTCGGCGGTCGGGATGAACGGTGGAACGCCCCATGATGACCGGAGCGGTCGATTCAAACGAGGGACATCTCCACCTGACCGTGAAGGGGTCGCACGGACGAAAGCTCCGAATTAAAGCTGTCATCGATACGGGCTATACGGCGAGTTTAACGTTGCCACCGGACTTAATCCGGTCCTTGGGTCTTCGCTGGCAATCCGTGGATCGAGTGAAGCTTGCCGATGGAAGTGTTCGAATTTCGACGTGTACGAAGCCGAGCTTATATGGGACGGCAAACCGCGGAGGGTCCTCGTCGATGAGGCCGAATCCGATCCGCTCCTTGGAATGAGACTACTGAATGGTTACGAGATGAAGATGCAGGTTTTCGATCGCGGCAAGGTCACCATCAAACGACTTGCCAAGAAAAAATGAACCGAATACCTCTTAAGCCTCGCTGCTCCTTATGAACCTTCTCACCTTCATCTCGTCGTTCTTCACCCGCCTCCGCCAGGGGCTCGGCATGTTGTTGCCGATCTTCTCGGATGCGGCCGACCTGCGCAACTGGCCGCGGTGGATGCGCTGGGGCCTGCACCTCATCCTGCTCGGTATGGTGCTCACTGGCCTGTATCTGCTCCAGTCCAGCGGCTGGCGGTGGACGAACGAGTTGAACAACTACCTGCAGAAGAAGACGCCGCCGGACCTGATTCCGTACTGGCTCGACCTGGTTTTCCTCGTCATTTACGCCCTTTGCTGGGTCGGTTACGGCCTCTACAAGCTATTCGCGGCCGACGACGAATCGTCCGAATTCCCGGACCTGGAGCGGTCGTGGAAGGCGGCGGTGCTCGAACTCGAGGCGGCCGGCATCCGCATCAACGATTCCGAAGCCGCGCCGCCGCTCTTCCTCGTTCTCGGCCGGCCCAGCGGCGCCATGGATTCGATCTTCCGCGCATCCGGGTGGAACTTCCAGTACCGCGTCCCCACGGCGCCCGGCTCGCGCATCGTTGTCTACGCCTGCTTCGACCCCTACTGCGTCTTCGTCACTGTACCAGACGCCACCGGATGGAGTTACCTTTGCAACGCGGTCAACGGCGACACCAAGTTCGCCCCCGCCGCCGGCAGCGCCGAGGCCAACGACCCGACCGGGACCATCAGTTTCGGCGGCTCCAGCGGCGACGCCGAACAATTCGGCCTGAGCCCGAGCGAAAAGCACGAATGGGACGGCTTGCACCGGCTGCAAAGCAAGCAAGGACTCACCGAGGTTCAGCAAGACCGCCTCGAAGTGCTGGGCGCGAAAATCCACCGCTCGACAACGAAGTCCGCGGGGCAGCCGTTCTCCATTCGCACCGAAGTGCTTCGCACCGGCGAACGGGAACTCAAGTTCCTGTGCAACTTGATCCGCCAGGATCGCTGGCCGCTTTGCCCGATCAACGGGATGCTGGTGCTGGCGCCGTGGGCGATGGGCGATTCCGAAGTGGTGGCTCAGGCCGCCGCCCGCGAACTCGCCGGCAATCTAGCCATCGCTCGCGACGCCCTGCAAATGCATTATCCGACCATCGCCGCCATCTGCGATCTCGAAGTGGCGCGCGGCTTCGGCCAGTTCCGCGCCGGCTTCAGCCCCGACCAACTCAAACAGCGCATCGGCCAGCGCATTCCACTTTTGCCCATCCGTTCCGAAATCGTCAAGGACAACGCGACCCTCATCCAATGGGGCATCCAGTGGATTGCCCACGCGATCGTGCCGGTCTGGGTGATGGGTGCCTTGCGCTTCGAGATTGAGGCGGCTCGCCCGGATGGTTCGCACCCGAATCGGGAGTTGTACCTGATGCTGCGGGAAGTGCAGCGGCGGGTGCCGCGGTTCGCGACAATCCTGGCGCGGGTGCCGGCCGGCAAGGGACAAAGCCAGGATGCCGAGGATCTGGAAGGGCTGCCGCTGTTCGGCGGCTGCTACCTCACCGGCACCGGCGACAAGCCGCACCGGCAGGCATTCGTCACCGGCGTCTTCCAGCGGCTCATGGACGACCAGGCCGCGGTGGCCTGGACGCGCCGCGCCTATGCCGATGATCGCCGGGCCTGGCGGATCACGCAAGTCGGCTACGCCGGCATCGCCATCGTGGCGGCGGCCATTGCCTTCGTCGCCATCTCCGGCCGCGGATTCTGATAAAATAGGCGTAGCCGCGACCCAACGGGCAGCGCGTAACTTGCGTGCTGCCCGTTGGGTCGCGGCTAAGCATCTGGGAGATGAAATGTCTGCCGCCAGTACCATGACCGAAAAGATCCTCGCCCGGGCTTCCGGCAAAGACCGCGTCGAACCGGGCGAGAACGTCTGGGTGAACGTCGACGTGCTCATGACCCACGACGTCTGTGGGCCCGGCACCTTCGGCATCTTCAAAAAGGAATTCGGCCCCAACGCCAAAGTCTGGGACCGCGAGAAACTCGTCGTCATTCCGGACCACTACATCTTCACGCACGACCCAATGGCCAATCGCAACGTGGACGTGCTGCGGGCCTTCGCCAAGGAACAGGACCTCAAATACTTCTACGACGTCGGCTCGGAACACTATAAGGGCGTTTGCCACATCGCGTTGCCGGAGGAAGGGCACACGCGGCCGGGCGAGGTGCTGCTCGGCACCGATAGCCACACCTGCACGGCCGGGGCGTTCGGCGAATTCGCCACCGGCATCGGCAACACCGACGCCGGCTTCGTGCTCGGCACCGGCAAACTCTGGCTCAAGACACCGCCCACCATGCGATTCGTCTTCCACGGCAAGCTCCCGCCATACCTCATGGCCAAGGACCTGATCCTTACCGTGATCGGCGACATCGGCGTCGACGGGGCCACTTACCGCGCCATGGAATTTGACGGCGACGGCATCTTCGCGCTCAACATCGAAGAACGAATGACGATGTGCAACATGGCCATTGAGGCCGGCGGCAAGAATGGGATTATCGCTCCGGATCAGGTCACGCTCGATTACGTGAACAAGCGGAACGCCGGGCAGAAGCCTTACACCGCGGTCTACACGGACGCCGGCGCGAAATTCTTCTCCGAGCGAGTCTACGACGTTGCGAAACTGGAGCCGGTCATCGCCAAGCCGCATTCGCCAGACAACCGGGCCTTCGTATCTGAAGTGAAGGGAACCAAGCTCGATCGCGCCTACATCGGTTCCTGCACGGGCGGCAAGCTGACCGATTTCCGCGCCGCGGCCGAACTGCTCAATGGCAGGTCGGTAAAGATCGACACTTTCGTGGTCCCGGCGACGACGGAAGTGGCCCGCGGGCTCGATACGGAGAAGATCGGCGGCAAGTCGCTGCGCGACATCTTTTTGAACGCCGGCGCGAAGATCGGGGACGCCAGTTGCGCGGCGTGCCTGGGCGGTCCCAGTGACACCTTCGGCCGCCTGAACGCCCCAATCTCGTGCATCAGCACCA